>JADFKK010000152.1 GCA_022564995.1 Planctomycetota bacterium | reverse complement strand
GCAATTGGCGTGTTTCCAGTGAAACAGCTGTAAAAGCCCTAAATGAGCAAACACAAAGCGGAACAGAAACGGAATCAGCCGCAGTGGTCGTCAACCCCAAATTTTGAACAGCCCAGGCTAACGCCCTACGGCTGATGGATGATCCCCGCAAGCGGCGTGAAATCTTCTCTGATCCGCTTTTTCCGCACCAATGAGTGTCTGCACTTGACAGAAACGCATCAATAAATGTTTACTTGTTCTTGCAATCCGCCCGGCTTCGTGAGATAATCCCGGTGCGAACCCGTTATTCGGTTCCTCCCGCCAATCTCCCACCTACAATCCGCATTAGAAGGGAATCCCCATGATTCGCTCTGCCTCCTTTCTTTCCTGCTTTGCCATCGTCACTTCACTGGCCTGTTGCAACCCGCTGTCAGCCGCCGACGGCGCGCCCGGCGGATTGGGCGACCCGGGGGCATTGGAAAAAATCACGCTCGACACGGGCCGCGACGCCTCGGCCGAGTTCATCATCTCCGGCCGCGATGCCCGCGACCAGTTGGTCGTGACCGGCCACTATGCGACGAAGCAGGTTCGCGACCTGACCCGCAAGGTGGCCTTCACGTCGGAGCCGGCGGGCATCGTCGAGATCGACGCCACCGGCCACGTCGCGCCGATCAAGGAGGGCCAGGCGAAAATCACCGCCAAGGAGCCCGGCGGAAAGATGGCCAGCGTTTCGGTGAAGGTCACCAACATCGCCATTGAATTGCCGATCAATTTCCCCAACCAAATCGGGCCGATCTTCACCAAGTACGGCTGCAACAGCGGCGGCTGCCACGGCAAGTCGGGCGGCCAGAACGGCTTCGCCCTGAGCCTGTTGGGCTTCGTGCCGAAGGAAGATTACGAGCACCTCGTTAAAGAAGGCCGCGGCCGGCGATTGTTCCCGGCGGCGCCCGACCGCAGCCTGCTGCTGCAAAAAGCCGCGGGCATCGTCCCGCACGGCGGCGGCAGCCGGCTCGACGTCGACTCACACGAGTATCGTCTACTGCGTCGCTGGATCGCCCAGGGAATGCCCTACGGCGGAGACAACGACCCGGTCATCACAAAGATCGAGGTTTTCCCGCGGCAAGTCACGATGGACCGCAACGCCGAGCAGCAGATTACGGTCATCGCCCATTACAGCGACGGACATACCGAGGACGTAACGCGGACCGCACAGTTCGACCCCAACAATCCGGAGATGGCCGAAGCCAGCAACTTCGGACTGGTCAAGACGGCCATGTTCACCGGCGACGTGGCGGTGATGGCCCGCTATCTCGGTCAGGTCGGCGTGTTTCGGGCGACGATTCCGCTGGGGGCCAAGGTCGAGAATCTTCCGCCGGCGAAGAATTATATCGACACGGCGATTTACGCGAAGCTCAAGGTGATCGGCATTCCGCCCTCGCCCATCTGCGACGACGCAACATTCCTGCGCCGCACGGCCAACGACATCGCCGGGCGCCTGCCGACCCGTGAAGAGGCCGAGCAATTCTTGGTCGACAAGTCGGCGGATAAGCGCGCCCGGTGGGTCGATAAGCTGCTGGCCAGCACCGACTACGCGGATTACTTCGCCAACAAGTGGAGTTCGGTGCTGCGCAACAAGCGTCGTCAGACAAGTTACAAGCACGGCACGTTCGCCTTCCACGCCTGGATTCGCGACAGCCTGCACAACAACAAACCATACGATGAGTTTGTCCGCGACATTGTCGCCGCCAAGGGCGAGATCGGCCAACACCCGCCAGTCGCCTGGTATCGAGAGGTCAACACCAGCAGCCAGCAACTCGAAGACACGGCTCAGCTATTTCTCGGGCTGCGAATTCAATGTGCCCGTTGCCATCACCATCCGTTCGAGAAGTGGAGCCAGGACGATTACTACGGCTTCGCGGCGTTTTTCTCGCGGGTCGGCAAGAAAAAGGGCGAGCAGGCCGGCGAAGACCGCATTTTTCATCGGCGCGGCGTCGCCTCGGCGACCAATCCCACGAGCAAGAATAATCTCAAGCCAACCGGGCTGGGATCGCCGCCGATGAAGTTGAGTCCCGACGACGATCCGCGCGAGGCGCTCGTCGATTGGATGGCCGCCAAGGACAACCCGTTCTTTGCCCACGCCCTGGTCAATCGTTACTGGAAACACTTCTTCGGCCGCGGGCTGGTCGACCCGGAAGACGACATGCGGGCAACCAATCCGGCCACGAATCCCGAATTGCTCCAGGCGCTGGCCAAGCACTTCATCGACAGCAAGTTCGACATGAAGCAGTTGATCCGCACGATCGTGCTCTCCAACACATATCAGTTCAGCGCCGAACCGAACGCATACAACGCCAAAGACAAGCAGAACTTCTCGCGGTATTATCCCAAGCGTCTGCACGCCGAGGTGCTGCTCGATTCAATCAACGCGCTGACGATGTCGACCACTCCGTTCAGCGGGCTGCCGGCCGGCACGCGGGCCGTTCAACTGCCCGATCGCAACTTCAACTCGTATTTTCTCACCGTGTTCGGGGCACCGGAAAGCTCCAGCGCCTGCGAGTGCGAACGGTCGTCCGAGGCCAATCTGGCCCAGAGCCTGCATTTGCTCAATTCCAGCGAAGTGCAAGGCAAGCTGACTAACGGCAGCGGGCGGGCAGCCAAACTGGCTAAGGACAAGGAGCGGACGCACAAAGAGAAAATCCGCGAGCTGTATCTGGTGGCCTTCTCCCGAGAGCCCGACCAGGACGAATACAATATCGCCGGCGACCACATCAAGAAGAAGGGCGAGAAAGTCCAAGAAGCCTACGAGGACATCGTCTGGGCATTGATTAACACCAAGGAGTTTTTGTTCAACCACTGATGGGTCAATGACGAATGACGAATTTCTAATGACGAAGGAATGACGAAATCCCAAGCCCGAACAGCAAGCATGTGCGGATTCGACACAGTCTTCCCGATCGAGGGGTTTTTGGCATTCGGGCTTCTTTCGTCATTCGTCATTTATGGCGAGATTCCTACCAAGAATCGCGAGGTCTAACCGTCCCACTCCACAAATCGCATCCCGCTTCAATTACAATAATTGAACTGACACCGCGCGACGGTACAAACTGTCGACGCCCCCGACCCACCCACCTTCCACCATCCTGAAAAATCTTGCCGGGCACGGTTGCTCGGTCAATTCGTCGCGGAGGAAGCCTCCGTCTCAAGCACGGCGGGTTTCTTCGTTGGCTCATTCCTACAAAATAGGACGCCAGCTATGAAATATGCTGCCTGTCGATTTACATTCGCTACCGCACTCCCCAGTGTGCTCGTGCTAGTTCTTCTCGCCGGTCCCGCGCTGGCACAGCTTCCGCAAACCAAGCTCAAGAGCGTTTATCCGCCCGGCGGAAAGCAAGGCAGCAAGGTTGACGTCGCGCTCGCCGGCAGCGATTTTGAGGAAGTCTTCAAGCTGCAATTCTCGCACCCCGGCATCACCGCCGTCTCGAAGATGACTGCGGGCGAGAAGCCCACGCCGATCTCGGGGCAGTTTACCGTCTCCATCGCCGCTAACGTGCCTCCGGGAGTCTATGAAGCGCGGGCCACCGGCTATTGGGGCCTGACCAACGCGCGGGCGTTTTCGGTCAGCGATCGCAGCGAGCTGACCGAGCAGGGCACGCACAACAAAATCGAAACCGCCATGGAGGTGCCGCTGGAAACGATCGTCAACGCCCGATCCGACTCGGCCAGCTACGACTATTATAAATTTACCGCGAAGAAGGGTCAGCGGGTGATCGTCGATTGCCAGGCCTTTCGCATCGACTCGCGGATGGACCCGTCGCTGGCGATTTTCAACGCCCAGGGCTTACAACTCGAGTCGGCCCGCGACACGGTGCGACGCGACGCAATGATTGATTTCAGTGTGCCGGCCGACGGAGATTATTACGTTCAGGTGAACGACTTTCTGTACATCGGCGGCAGCGACCACTTCTATCGGCTTTCGATCAGCACCCGGCCCTACGTCGATTTCGTCTTTCCGCCGGCCGGACAGCCCGGCGCCAGCGGCAAGTTCACCATCTACGGCCGCAATCTGCCCGGCGGCAGCGACGCGCCCGGCGTTACGGTCCACGGCAAGACGCTGCAAAAACTCGACGTGACCATCGCCCTGCCGGGCGATGCGGCGGCCAAGAGCAGCTTGGTGATGGCCGGCTATGTGGCCCCGCGCGAAAGCGGACAGGACGGCATTGTCTATCGGGTCAAAGGGCCGCAGGGCGAGTCGAACCCGGTACAGATCGGCTTCGCCACGGCCCCGGTCATCTTGGAGCAAGAACCGAACAACACTGCCGCCCAGTCGCAAAAGATCACGGTGCCCTGCGAAATCGCCGGACAGTTCAATCCCCGCCGCGATCGCGATTGGTACACCTTCGACGCCAAAAAGGGCGAAGTCTATTGGATCGACGTGCTCAGCCAGCGGCTCGGCACCCCGGCCGATCCGTACTTCCTCGTCTTACGTGTCGACAAAGACGACCAGGGCCTGGAAAAAGAAACGCTGATTAAGGAGATGGACGACCTGTCGGCCGCCAAGGGCAACACGCCGATTCGCTTCGACACCGGCACCAACGATCCGGCCTATCGCTTCGAGGTCAAGCAAGACGCGACGTATCGCATCATGGTCCGTCACCAGGGTTCCAAGTGCGACCCACGCTACGTCTATCGGCTGGCCATTCGCCAGCAGCAGCCCGACTTCCGCCTGATCGCGGTGCCCGAGCGGTTCGCGGCCGGCAAGCCGAATAACAATCAGGTGCTTAGCTCCACCGCGTTCTTGCGCAAGGGCGGCTCGTCGGCGATTAAGGTCGTGGTTTTTCGACGCGACGGACACCAGGGCGAAATTCAACTTACTGCCGCGGGGCTGCCACCGGGCGTGACTTGCCCGCCGGTCACGATCGGCGCGAAAGCAAACCATGCCCTGCTGGTGTTTGCCGCCGCGGCCAACGCTCCAGCCTGGTCGGGCACGATCAAAATCACCGGCAAGGGCAAGGCCGGCGGCGCGGACGTTACCCGCGCCGTGCGCAGCGGCGAAGTCACCTGGGATGTTACCGCCATCAACAACGGCGACATCGTGCAGTCGCGGATGGCCGGCGACATCGCCTTGAGCGTCGCCGACAAGGAAGTGGCCCTGGCTACGGTGACCGCCGGCGAAGGCAAGATTTGGGAAACCTCGATCGCCGGTAAGCTGGAGATCCCGGTCAAGGTGGCCTGGAGCGGTAAAGAAAAGGCCGACATGAAATTCACGGCGGTCGGTCTGGTGGCCGGTCCGAAGGCAGCCGGCTTAACGATCAAGAGCGGCACGACCGACGGCAAGCTGACGATCGACTTCAAAGGCACGAACATCCCCACCGGCACATTCAGCTTCTGCCTCAAGGGTGAATCGAACATCAACTACTCCCGGGCTCCCGAGCGGGCCAAGGCGTTGGAAGAGGTGAACAAGGCCGTCGCGGCCGAAGCCGCCAAAATCGCCGCGGCCCTCAAGGCAGCCGCCGCCGAGAAGCAAAAGACCGATGCGGCGGCCACTGCCGCTACCGCGAAAGTCAAGCAGACCGAAACGACGCTGGCCGCGATGACCAAGACGCTGACCGATACTCAGAACGCCGCCAAGGCCGCCGCCGTCAAGCTCAAGCAGGCCCAGGACGCTTTGCAGAAAAATCCGACCGATCAGAATCTGGTCAATGCGAAGAATCAGGCCACCCAGGCAGACGCGGACGCCAAAGCCAAGGTCGCCGCGGCGACCACCGCCAAGACGACCGCCGACAAGGTCGTTGTCGACGCCAAGTCTGCCGCCAAGAAAGCGGCCGACGCCAAAGTCGCCAACGACAAGAAAGCGACGGACGCCGATGCGGCGTCGAAAAAGGCCGAAGCCGATAAGAAGGCCGCCGCCGCCAAGGCCAAGGCCGCCACCGCCGCGGCCAAGCCGAAGAAGATCAACATGGCGTTTGTCTCCACGCCAATCACCATCAAGATCGCCCCCGCGCCGATTACGCTGGCCGCCAATCCGGCCGGGACGGTCAAGCAGGGCGC
This sequence comes from Planctomycetota bacterium, assembly GCA_022564995.1. Lineage (GTDB taxonomy): Bacteria > Planctomycetota > Planctomycetia > Pirellulales > JADFKK01 > JADFKK01. The sequence goes on along the minus strand of JADFKK010000152.1, from coordinate 13,537 downwards.
CAAGCTCGAAGTGACGGTCAACATCAATCGGCTGTTTGGTTTTGCCGAGGTCGTGCAGGTCTCGGCTAAGCCGGCCAGCGGGGTGTCGGGCGTGTCGATCAAGAAGGCCACGATTGCCAAGGGCCAGAGCGCCGGTAAGCTGGAACTGACCGCCGCGGCCAATGCTACGCCGGGCGAGCACGAACTGCTGCTCGAAGCATCGCTGACGCTCAACGGCCAGAACATCAAGACCTCACAGACGATCAAGTTCAAGGTCGAAGCGGTCAAGAAGGAAGCCAAGAAGAAATAAATATCACTCCCGCACGACCATGTTGGTCACAACGAAACGATAGGTGAAACTATGACACGACCAAGGCAAAACGTCTTGCTGGCTGGCACGGTCGTCTGCGCGATCCTTCTCGGAATGACCTCCGGCGATCAGATCTCGCTGGCCCAAGACAAGGCCAAGGCTAAGCCGAAAAAAACTTCCCTCACCATTGCCGAGGCCAATCTCGGCCGCAAGGTCGATTTCGAGAAAGACGTGCTGCCGATCTTTCGCAAGAACTGCCTGGCCTGTCACAACTCGTCCGAGGCCGAGAGCGATCTGGTGATGGAGACGCCGCAAACGATCCTCACCGGCGGCGGCGAAGGCCCCTCGGTCGTGGCCGGCAAGAGCGCCAATAGCCTGCTGCTCAAGATGGCCGCGCACCAGATGGAGCCGTTTATGCCGCCGGAGGATAACGACGTCGGCGCCAAGCCGCTCACGCCCCAGCAGCTTGGCATCATCAAGAAATGGATCGACGAAGGCGCCACCGGCCAAGTCAAAGGCACCGCCGGGCCGCTCAAGTGGCAAGCCCTGCCTAGAGGAGCCAATCCGATTTACGCCGTGGCCATCTCGCCCGACGGGCAGTGGGCCGTCTGCGGACGGGCCAATCAGATTTTCATCTATCATGTTCCTTCCGGCCGCGAGATGGGTCGGCTGACCGACCCCGAACTGCTCAAGGGCGACATCTACAAAAATCGCGGCGTGGCCCACCTCGACATGGTGCAGTCGCTGGCCTTCAGCCCCAACGGAGAGCTGTTGGCATCTGGCGGATACCGCACGGTCAAGCTGTGGCGCCTGCCGCGAAGCGTCAAGAAAAGCGAACTGGGCGCCGTGGGCGACGTCAAGTCGTTGGCCGTCACCGCCGACGGAAAGACCGCCGCGGTGGGCGAAGCCGGCGGAGCGATCAAACTCTGGGATCTGACCACGGGCAAGACCACCAAGACGCTTGCCGGCCACAAAGGCGCGGTCACCGGCCTGGCCTTCTCGGCCGACGGCAAGACGCTCGTCTCCGGCTCGGCCGACAAGACGATTCGCGAGTGGGACGTCGCCGGCGGAAAAGAAAAGGCACAGACGCCGACGACCGCCGAAATCACCGCCTTGGCTTTGGTTAGCGGCGACAAACAAGTCGCCACCGGAGAAAAGGACAACACGATCCGCATTTGGGCACTGCCCAGCGAGCAGCCCAAGCCGGAGCCCGCGAAGAAAGACCCCGCGAAGAAGGACGAGAAGAAAGAGGACACGGCGCCCAAGCCGATCAAGGAACTCAAGGGCCACACCGGCGCGATCAACTCTCTGGCCGTCATCGGCGCCGACGGAAAGAATCTGCTCTCGGGCAGCGCCGACGGCACGCTCCGTCACTGGGGCGTCGACGCCGGCAATCAAGTCCGCTCAATGGCTCATGGTGGGCCGGTCACTTCGGTCGCGGTCAGTTCGGACGGACAGCGGTTCGCCTCGAGCGGCACCAATAACGTCTCCAAGCTGTGGAACGCCGCGGACGGCAAGCAGGTGGTCGAAATGAAAGGCAATCAGCGTCTCTACGCCGTCGTGGCCAAGCTGACCCGCACGATCGCGCTGGCCAAGGGCAAGGTGACCGATACGCAAGCCGAACTCAAGGCCGGGCAAGATCGCAAGAAGAAGGAAGAAGCGAATCTAAAAAAGGCCGGCGAGACCAAAACAAAAGCCGATGCGACTCTTAAACAAAAAACGGAAGCCGCCAAGAAGCCAACCGCCGACAAACAGGCGGCCGACAAGGATCTCGCCACCGCGAAGCCGTTGGTAAAAACGACCGCCGATGCCAAGACTGCGGCCGACACCATCGCCAAGCAAGCGGCCGAAGACTTCAAAAAGGCCACCGCCGCCAAGACGGCCGCCGCCAAGGTGGCGACCGCTGCGAAGGCCGTCTTCACAAAGGCCACGCAGGACAAAACGGCCAAGGACACCGTCGCCAAGCAGGCGGCTACTGTTCAAACCGCGGCCACAGCCGCCGCCGATAAAGCCGCCGCGGTTTTTAAGACGGCGACCACCGCCAAGGCCGCCGCCGCCAAAGTGGCGACCGCTGCGAATCCGGCCTTCGTGAAGGCCACGCAGGACAAAACGGCCAAGGACACCGCGGCCAAACAGGCGATCACCACCCAGACCACGGCCAAGGCCAACGCCGATAAATCGAAGGCCGCCCTGGCCAAAGATGCCAAAAACCAAGGTCTGATCAACGCGGATCGGGCCACCCAAAAGGCCCTGGCGGGCGCCACGACCAAGAACAAGGCAGCGGCTGACGCACTGGCCGCATCGGTCAAGCTGCTGGCTGCTGCCGACGCCAAAAACAAAGACGCGCTGGCCAAGAAAACCGTCGCCGACAAGGCGGCCACGGACACCGACACCAAGAACAAAGCCGCCCAAAAAGTCTTGGTCGACGCCACCGCCAAGAGCAAGGTAGCTACGGACGCCGTGGCCGCGACCGTCAAGGTGCTCGCCGCCGCCGACGTCAAGAACAAAGACGCAGTGGCCAAGAAAACCGTCGCCGACAAGGCCGGCACCGATTCCGATACCAAGAACAAGGCCGCCAAAACGGCCCTCGCCGCCACCACCAAAGCCGCCACCGACGCGACCAACAAGGTCAAAACTGCCGAGGCCAACGTCAAGAAAGTCAAAGCTCCTTTCGACAAGGCCATCGGCGAGATGACCACCGCTAAAAACGCCCTGGCCGCCGCCGTGCGTTCGGTCACTGCGGGCACCACCTCGGTGAAGAAGTCGACCGACGTCATTCCCGGCTTCGACGCGGCCATCAAGACGGCTCAAGCGGCCCAGGCGAAGTTCGAGGCCGATATGAAAACGGCCCAAGCCGCCTCGACCGCCGCCGAAAAACCGTTCGGCGGCGTTGCCTTCTCGGCCGACAGTTGGCAGCTCGCCGCCGCCGGCACCGACGGCAAGGTACACACCTACGACGCCAAGACCGGCAAACCGATCGACGTCTACGAAGGACACGGCGGCCCGGTCGCCCGGGTCATCTTCGCCGCCGGCGGAGAGCTGCTTAGCATCGGCGCCGATCAAAAAGCGATCCTCTGGAACACGGCGGCCGAGTGGAAACTCGAGCGGACCATCGGCGACGTCGACGACGGCGCCCAACTGGTCGATCGCGTCATCGCGCTGGATTTCAGCAGCGACAGCAAGCTGCTAGCCACCGGCGGCGGCGAGCCATCACGTAGCGGGCAATTGAAAATCTGGAACGTCGCCGACGGCGCGCTGGTCCGCGAGTTCAAGGACGCCCACAGCGACACCATTTTTAGTCTGGAGTTTTCGCCAAACAACGACCGCATCGTCACGGGTGCGGCCGACCGTTTCGTCAAGGTGTTCGAGGTGGCCAGCGGTAAGTTCGAACGGGCCTTCGAGGGCCACTCGCACCATGTGCTCGGCGTAAGCTGGCAGAGAAACGGCAAGACGATCGTTTCCGGCGGCGCCGACAAAGTAATGAAGGTCTGGAACGCCAAGACGGGCGATCAGAAAAAGACCGTCTCGGGCATGCCCAAGGAGGTCACGTCGATCAACTTCGTCGGCGACGGCGAGAATTTCATCATCAGCGGCGGCGGCAGCGTCGTGCGAATCTACAAGAGCAGCAACGGCGGCCAGGTCCGCGCATTGAGCGGCGCGAGTGACTTCGTCTACGCCACCGCGGCCAGCGACGACGGTGCCGTCGTCGCCGCCGGCGGCCAGAACAGCGTGCTCTCCGTCTGGAACGCCGCCGACGGCAAAACCCTGGGCACCTTCGCCCCGCCGAAAGATCCTGACGAAGAGAAAAAAGACGACAAGGTCAGCAAGAAGTAGCCGACCAAGTTACCGGTTAACCAGCACACAAGACGGGAGCAAGCCGCCCGAGGCAACATGTTTCGGGTGGCTTGTTTTTCGTAGGCCCCGGCTTGCCGCCGCGCAACTACTGGGACAGATTTAATTCTTTCCTTCTTCGTCTTTCCCATCGGCGGACGGACCATTGTTATGGACCGCTGCCGGCGGGTCGTGTATCAAGCCCGGGGGATTGACAAGGTAAACCAGGGCGAAGAACGCCGCCGCACCGCCCGCTCGAAGCCAATTGCGGTACTCGAATTCAAGGAAGCCTGGAATCAGCGCGCCGACGCCGGCCGCCCCCAGGGCAAGAACCACGCGAAATACCCAGATTTGGAATTCCGTTGGCTCGGGAACCAGAAACGCGATCACGAGCATCACGAGCACCAAACTGACGCTGACGGCGAACAGAGCTACCTTCTCCCATGGAGCCGCTTTTGGCACGGCTCGCTCCGAGAAGTCTGTCGATGTCGGTCGCTCCGCAGTTCGCTGACGAGTTGCCAGGGAGAAGTCGTCTACAGCATCCGGCTTGTCGGCGATCTCGCCCATCAGTTTGGGGACGCTCACCTCGGCGAGCGACGCTTCACAACGGATCACGTCGATCGGTTCCCGCGCGTAGCGCTGCACCGTTCGCCAATCGAAATAGTGGGGCTCCGCTTCGTCCTCGATACGGGCCAGGCATTGTCGGCAGTTGCAGGGAATTCGCTCTTCATACTCGATCTTGCGGTTGAATTCCTCGTAAATCTCGAAGAACTCCTTGCGGATGATGGCCAGCAGCTCGCGCTTCGTGTCGGCGTTTCCTTCGACGTCGATGCGAATCTGCCGGGCCTGGTCGTCTTCGACCACCAGGGCCCGCGCGCCCTCGAATGTCACGACCACGCCGTGCCGCCAAAAGGCCTCGCCTTCAATGTGACGGTGTAGCTTGACGATCAACCTCGAGATCAGGCCGGCCGGCATGAACTGGTAGCGATACACGAAGGTCAGCCGCCCCGTTTTTTCGATCCGATCGTAAGCGACGGGGTTGGCGGTCAACAGTTCCGGAGCGATATAGGTTCCCGTCCCGGGCAGCTCGAAGCAGATTTTGTAGTTCTTCATCAACGCCAGCAGTTCGGGCCGCTTGCCGGCGTACTTTGCTTCGCTCCAAATCTGTTCCAGGTCGCTATTGGTGAACCGACCATTGCGATGTTCGATGCTGGGCGTATCGAGCACGTTGTAGACGCCGTCGATGGCCCAGTCCGAATTGACGACCACCAGCTTCTTGAGCAGCGGATCGTCCGAGTGATGGACGATCACGCCCAGGTCGTGGAAGTAACGGCTCAAGTGGTCCGCCCTCGTCTCCGATAGGCCGTGAGCGGCGCAAATCTGGCAATACTCATCGTAGGTAATGTAATCTTTTTCAAGATTGTTGAGCTCCTCGCGGATCTTGACCCAGACGCCCGGCAGCTTGTCGCCCACTTGCGGTAACTTTCGTACCGCCTCTTGAATACAATCCCGGAGCTTGGCGATCGTCTCCTGTTGGTCGTCCGCGCAGCTCACGTCGACAAACCCGACGATGTTGGGGAACAGTCTTGAGTATTTCGACGTCGGCAGCGACTTCTTCCGCAGGTCGACCTTGTTCTGCACGACGATCACCGGACTTTCCTTGCCCAGGATCTGCACGACGTTCAGCCAGTAATCGAAGTCCAGGTAGTTGCTTTCCTGCCTGGCCTCGGTGACGAACAGATAGACGGTTCGCTCGGTGATAAAGAATTGGTGCGTGGCGTCATACTTCTCCTGGCCGCCAAAGTCCCAGATATTAAAGCGAAACTCGTCGCTCTTTTCCAGCGGCATTTTCAAGTCCCACGTGGCGATGGCGATCCCCTCGGTGCTCTTGATCTTCTGCTCCAGCTTGTATCCCGGGATCGTCAGCCGCCGCACGAGACTCGTCTTGCCCGCGAAACCCCGCCCCACCAGCACCATCTTGGCCTCATACAGATAATCAACCTCGTCGGCCTCGTCGAGCGACGCGAAGTAGTTTTGAATGGCATCGATGCCTTGCTCGGCGATTTCCTGTGGTGGACTTGTTAGTTGAAGGCCATCGAAACAAGTTTCATCAAGTTGGGGAAGCTGGGCCAATTCGCGTGGCAATTCGCGAAGATTCTTGTTCGATCCAAAAAAAAGCATCCTTAAACGGCTCAAAGACCGAATCTCAGCAGGGACAATTGAGAATTTGATCCTATATAAAAGGAGCAATTCGATGTATTCGAGTTTAAATAGTGTGGAAGGGACTTCGCTAAGCAGGGTTTTCATCAAATAGAGCCGCACTGCGTGGCCATCCTCATCGATAACGACGAAGTCCATATCGGCGTGGCCAGGTTGATCAGCAAGGAAAAACCAATACATCAGTTTGTTCGTATTGCCGTCTGTGCTCTTAGGCCGCTCTTTACCGAATGCGTGGTCCTCTTCCTCCGAACGATCAGGACGGACCTCGATCTCTGTTCCGATTTCCCGTTCGAGTTGTTTGATTAGGTCAAGGTCACCGCTCATCAGTCTGTCTCCGCTCTCTCTCATCGTGTCCTGTTGAAAACCGGTAACCTTTTCAGCAGACTGCCCGCAGCCCAATCGACGCGGCGCTATGGCACCTGCACCTTGACGGCCTGCCGACCCGTGGCACACGATCAGATCGCCTTGCAGCCTCCTTCAGCCGCTGATAGTCAGCCAGTAGCCCTCATGCTAGCACACCCGAGTGCCCCTTTTAAGCCCCTTGTCAAATCACTCCCAACCCGCGCCGCGGGCAACGCCGCACTTCACCCGGCACCTGCTCGCTCTGGCAGCTTCCCGACCTGTGCAGTCTGCTTTATATTGCGACCGTGCGCATTCTACGCGATCCGTTGTTCATGTATGCCGTCGAAGCCGGCGTGACGTTGACCGCGCTGCTCTTCCTGCCCGTCTTAAATGTTAGTGTCGATGCAACGACGTTAAGCATTGGCTTAATGATGATGCTGGGGCTGATCTCGATCCATGCAGAGCGGGCGTTTCCCGCCAGCGACGGTGAATTTGGGCGAGTCCGTTACGGGCTGCCGCTGTTTTGGAGCGGTCAAGCCCAAGTCGGCGTTTCACTGCTGATCCTGTTGGGGTCTCAGATTCTCAGTTGGTTGAATGACCCCATCAGCGAACTGTTCGGTTCCGGTTTTCAGGGCAATCTGTCGACCGGCAGACCGCTGCTGGCGGGAAGCTTGTGGGTGCTGGGCACCTACGTTTATCTCTATTCCGACCTCGTCGTTCGCCGCGTGGGAGTGTATGTTTACCTGGCGGCATTCAGCCTGTTAATGGCAATTGTGACCTTAATCGGTTGGCAATTCGACAGTCCCGAAGCGGTGATCATCGCGCTGGCGACGGTTGCTTTGGGAGCGAATCTAGCGCAAAGCTACGTCGCTGAAAAGGGCGACAAACTGAGCCGTGTCGCGGCCCCGTTGGGGTTGATTCTCAGCGGCATCCCGTTGTTCATCGGCTGGGCTCTTCACCTCCGTGCCAATAGCTTGTTTTGGAGTCCGAATGTCCCGATCGAGTGGGTTTATGTCGTTGCCATGCTTGTCGTTGCCGTCAGCAATCGGATCTCGGCCCACCTTTCCCGTGAAGTGTCCGTAAGGCAGGTGGCCGCGTATCTATTCTTCAGTGCCGCGGGGCTGCTTTTGACAGCGACCGGGCTGCTGCCGTTAATCGGATTGGAACCATGGTATCAGCAGGCTCCTTTGTTGATGGTGATTCCGATCGGCTACATCATCGCGTCGCGTTTGTGGCGCGGACGGATTCCCGAACGCCCACTGGGGTGGATCGCCCACACGGCGACGGGCATCATATTATTTCACGTCCTCGCCGCCTCGCTGCAGGAGATTGGAGCAGTCATCCGCCTGCTGCAGGGACAGCCCCAGAATCTCCTGTTGGGAGTGGTTTTCGCCGAAGCCGCCCTGTTCTACGTGCTGGCGGGGCTTTTTCGCAAACGAAGCGTCAACGCCTACTTCGCTGCTGCGGCCGCGTGTGGCGCCTTGTGGCAATGGATGGGCTATTTCGGCATTTCCGGCTACTATCACACAATTCTGTATGCCGTGCTTGGACTGGCCGCTCTGCTGACGTCCCGTTCCCTGGGACTCGAACAGGTCACCGTGTACGGAGACCGCGGTGAAAAATCGCTCTCGATGCGTGGGCGGGGACTGACCGCTTTTCAAAGCGGCAATGCCATTTTGTCGATTGCCCTGCTCTCAGCGTTCTGGCAGGGATTGATGCGCCTCGTCGACGGGCAGACCGGTGGGATTGAATACTCTGTCTTGTTGATCACCACGGTCATTGGCATAGCGGCGGTCTGGACGGTTCCACAAGGAGCTTGGCGCCGAGTGTACGCGAGCGCGTCGGTCGGGTTGGTCGGGCTGGCGTTTCTGACGATCTCCATCTATTGGCTGAAGGCTCTCACTCTCGGAGAAAAGGTGGAATTGGTGAGCGTTGTCGCTGGCGTGGCCCTGCTGATGGTCAGCCACATTGCACGATTTCGCGAAACTGCCCAGTCCAGAAACGAGTTGGTCGACGTGGGACTGTTTCTGGGAAGCATCCTGGCCACGGTGCCGTTGCTCGTGGCGGTCGTTTACCATCGCTGGTGGGGAGACGCGATCTCGCTGCGCGATGAACTGGGAATTCTCACGGTCACCATGGTGATGCTGGTGACCGGGTACAGTTGGCAGACGAGATCGCCCACGCTATTCGGCGGCGGATGCTTAACGCTGTATCTCATCGTGATGATTACGGAACTTGCCAGGTGGGCCGAAGAATTGACAGGCGTCGCGGTATTCATGACGATCATCGGCGGGCTGGTGTTTGCAGCCGGAATTACCCTGAGTATGTATCGAGAAAAATTACTGCAACTCCCCGATAAAATTGCCAACCGAGAAGGAGTTTTTCGCATCATAACTTGGCGTTAAACGGAATTCACCAGATGAATTCGGACTACAGACCTTTTTGTTCACGCAGCGGTTCGGTGACGACGGCAAGGTCGCGGCTTGCCGCGGCGCAACCATCGCTGGAAATCATTGCCGGCGTGGCGGCAAGCCGCGACCTACTGCACTTAGTATCGTTCGGAAAATAAGTGCCGCATTTTTTCATGGCGAGCCCCGAAACGTAAGTTTTGAGGTTGCGCAAATCAGCCGCGGAGCGGCGACATCGAATAGCCTGGGGCGCGAGCCCCAGGAAATCGTGGTCGAATTAATTTCTGAAAGCCCCGAAGGGGCGACATCGGATGACGTCGCATGGTGTGTCGCCCCTCCGGGGCTTTCCGCTGGAAAATCGACATTATCCCTGGGGCTCGCGCCCCAGGCTATTTGATGCCGTCCCTCCGGGACTAAGAATGCGCAGTTTCAAAAAGCGTAAGCGAGGGGGGATACAACCGCGCGCGAAGAGCTTGACGCCCAGCGAAGGATTACCGGTGGCCTAACGGCCTCCGCTCGCCGAGCATCGTTTCGTGAGACATTTATTTCTCGATCGATGCTTAGTGCGTCGCATTACCCATTCGCCGCAGCACTAAATCGGCTTTAATTCCATCACCACGCACAACGTCAAAGATCGCCTACGTGTCGCCTGAAACTGCACGATCAACTCGGTCTCGGGAAGCAGGTCGAAATTAAAGTGAAATCGATCTCCGGCGGCTTTCAGAACTGCCGGAACGCCTTCTACCATGAACCATTGATGAGATTGGGGCACGGTGGAAAATACTTCAAACGACAAATAACAGATGCCGCCCGCTGCGAGAATTCGTTGGACTTCATCCAAATGCCGTTGGACTTGATGCGCGAAAAGCGCCGAGCGCAGCTTTTCCATCGCAGGCAACAGGCTTGCCTCCTGCTGAGGCGTTGGCGGGCCGAGCCGCTCTGCTGTCCGAGCGGAAAAAAAATCGTAGGGTTCGTGGGCAAACTGCGACACCAACATCGAAGATGTCACCAGGTCGACGCTCGCATCGTCGATGGAGAGACGTCCCGTGGGTTGGATGCGACCCGCTAATTTCGTCGCCTTCGACAAAGCCCGTTCCCACGTCCTCGCATCGCGCAGCTCACGTAACAAGCGATGTCCGAACTGGCTCGCATATCCACCTGTCACGTCTTCATAGTGAACTAACGGGGACTCCCCTTTGAGGAATGCCTCACACGTCGGCGGTTCGCACGGAGACAATGCAAAACGGTCACACACGGCGCCGGCTGAGCCACGGGAACGCTGGTAGTTGACACAAAACTCTTCCGGGCAGTCGATCGACACGTCGCAATAGATACACTCCGGCCGTTGGTCCTCGTCTGTTTCAATGAGCGACAGCGAAATGCCGGCGTCACTCGAACCGGCCAGCCAATCGACCAAATGAATCGTGGCGCCCGACCTGACCAGCGTGCGATACGGGATGTCGTTGAGGACGCCGGCTCCCAGGCAGGCCACGACACGCGGTGATGTTTTCTCAACCAAGCCGCGGATATTCTCACGATGCCGCTCGAAAGCGTTGCGGCACCGTCCAAAGCACGCGACAAACTTGGCGTCTGCATCGGGTACGGATAGGTACTCTTCCCAGGTCACCGACATCGGTAGACTCCCTTCGTTGACCGCATCCTGGCAACTGCATCCTCGCAACTCTGCCGTGGGATGAGACAGATTCTCGGCGTCCCGCTGATTCGGGCCGGTCCGTATCGGCGATAATCGCATGGACTATAACTCACTGCTTTTCAACCGACAACACCGATCTGGCGAAAAAGGGGGCTTCCGGGGGCTTCATCAGCGCGTCCAGGTTTCGGCCTGACGGCACTTGACCTCCGCGCAAAATCGACTCCAATGAATCCCACGCCTTTTTTGTTCTGTTGTCCGAACTGGCGCGATGACCGGCGAAATAAACACGGAACGTGAGATGCAACCGACGACCAAGGAGACTTCGCTTGTTCCTCGCGTCGAGGCGGTCTGCTGCGGCGACGCTCGGCAAATGGGGCGGACGCAGGGGGAGTGTCTGCGGGCGAAAATTCACCAGGCGCTCTCGGTGCTGACCGAGCTTGAGGCGTTTCGGCTGCTTAAGCCCAGGTGGATGACGCGGCGGTTCTTTCGCGCCATGGCGGAGCGCAAGGCCGGCAGGTTCCTCGACCGCGGCTTGACGGGCGTGCTGCCGGATACCCGCGAGCGGCTGCTGGGAATGGCCGAGGGCGCCGCAGTTCGGCCGAAGAGTTTGTATCTGCTCAACGCCATGGAGGCGGTGCTCTCGGACCTGAGCCGTTCGTGCGTCGTACCGGCGGTCGCTGCTTGTTCGGCCCTGGCGGTGACGGGAAAATCTTCCGGCACGGGCGAGGCGATCCTGGCCCACAACTTCGATTACCTGCCGGTCATCCAGCCGCTCTATACGCTCCGCGAAAGCCGTCCCGCGGGCAAGCTACGCAGCCTGGAATTCACCGCGGCGCCGCTTTGCGGAACCGTCGACGGGATCAACGAAGCGGGGTTGTGCATCACCAACAACTACGCGTTTATGACCGACGCCAAGCACGCCGCTCCGACGATTTCGATGTGGATCGCCGAGGCGCTCGGTTGCTGCCGGACCGTGCCCGAGGCGGCCGAACTGCTGGCCAAGTCGAAACGCTGGGGTGCCGGCCTGTTGATGCTGGGCGACGCCGAGGGGCGCATCGCTTCGCTCGAAATCTCCAGCACGCGTAGCGCGCTACGATCGCCCTCGGATGACTCCGATCTGTTGTTTCACACGAACCGCGTTCAGATGTCCGAGATGATTCCCGTGGAACTCGACGAAGGGGCCGTTTATTCCGACCGCGCTCCACAGGCCTTGCGCGATCAGCGCGTTCATCAGTCGGCCGACGTCCGCAGCGAGCGGCTCCAAGCACGCATCAATGTTGCGCAGCGGCTTGACACCGAGCAGATCAGCCACGTGATGTCCGATCACGGTCACCACGACCGTCCGAGCGCCGAGACGATCTGCATGCACAGCGATTACTGGCACACCACCGCCTGCCTGCAATTGTTTCCGAAGCAGCGAAAGATGCGGGTGGCCTACGACACGGCCTGTCAGGCACGATATGAAGAGTTTCAGCTTTAAGGGCGCCGGTGGGTTCCCGATGTTTTGTGCGTGACGATGGATCGCGGTACAATCCACTTTTAGCCAGTTTCGTACCGTCCGTTTGTCGATCGCCTGGACCATTGTTCAAAGAGCCAGATGCCATGTTCATGCTCGGACCAATGGAGTTGATCATCATCTGCGCCATCATCGCCTTGTTCGTCGTTCCCGTGGTGCTCGTGGTGCTCGTGCTGTACTTCAATCGCCGGTCGCAACAACCCTACGACCGGTCTTGTCCCGACTGCCGACAACTGCTGCGCGAGGAAGAAACGCACTGTCCGAATTGCGGTCGCCAGATGTAAGACGGCGACGCGCGGCCCGATGGGCTGTAGGTTGTGCTTCAGCATAACAGAACCTACGCGATGCCAAACGCGGACGCGGTGTTATGCTGAAGCATAACCTACTACCCGCGCCCCACCAGCGGCATGTTGGTGGCCATGACGGTTAGGAACAGGATGTTGGCGTCCGGCGGCAGATTGGCCATGTGCAGCACGGCGGGGGCGACGTGGGCGACGTCGAAGGTCGGTTCGACTTCGATCGCGCCGTTGGCCTGGGGGAGGCCTTGTTTTGCTTTGGCGGCCATTTCGGTCTCGGCGTTGCCGATGTCGATCTGACCGCAGGCGATGCGGTGTGGCCGGCCATCAAGGGCGGTCGATTTGGTCAGGCCGCTGATCGCGTGCTTGGTGGCGGTGTACGGGGCCGAGTTAGGGCGCGGGGCATGCGCCGAAATTGAGCCGTTGTTGATGATCCGCCCGCCCAGCGGCGTTTGGCTTTTCATCAGTCGGAAGGCTTCTTGCGTACACAGAAACACGCCGGTCAGATTCACGTCGACGACCGATTGCCATTGTTCGAAGGTGAGATCCTCCAGCGGAATCGCCGGGACGTTCGTGCCGGCGTTGTTGAACAGCAGATCAAGGCGACCGAAGGTTTCCTGCGTTTTGGCGAAAAGTGTCTTGACGGACGAGGGATCGCGCACGTCGGTGGCCACGGCCAGCGATCGAGCGGCGTGCGATCCCGCCTCGGCGATCGTCTGCTCCAATGCCTCTATTCGACGCCCGGCGAGCGCCACCGACCAGCCGTCTTGTATGGCTCATCTGAAAAAATCTGACACACAACAGCGAAAGTACAACCCTCGGAGAAGTGCGGGGCGCTTGGCCATGGATTGCAACTTTCGCCGTGTAAGGCGTTTGAGTTCGTCTTTGGTTTTCGCTTGATGGCTCTTAAGTTCGTGGTTTTTCAAGTGGTTCCACACCTTTTCGTCCGGGTTCCAGTCTGGCGAATATGTCGGAAGATAA
>JADFKK010000151.1 GCA_022564995.1 Planctomycetota bacterium | reverse complement strand
ACACAGATTTGGAGTCCCGGGCGCTTATGCTCGTCATCGACAGACGAGAGGACTGTGCCACGGACTACCTGCTACGATTTCTGCGCAGAATGCCTGCAGCGCTTAGCATCGCCACAAGCACTAATACAAAGGTCGATGGCTCTGGGACGGGCGTGCCTGTCACGCTCACTCCAGTCGCTACGGCCACTAGGTACGGGCCTTCAAATGCGGTTAATGAGGGGCCTGTCGTCTTCACGGTTAAGAACGCAGGCGGCGATTCAAGAATCTCGTCGAAAGTAAACGCGGAACCGGGAATGTGGGCTACACTGCGAATCGTCGCCGAACCGCCTCTGAAGATCACGTCGCGAAACTTCAGATCGATAGTGTCCGTAGAATCAAGATCAAAGAAAAAAATCCGATTGTCTTCGCGGACGACGGCTGGCTCACCGTCGATTCGAAACTGCGCATCTCTCAGATCAAACCCGGAGAAGGCGGCGAGATTCATGTCGAAGTCATCCCCCGCAACATCCAGCGCCCCTTCCTTAACTGCCACCGAGATGAAGAACGGTGTCAGCACGTCGCCCAGTCCCCACGGGTCATCGGCCTCGTTTCGACGCTCAAGCGTTCCCGTCCACGAGTAGACAATCGGCGCCGAGATGCCCGCACGACCCATCGCGCCAAGCAGTACCGCGACGATTAACAAAAGCGAGCGATTCATGTCATCTCCTCCTCCTTCTTAAAGAGAAAAGACCTGTCGGAAGAACTTCTTTTGCGAAACTCACCAGCGCCAGCAGCGCGTCGTCATTTCCGTAATCGCATTCTAGTCGAAATCCTCCGTACTGCAAGCGTTTTCTTCAGAAATAAGGGTTATAATGCCAGACTCAAGGCGGTCCACCGCGGACGCCCACACATTCTCCCCGGTGCCAGAGTCACACGCCGCGTCCAATCCGTGTGTTCCCACTTCCATACGTTGATATGGTCCGGCTCCGAAGGCGTGGGATTATCCGTCGGGCCCAACAATCCGCTCAGCGTTCCCCAGGCACCGGAACTCGTCGTGCCGGCCGAGTTGAGCAGCACGGTGAGCAGCCCCGTTGCCGCGCCGGTCATGGTGCCGAGCACGGTCGGGTTGAAGTCCGCTGGGTCGGTCACGCCCGGCTCTTCCCAAGTGCTGTTGGCGGTCGGCCCGATCCAGGTCGCTTCCGATTCGATCCAGGGCGTGCGCATCGCCAGCAGGCTGAAGCCCGGCGCAACGGTTGTGTTGGTGACGTTAACCGTGATCGAAACGTCGTTGATCGTCGCGGTGGCCGGAATGCCCGACAGATCCCACTTGATCAGCGACCAGACCGGCTCGCCCGTCGACCCCTGCTCCGCATCGGCCCGGAGCGTCACCTCATCTCCGAAATTAACGTCCGCCTCCGCCCCAAACATCGGCACGTCGCGCGTGCCGGCATAGTCGGGCGTGGGCAGCACGCCGTCTTGAAAACTCGCGACGGATAAAAGCCGGCGCTCTTCCAACGGTTCGACGGCCAAGCGGGTGTGACGGGTGTCGAGGCGAAGGCGAGCTTGGCGAGACATGGGGGGCTTTCAAATTCGGAATTCGGAATGGGGAATTCGGAGTGATGTTCATCGCCGTGAGGACACGGCGGCTCAATAATGACGAATGACAAATCGTTGTCGCGCCCAGGGACGCGGTGGTGCGTATCTCATTTGCTGGGCACGGATTGCTAATTCCTCGCTCACGCTTCGGGTTACTTCGTCGTTGGAAAACCGGCTGCCCCGGAAGGCTATTCTAACGACACCCGCGGGGAATTGCCAGCGAAAAGGCGATGTCACGTAGGTTCCTTCTGCCGGAAGGAATCTGGCGGAGAGTCATCGGCGAGCAGGATAGCCAGTGTTTCACCGGCTTTCACCGGCTTTCACCGGCGGGACGCCGGTGCCACGATCGGGTTCCGCCCGGCAGGCGGAAGTTACTTGCGCGGCTTCATGAATTGAACGCAGACGGGCGAGGGGACGCGGATGCTCTTGCCGGTTGGTTTTAGGACACCCGTTTTTGGATGGATGCCGAAGGTGTGGATGGTGTGGGTGTTTTGGTTGCAGGCCAGCAGATAGCGGCCGGTGGGGTCGATGTTGAAATTGCGAGGCGTTTTGCCGAGGGTCTTTTGGTGGGCGATGTAGGTGAGCTTGCCGGTCTTTGGGTCGATGGCGTAGGCGACGATGCTGTCGTGGCCGCGGTTCGATCCGTAAACGAATTTTCCGCTGGGGTGAACGATAATCTGGGCCGTGCTGCCTTGCTTCGTCACGCCTTTGGGCAGCGTGGGCACGGTTTGAATCACCTTGAGCACGCCACGGTCGCCGTCGTAAGTGAGGGCCGTGATGGTCAGGCTGGCCTCGTTGATGACGTAGGCGAAGCGCCCGCTGGGGTGAAAATCGAAATGCCTGGGGGCCGATCCGCCGGGCAGCTTGGTGGCCGCGGGTTTGTTGGCCGTGAGGGTTCCCTTGATGGAGCCAAACCGATAAACCAGCAGCTTGTCGAGGCCCAGGTCGGCGACCACGGCGTAGCGATTGCCCAAGTCGACGTTGATCGAATGGGCGTGCGGGCCTTTTTGCCGGGGCAAGATGCTGGAGCCGGTGTGTTGGATGAAGCTGCTGGCGGGCGCGAGGCCGCCGTCGTCGCGAATCGGCAGCGAGGCCACGCTACCGCCGCCGTAGTTGGCCACTAACACATTCGTGCCGGTGCGGTCGACGACGATGTGACACGGACCCGTGCCGCGCGAGGGTTGTTGATTGATCGGCTTGAGCTTTCCGCTTTTCGCGGCGATGGCAAACGCGCTCACGCCGCCGCTCTTTTGATCTTTGAACTTGGCGTCTTCGTTGACCGTGTACAAATACCTGCCGCCGGGATGAATCGCCAGGAACGACGGGTTGGAAACCTCGGCCACCAGCTTAGGCGGCGAGAGTTCGCCGGTAGACAAGTTTAGCTGCGAGAGATAAACGCCCTGGCTGTCGCCGCCGGTGTAGGTGCCGACATAAACCCACAGCGAGGTCGGCGTGGCGGGCGGGGCGGCCGACACACGGCCCGGCGGCAGTCCCGTAAGACATCCGGTAACCAGGGCAACACACAAGCAGCGGCGCGAAAAACGTGACATGCTGAGATCCTTGGGCAGGTGGTGAGAATGTTGGGCGGGATGGAGGCCGCCCATTCAATGGAAAGAATTTGTTATTCGTTATTGGTCATTCGTCATTGGTCATTTGTGCTTCAATGACAAATAACTAATGACCGATAACAAACAATCAATCGCGCGATCGACAGCCGCGCGTGCTTGTCTAGCGCTGTTATGCTGAAGCATAACCTACGGTGTGTCTTCGCCGTCCTTCTTCTTTTCCTCCTTTTTCGGCTTCTCCTTCTTCGGCTTCTCGTCCTTCTTCGGCTTATTCTTGGCCGGGGCCAATTTGCCGCTCTTCAGGTCGTCGAGCAAGGCCACGACGGTCTCGGCGGGCAGGGCGAAGGTCGAGGTTCGCCCGGCGCGGGCGATGTTGATGCCGACGGTCTTGCCGGACAAATCGACGAGCGGTCCGCCGCACTGGGTCGGTTTGAGCACCGTGTCGTGGGTGAAGGCGGCCGGGAATCCGGTACGGCGATCGCTCAGCGGACCGGCGATCACATTGCGCCGCCCCCCGGCCGGCATGAAGACCGACGCGCCGCCCAGGGTGGCTTCGACGTCGATGGCCTCATCGCCGCGGCTGATCGCCAAATGAATGACGTCGCCGGGATGATACTTGCCGATGTTGTCTCTCAGGGCCTTGGTCGTCTGGATCGTTTGCGTGCCGACCTGTCGAATGACGTCGCCCACTTTGAGGCCGGCGTTGGCCGCGCCGCTGTTCGGAAAAACCACGACGATCCTGGGCGCGTCCTCCCCCTGGGCAAGCTGAATGCCCAAGTAGCCGCGCTGGCGGGCGATCTTTCGTCGCGGCACGCTGACGTTTCCCACGGCCAAGGGAAGTTCATTCATGCCGACGCTGACGACCCAACGTCCCACGGAAAGCTGCTCGTCGGCCTTGGCCCACTGGACCGGCTTGAGATCCTGCGCGTCGATCTTCAGCATGGCCAGATCGGTTTCTTTGTGAACGCCGATGAGCTTGGCCGCGTAGGTCTGTCCGTTCGCTTCGCAGACGATCGGGTCGGTTAGCTCGCTGGCCTTGGTGATGAGAAATCCGTTGGCGTCGACCACGGTGGCCAGCGCGACGGTTTTTCCATCGCACTTGACCAGCAGCGTCGAGTGGCGAGCTTTTTCGACGACACTCTTGAAAGCCGATTTCACCTCCGCCCCGTTCTTGTAGTTCCGTCTGGAAAGTTCCTGGGCAAGCGTCGTAGAGCCAAAGACCACACTCAACGCGACCGCCAGCAGCAGCATGGCGCAGCGCCCAGGGAGGGCCGATCGTATCAGTTGAAACCGGCTGTTAGCGGTCGTCTCGTTCATAACGATCCTCTACTGGTTTGGAGAATGGGGTGGCTGGTGGCTGAGCTTGCGAAGCCCCAGGCAGTACGAGTCTGGGGCTTCGCAAGCTCAGCCACCAGCCACCCATGTCGTGATGTCATTCTTTGGCCGTCGTCATCGACTGCCGAGCTTTACCTTGAACTTCATTTTCTTGCCGTCCCGCAGAATCTCAAGCTCCACTTCATCGCCGACCTTGTGCTTGCGAATGAGCTTCGACATGCCGACGATGCCGGCAAACGCCTTGCCGTCGAACTTGGTGACGACGTCGCCGACTTTCAGCCCGGCCTTGTCGGCGGGCTTCCCGGACCGGACCTTCGTAATGCGGCAACCCTCGTCGACCGTCTTGACGTTGACCCCGAGCTCGGTACGGGTGATTATTTCGCCCGCGGCCAGTCGTTCCCAGGTGTCGTGAAAGGTATCGATTGGCACATGAAAATTCTGCGACGTGCGTCCGCCGATGCGGCTGTGAATTCCGATCACCCGGCCGTCGACGTCGAGCAGCGGCCCGCCTGAGTCCCCGCTGAACAGCGTGCAGCCGGTTTGCACCACCTTCTCGTTGGCTCGAATCACCCGCCCGGTTCGCACCACCGGCGGCCGGTCGAGTTCAAACCCGCGCGGATGGCCGATGGCAATCACCCAGTCTCCGGGCTTGAGCTTGCTCGAATCGCCCAAGTCGAGATGCGGCCAGGGCCCTTTGTCGGTGATCTTCATCAGCCCGCTGTCGATCGTAAGGTTCACGCCGAGCGTCTTGCCGCGGGCTGTTTTTCCGTCGGCAAAGAGAAACGTGACATCGCGGCCGGGAGCCCCGCAGACGTGTCCGGCGGTCAGCACGTAGCCGTCCGCGCTGATAATGACGGCGCTTCCCTGGGCAACTCCGATGCGCACGCCGACGACGCAAGCGAGCGCCTTCTCGACCACTTTGGCCACTTGCTTTTCGATCGCCCTGAGATCGTCGAGATTCTCCGGATTTTTTTTGCTGAACACGCCAACTCGTTTGCCCGGCGGGTGTTTCTTGGGTTGGCTGCGGACCGCCTCTTCGGCAGTTTTGTTCGCTTTTTCCTCAGCGGCTTTTTCCGTTGCCTTTTTCTCAGCGGCCTTCCGTTCAGCCTGCTTACCTTCCGCTGGCGGCTTTGCCGGCGCCGCCTGAACCGCTGCCAACGAACTCACTCCCGCCAGCACCGCCACCAGCAGCAACAGCGTAGCGAAACGAAAACTCAAACCATGGCGCGAATCCTGAGACATCGTGCGTTCCTTTTTCGGCAGGAGTGGGTGCGTGGAGGGAACCTATAGATTATCACAGCCGACCGCCGGCGCTAAGCACTTTCCCCCCCGCTCGGGCGGAGGCACGATCGGTGAGCGATTGGGCTCAGGTTCCCGAACACCGTTGCAGTGCAACAACTTACGGCAGGGTGCGCCGCACCGACGGGCATCCGCTAAAATCCCGTGACCATCGGGCTACGCGGTAGACACTGCGAACCATGCTGAGCTAATCTGAACCCCGACAAACGGCCAAACTACCGCTCGGGCAGATCATCGATCATCGTCGCCAGCAACTCCAGCGGCAGCCCGACGACGTTCGACTCGCTGCCTCGGGCGACGTGAATCCAGCCCAATCGGTCCTGATATCCGAACGCCCCGGCCTTGCCGTGCCACTGGCCGCCGGCCAGATATTCGGCGATTTGCGCGTCGCTGATGGCGTCCATTCGCAGCGTGGTGGTGGCGACCTGGGAAACGACGCGGTCGTCGGGCCGGCGCCACAAACAGAGGCCGCTGAGAACGCGATGCTCTTGGCCTCGCAGCAATTCCAGCATCCGCTGGGCGTCGTCGCGGCCGGCTGGCTTGCCAAGGATTTGCCCGCCGCATTCGGCTACCGTATCGCAGCCGAGCACGATCCCCTCATCGACGCGGCCGGCCACGTCGGCCGCCTTCTGTCGGGCAAGCCGCTCGACCATTTGCTCCGGCGCTTCGCCGCTGCGCCGGCCATCCTCGGCCGTCTCGCTCGGCGGGATGACCTCGAACGAATAACCCGCCTCGCGCAGCAGCTCGCGCCGTCGGGGCGAGCGACTGGCCAGAATTAGCTTGAGCGGTGCGTCGGGCATCGAGAATTGGCGGTCTATGGAATCGCGGAGATGCGCGACAATGGGGCGTTCCGGCAGAGCGGCGTGACAGGGGATACCATAGCCAGAAGCCGTGAATCCATCAAATCGCCTCGGGCTGGGGTAGTGGTACAGTTTCAGCCGCTGTCAGAGAGAAGCGGTGGAAATGAGGAGGAAACTTGGCGACGAAGGCAAGTCGCTAGTTAGATTCGGCGGTGTCTTCAGCCGCCGTTGCTTGCTGATAGGCCTCTCTCCATGTGTTATAGGCCCTTTCTCCAAGCCACCACGCCCAAAATCCAAAGAAAATCCCGCCCAGCGGGAACACCGACATAGCGACCGGCAGCGCAGACCAAAACGACACTTTGGCAGTGAAGGCCGAGAACAGCGCCGACCACATAACCGCCGCCGGGACGCCCCAAAAAACGACACCGTGTATGGCCACGAAGTGCCATATTCCTCTGCTTCTGAATCGTTCCCACTTGTGAGGTTGATTGTTCATCGGTTGAACCTTTCGTCCAATCGATCGCCTGAGCGACCTAATGAGGATTCTCGTCACCCGCGTCCCCATTTTCCTGTCCGGGGCGGGGGAAGGGAGGTGATTGGGGCCACTAGCCTCTGCTGTAGAAGTCTTCGTCAGTTACGCCATCGGCAGGCTGGAGATGGAACTTCTTGCGGCTTCCCTTGACGTAGCATTCCAGTGTATCCTTGCGAAGCGGAACGGGGTATGTGTAAACACCACCGTCGATGTTTTTGAAAAAAAGGGTGTGGCTTCCCTTGCCGCGGGACTTATCTTCGCCGACACCGAATGAAGTCAATATCCGCCTGAGCGACTTGAGCGGGATATTGTGGTTAGCCATTACGCACCAGCGTGCTCATATTCACGGCAGCTTGTGCCTTCGGCATCGACACCTTCAATCTCAAGCGTCAGGCGAGCGTCGGCGATATCTTTTCCCTTTGCGAACATATGGAAGTATTCGCCATCGGCTGGATCAAACAGGTTGCGGGGATTGTTGAGATCGATCGACTCCTCAACCTGAATTCGGATCGCCTGCGAAAGAGAAGCGATCGCGTCCTGTCTGGTTGCGCCATTGCCAACAAGGTCGAATTCAAGGCAATGCGCGATCCACTCTCCGCCCTCTTGATAGAGAACGATGCGCAGCGGGATTTGGAATTTGGCGACCATGGTCACGCTCCGCAGTTTACCGTGAAAAACAGGGTGATCCACTGTCCTATTGTCGACACATTGGTAGAGACTGACGACCTCCATGTCAATCCAGGCCCGACTCAATCCTACATCACCTTTACGGCGGAATCTACTACTTAGTGCGGCAGAATCAGGAAACTCCAGCCCCCGAAAAAGTTCGTGTAAATGGGTTTTCCCGGTCGAATGTTCCTCCACAAGCTGCCCACAGGGAAATTCGGGCTGCCTAAGTGGCCAAGTGTGAAGTCGCCTCCCACAAGCTTCATCGCCGACGGAGTCGCCTCCCACAAGCTTCGGCTGCTATTAACCCATATTCCGAGAAGCCCAAAAACCAAAAAAATTCGCCTTCTGCCGCTTTCTTGGCCGCATTTCACTTGAAACATCCGGCCTTCGACCGATACAATACGAATAGATTGAGGGCAAGGCTCACCCCGGCACGTTCGGTCGCTTGCGGCTGGCTGGGGAACCGAGATCAAACGGAGGTTGCCATGAAGTCACTACGTCTTTTGCTCGCCGTCGTCGCCGTCACTCTGCTGACCTCGACCGCGGCGGCCCAGTATTCGTTGATTCAGAATAACTTCAACACCGTGGGCAGCAGCTTCTTCGAGCGACAGGGCGTCAACTTCGGCTTCAACATTCGCGGCGGCGGCAACATCGTCGGCATCGGGCCTGACGGACAGGCGACGCCCAACGGCGACATTCAATTTCGCCAGGGCGGCTTTGGGGGCGCGCAGCCGGCGTTTGGCAACGCTACACCCGGCGCGGGGCTTCAATTCGGCTTTGCCAGGCTCGGCGGCGACGTCGATCTGTTTTTTAATTTCGATTTTTCGCAGGGCAGCAATACGACCAACGTCTCGCAGTCTCCCAGCGTCGTCGTGCCTAACGGCGGAACGGGCTTCATGAGCGATTCGACGATGCGGCCGTTTGTGATCGGCCTGATCCCTGTGGTCGGCAACGGCGGCGCATACATACCGCCGGTGATGTCACCCTATGGCTTGCAAGGCCGGCTTCCGCGGGGCGGACCGAGTCGCTTGCAGCACGCGCTCGCGAGTGGGCTTGATCTGAGCAAGCGGCCAACGCGGCGAGAGCGCGAAACGAAAGAGGCGCTTAACGAGCTACATCGGGCTCGCGGGCGGGTGACCAATTCCGTGCAGGACAAGATCGCCGCGGCCGCAAAAAGTTCGGCCGGACAGCCCGTCGTTAGTGTGGCCGAGATTCGCCGCCGGCAGGCCGCCGCGGCAGGCGCCAAGCAGCAGGAGGCGCTGTCCTATCTGAGTCGTGGACAGCAGGCCGAGCGGGCTGGAAAGGCCGGGGCCGCCAAAATCTATTATAAGATGGGGCTGCGTCGGGCTTCCGGCGACGTGAAATCGCGACTGCAAAGCAAGCTTGATGCGATCAGATCCTAGACGCGACGAATCGCGCCGCGGGCGCGACCACTGGTCGCGGCTTTACAATTTCGCAAGTGCGGTGTTATTCGTTCATTGCCGCGACCATTTCAACGGTCATTTCCCCGACTTCTCGAAGCACGTCATCGGGTGACTTCTCTGCTACTTCTGCAATCCGCCGCACGATGGCCGAGCCGACGATTAACCCGTCGGCCACCGGGGCGAGTAGCCGGGCGTGCTCCGGGCGGCTGATGCCGAAGCCGATGCAAATCGGCAGATCGGTCCGGCCGCGAAGCCAGGCAACATTGTCGACCAGATCGCTCGGCAGCTCGGTCCGCTCGCCGGTGATGCCGGTTACCGAAACGTAGTACAGAAACCCGCTGGACGATTCGGCGATGCGGACCGCCCGCTCGCGCGGCGTGGTCGGCGTGACGAGCTGGATCAGGCTGAAGTCGGCGGCCCGACAAATCTCCGCCAATTCGCCGGCCTCCTCGACCGGCAAGTCGGGCACAATCGCCCCGGCAACTCCGGCCTCTTGGGCCTCTTCGACGTAGGCAGCCAGCCCGTAGCGATAGACGATGGCGTAGCTCACCATCGTCACCACCGGGGCGGCAAGCGTCGGCGTGGTCTTGCTGAGCGTCTTGAAAATATCTCGCACCGCAACGCCGCGATCCAACGCCCGCGTGTAAGAAGCCTGAATCACCGGCCCGTCGGCAATCGGGTCGCTGTAGGGAATGCCCACCTCGCAGATGCTCGCGCCCGAGTCAACCAACTGCCGCAGCACGCGGGCAGTAAACTCCAGATCGGGATCGCCGGCCGTAACGAACGGCATAAAAGCCTTGCGCCCGCTGGAACGAAGCTGCGTAAAGAGTTGGTCGATGGCGGACATGGGCGTTAGTTCGCCTCCTCCCGCAGCCGGCCGACTTCCGCTGCGTCTTTGTCGCCGCGGCCGGACAGACAGACGACGATCACATCTTCCTCGCTGCGCTGGGCCGCCAAATCCATCGCCTGGGCGAGGGCGTGTGAGCTTTCCAGGGCCGGGATAATCCCCTCGGTGCGGGCCAGTGTGTCGAAGGCTTGCATCGCGCGGGCGTCGTCGCACGAGGTGTACTCGACGCGGCCGGTTGATTTCCAATAGCTGTGTTCCGGCCCGACGCCGGGATAGTCCAATCCGGCCGAGATCGAATGCACGTCGCTGGTCTGCCCGTCGTCGTCCTGCATCACGTAGCTGAAGCTGCCGTGCAGCACGCCCGGCCGGCCGTAGGAAAGCGGCGCCGCGTGCTCGCCGGGCGCGGCCGATCGCCCGCCGGCTTCGACGCCGACCATCGCCACCTCGGCGTGTTCGACAAACGGATGAAACATGCCCGCCGCGTTGCTGCCGCCGCCGACGCAGGCGACCAGCAAATCCGGCAGCCGGCCGATCTGATCGCGACATTGCTCGATCGTCTCGCGGCCGATCACCGATTGAAAATCTCGCACGATGCGCGGAAAGGGGCTCGGCCCAACCACCGAGCCGAGAATGTAATGGGTCGTTTCGACCGACGACATCCACTCCCGCATCGCCTCGTTGATCGCGTCGCGGAGCGTCCGCGCACCGGTGCTGACCGGGCGCACTTCGGCGCCCAGCAGCTTCATGCTGAACACATTCGGGGCCTGGCGGCGAATGTCCTCCTCGCCCATATAAACGATGCACTCCAGGCCGAAATTAGCACAGGCCGTCGCCGTGGCCACGCCGTGCTGGCCGGCGCCCGTCTCGGCGATCACCCGGCGCTTGCCCATCCGCCGCGTCAGCAGCGCCTGGCCGAGCGTGTTGTTGATCTTATGGGCGCCGGTGTGATTGAGATCTTCCCGCTTGAGATAAATCTTCGCCCCGCCGCATTTTTCGCTCAGGCGTCGGGCAAAATACAACGGCGACGGCCGGCCGACGAAATCCCGCAGCAGTTGATTCAGCTCGTCCTGAAACGCCGTGTCGCCCAGGGCCGCCTCGTACTGGGCCGTCAGTTGATCGAGCGCCGCGGTGAGCGTCTCCGGCACGTATCGCCCGCCAAAGGGGCCAAACCGGCCAGCCGCATCGGGAAACTCGTTGACGGGATTCTCGTTGACGGGGGACATGGCAAAGATGTGGTTCTTGGGTGGCTGGCTCAGGCTCAAACCATCGATTGTCAGTCGCCGCGCATACCCGGTCAAGGCCCGCGTATTTCGTCGGCGCAACAAAAGGCCCGCGCCGGCGGCTCGATGGGCGCCGATGCGGGTGATGTCGGATGTTGATGCTCTACAATATCTTCTAACGGCGCAAGGTCGAGGCCGTGTTCTTGTTTACCGCCTGATCGATAAACCGCTCGACTCCGCCGACACTTTGCCCGCCGGTCAACTGCCGCCGGACCCAGCCTTTGTCGGTTTTGCAATACATGATGAGTTGCGGAATGGTCCCGCCGCTCATGATCTGATCCGCCAGCTCGCCTTGCCGGTCGGTGTCGATGATGGTGAAAGAGACCTTCTTCAGAATGCCCCGGCGGCGGAGTTGGGGAATCAGCGACGACTTCATCTCCTGACAGGCCGGACACCACGCGGCACCCACCATCACCAGCAGCGGGCGGCCGGTTTCCTGGGTCGTCTTGTGGGCTTGGGCATACGACTGACCGGTCGCAAGCACGGCAGCTTGCAAAATCACAGCAGCGGCGAGAGCTGTCACAGTAATACCTCCATGGCTAGAAAGAACGGCAGGAGGTCGCCGTCGGAGACGCCTCCTACACAAAGTATCGGAAGGAGAGAGGTACACGGTTCAGGCGAAGTCGTTGCCTAGGCCCGCGCGCCGGTGAGTATTTACCTAAACTATCCACATCACTTAGTTTTGCTACTCTTCTCAATACGAAAAGTCCGATTGTAGCTGGGATATCTGGGAACACAAGGAGGACCACCGGGGCCAACAGCTTTACCGCTCGCGGATGAAAAGGGCGGTCATCTGACGGTGCTGTGGGCCAACTGGCTACTTCTTGTCGTGATCCTTCAGCGCTCGTTCCAGATGCACGACGTGTGCCCGCACGCCTTCGAGGCTGGGATTGAGCCGCAACGCGCGGCGGAAACACTCCAAGGCCCGTTCGCGACTGGCGATTTGCAGATAACACTGGCCCATGCCGGTGGCGGCGCCGAAGTGATAAGGGTTGATTTCCAGGGCCTGATGACAGTCGCGAATCGACTCGTCGTATTTGCCAAGATTAAACAGGGCAATCGCCCGCTGGTTCCAAACCTCGGCGAACCAGGGCGCCTGCTCCAACAGTTCGATCGCCGTGTCGACGGCATCTTCATACTGCTGGGCGTTGTTGAGTCGGACGACGATGCCCAACTCGCGACATTGAGTTTCGCTGCCGGCGCGTTTCCAAAGCGATTGGATGCCATTTTCAGCAAACGTGCGCACGCCCCGATCACGATCGTGCAGGGCTCGTCCCAGAACCGCGTTCGATTCGTAGCTGCCGAGGAAGCCCAGCGCCAGGACAGAGGCCCGACGGCTGACACGGCCGCCGCGCTCCACGAGCCGCTCGAGCGTGGCGGTCGTGTATCGCTGCGACACGCGGCTGATCAGGGCCGCCGTATCCTGGTCGGCCACGTACTGGGCGTACAGTTCGTTCAGGACGGGCGATGGTTTTTCGTCGCTACTCAACGTTGGCACTCCCAGTGTCATTCGGGCTCGGCTGGCTCGCTCCTGCCCCATGCGAAAGCGAGATAAACGAGCCCATAACTTCTACTGTAATCAGAGCTGCCCGATTCTCCCAACGAAAAACGGACCGAGCGGGAGAATTCTCGGCAGAATTGGCCCAATTCTGGTAATATGTGGGGGTTGTCCGCCGGATAGGGCCGGCGGGGGAGTCGAGCGTGGAGACTGGGGGCTGGAGACTGGAGACTGGGGACTGGGGACTGGAGAGGTGAGTGACAACCGCCGCTTGCCGGCTTAGCCAGCGCCCCACACTGGAGACTGCGGAGGCGAGTGACAACAGACGTGTGTTATGATCTCTTGGGCGTCCGGAATTGAAAACATTGCGTGAAAACCATGCGTATCGCCAATATCTTCTCTTTCGTGCTGAGCGTCGCAGTGCTGTTGCTCGGCGATAATTGGGCCATGGGGCAATCCACGACGGGCCGATCCACGACGGGCGAAAAGCGGGTCGCCTGGCTGACTGGAGCCCCGCTTAAGAATCAATTGCAGCAACCCGTAAGCGTGGTTTGGTCGGGGCAGACGATGCGGCGGGCGATGGCCAATCTGGGGCGGGAAAACCGCACGGCGATCTTTCTCGATCGACGGATTGATCCCGATCGAAAGCTCAAGGTTTCGATCCAAAATCGGCCCGTGATCTACGTCGTTTCGCAAGTGGCCGCTGGACGGGGCGGCGGGGCCTGTGTGCTCGACTCCGTGGTTTACGTCGGACCGGCCAAGGTCACGGCCCAGCTGCGCACGTTGGCGGCGCTGCGAAAACGCGACGTCGAGAAGCTCAGCGCCGCGTCCTCGAATGCGGGGGCCCAGCGGCGGTTGCTGGCCCGCGCGGCTTGGCAGTGGGACGACCTGGCCACACCAAGAGAATTGCTCGCCGCCCTGGAGAAATCAACCGGCCTGCGGATCACCGCTCAAGAGCAGGTGCCCCACGATCTGTGGGCCGCCGCCAGCTTGCCGCCGCTGCGCATGATCGACCGGCTGACGCTCGTCGCCGCGGCCTTCGACCTGACCTTCACCATCGAACAGGGCGGCAGCGTGCTGCGATTGGTGCCGATTCCCGACAAGGTCGTGCTGGTGCGCAACTATCCGCTGGCACGCCGCAAGAAAAAGCTCGTCGAGAGCTGGGCCGAGCAATTGCCCTCGTCGCGGATTATTGTGAAAGACAAAACAATCTACCTCGAAGGCCCGCTGGAGTCGCACGAACAGCTTGCGGCGCTGCTGCAAGGCCGCACGCGTCCCCGGCCGAAGCCAGCGGTGGGCAAGGTGGTATTGTCCTTGACGGTCGACGACCAGCCGGTGGGAAGGCTGATTCGTGCGCTCTGCAAGCGGCAAAACTTAGAGGTCCAGTTCGACACCGACCGAATCAAGCAGGCCGGCCTTTCGCTCGACACCACGGTCTCCTTCGCCGTCAAACGCGTATCGCTCGATCAACTACTCAAAGCGGCCCTCGAACCGGCCGGCCTGGCCCACCAACGCACCGGAAAAGTCATTCGCGTCGGCCCGGCAAAGTGATCGGCGCTTTGCGCGACGGCTGTCAGGCGCGACCCATGGTCGCGGCTTTACATTGCCTAGAACCAGATTTGCGTGCCAAACACCATGCCGTTGAGTTCGACGTTGCCGATTTTTCGGTAGTCGTAGCCGGTGAAGAAGTGTAGGCGGTTCCACATCACGCCGGAGGTGACGTTGAAGTGGAAGTAGTCGGCGCCGCCGAGCTTGCCGAGGTCGATCTGGCTGGTGTAGATCCAGGGGCGGGCCGGGAAGAAGTCGGCGCGGAGCGTGAAATTGCCGCCGTAGTCCGTGTCGAGCGAATCATCAAACCAGTTCATGCCGACGCCGATACGCCACAGCGACCGCTCCGTCTCGACCAGCCGGAAGAGCAGATTCACGTCGCCGATGTCGATCCGGTCGTGTCCCATGCCGGGGCCGAGGTCTTCGGAAAACACGGTCCATTCGGCGTCGATGCCCCAGCGGCTACAGCCTTCGATCAGCACGGCGCCGCCCCAGTGCTGGATGCTGTCAAAGTCGCTGGCATAGTCGAAGCGAATTCGGCTGCTCGATCCATAACCCGGCACGAACGCTCCCTGGTCCTCGATCGCGGGCAGCAAGATCCCCGGTGCCCCGTCGGCATAAGGAAAGCTGGCGAAGCGAGCGGGCGGGGCAAAATCCGATTCGACCGAGTAATAACTTTCGTCGTAGTATTCGTGCTCGTCGGGATGATGGTGATGATCGCCGCCGCCGCCGCCGGAGAATATCCCCTCAAGAATCCCGCCCAAGATGCTCCCCAAAATGCTATCGTCATCGTCGTCATCATCGTGATGCCCGCCGCCGCCATGATGTCCGCCGCCGCCCGAAGACGAGCCGCTGTCGCGAACTTCGCTACGGGCCGAATCGAAAATGCCGGCTCGGGCGGTCGCCGGTCCAAAAACCAGCAACAACACGAAGGCGAACGAGAGACCGGTAACGAGGCAGGCTGCCTGACGAGTGTTCATGGCGAACTCCTCGGACCAATGCTTCTGATAAGACGAAATCGAGGTGGTGCGTTCCGCTGCAAAAAGGCCCTTTCATGGGGGGTGGGCGAGAGTACGAAAGCAGCCGGTTACCGTCAACGGCAGATTGAGTGGGCCAAATCGGTAATCGACGAATTGCGATCGACAGAAAGCCGGGACACACCGCCCGATCGTAGATTCTGTTGCGTTGGTTTGATAGCATGACCGTATGGGCCACGACGCCGCCGCGGACATCTCTCGTCGGTCACCTCGCGCGAAAGGTAAGTCAATGTATGCGTCACGATTCGTCGGTTTCGTCAGCGGCTTGGGGCTCTCGGTTTTCGTGCTCTTCGTCCACCCGTCGGAAACATCCGCGCAGTCGATTTATTGGACGGATAAGGACGCGCCGAGAATTCAACGGGCCAACCGCGATGGGACCGATCTGGTCGATCTGGTCATCCCGTCGTTCGGCCTGGACGATCCGCGTGGAATCGCGCTGGACGTTGCCGGCGGAAAAATGTATTGGGCCGACAACGGCACCAACACCATCCAACGGGCCGACCTGGACGGCTCGAATCGCCAAACTCTGGAGAGCGGCCTGCAGTTTCCGGCCGACGTAACACTCGATTTGGACGGGGGCAAAGTTTACTGGGTCGATCGGAACGCCGGACGAATCCAGCGCAAAAACCTCGACGGAAGCGGCGCGGCGGAAGACGTCGTCACCGGGATCACGCAGCCGTATTATCTCGCGCTCGATCTTGAGTCGGATCTGGTCTACTGGAGCGAATTCGGCGGCAACGGCGTCAACTCTTCGATCTCCCGAGCAAGCCTCGACGGCAACGGCTCGCCGGAGATTCTTGTTTCGGGTCTCGAACGGCCGCGCGGCGTGGCGCTCGATCTGGAAGGTGGAATGATCTATTGGGCCGAGCGCGGCAGCGCCCCGGCCATCAAACGATTCAATCTCGACGGTACCGGCACGCCCCAGACGTTGTTTAACGCCGCCGACGGGCTCGTCCGGCCGCACGGCATCGCGCTCGACGTTGAGGCCGACTTGATCTATTGGACCGACACCACGACCCGCTCGATTCATCGCGGCGCGATGGACGGCAACGACACCGCAGGTGTGCTGATTTCGGGCTTGGTCGGTCCCTGGGATCTTGCCCTGACGTTTTCTCCGCGCGGCCCGCTGAGTGATCTGACCGGCAACGGATTTGTCGACTTTGAAGATCTCACCGTGTTACTGGCGGGTTGGAACAAACCGGGGACCACCGCGGCCGACGGGAATCTGGTCGATCCGGAAAACACCCCGATCAATTTCGAGGATCTAACTGTCTTGCTCGCCGAATGGACCGGTCCGGGGCCCGCCGGCGCGCCGGAAGCCGCTTTGGCCGCCGTGCCCGAGCCGCACACGCTGGGGCTGGCGATGGTCGGGCTGATTTCCCTGGTCTGTTCCCGGCGAAGCCGGCGGCGCTGAGCAGTGCGATTGCGATGAGAGGCAAATCACTCCGGGTGAGAAAAAACCTGGAATACCTCCGCACGGCGCATCTATAATGCCGTCCATCACTTGCGTCGCGCCGGCCGCCAGTTCTGCATTTTTCCACTTCGCCACCAGAGGCGTGAATTACGTGAAAACCCAACTTCACAGCGCGTTACATAATTCCCAGAACCTCATCAGCCGCAACGCGCTAGCGTCCGGATCCGCGCGGGGCCGCAAAAACCGAGGGCTAGCGCCCAGCGGCTGATTTGCCCGACAAATCCTCTCGCGGCGCCAGAAACCGCGCCCTCACCTACGCTGGGCAGCTTGCGATACCCCACCCATTAACGCAAAATACGGGTGGCTCCAATTCCTCCCCGGGAGAAACGGATGGGCGGCAGCGAACCGAAACAGCAGGAGTTCGACCTCTTCCTTTCGCACGCGACTGCGGACAAGGAGTGGGTTCTCAACGTCGTCGAGCGGCTTGAGGCGCTCGGTCTGCGCGTGTTTGTCGACTCGCGCGAGATCGCCGTGGGGGACAATTTCGTCCTGCGGCTGAGCGACGCTTTGGAACGAAGCCGGTACATGGTGCTCGTGCTCTCAAACCACACCGAGGGGCGCGAGTGGGTCGCGCAGGAATGGACGAGCTTCGTGGCGGGGCACGGTCCGCTGGGTCGGCTGTTGCCGGTCAAGATCGATGCGGTTGAGCTACCGTTCATCCTCAAGGCGACCCAGGCCATCGACGCCACGGACCGAGACGCGGCGCGGGCGGCCGACGAGTTGTTCAAGGTGGTTGGCGATCCGTCGAAGCTGAAAGCCGACGATGCTCGGCGGCTGGTGCTGGGCAGGGATTTGGTGTTCACGCTGTCGCGAGATGACAAAGAGTTCAGCGTGATTCGTCCCGACGGCTCGACGCGCGCGGTGCCTTTGCCGTGGCAGGTCGACGCGAAGTTCGGCGTGGCCCATCTCGAGTTCGGGAAGCTGCAGCGCGAGGCGCTGACGGAAGGGACCGACCGCGCCGACCTGTTCCGCCATGCGCGGGTGCTGGGGAGCGCTCTGTTCGATACGCTCTTCGATGCGGAGGATGCGAAGCGACTGGCCAACCTCCTCACGCTGGACCGCGCTCGTCCGGTCGTGCAGATCCGCAGCGACGACGATCTGCTGCTCTCGCTGCCCTGGGAGTTGCTGCACCACGATGACGAGTTTCTCGTGCGCGAGGGCCGCATCGACCTGCTGCGCACGACGTTGACGAACATAGCCGGGGAGACGTTGCTGAAGAAGCCGACGACGCCGTTTAAGCTCGTCGTCAACGTCTCCGCACCGGAGGGCTCGCATCTTAGTTACGAAGCGGAGAGCTATCGGATCACGCTGGCGACGGCCGATCGCTGCGCGATGGTGCCGACCGAGTTGGGGACGCTGGAGGACCTGGTCGAAACGGTCAACAACGAGAACCCGACGGGGATCCAGTTCTCTGGGCACGGCATGCCCGGTGCGCTGCTTTTTGAAGACGACGAGGGGCGCGACCACCTCGTCAAGGTTGACGAGGTTATCAAGAGCCTGCGCCAACGGCTGCCCGACGGGCGTCGCTTGCCGCCGTTCTTCTATCTCGCGAGTTGCCACGGCAACGAACCGACGGCTGCGGGTGAGGAAAAGGCCGGCACACCGAGCGCGGCGGTGCAGCTTCACAAGGCCGGCGTGACCGAGGTCGTCGGCTACTTCGGCCCGATTGTCGACGAGCTGTCGACGCGGGCCGAGGAGACGATCTACGAAGCGATCGCCGAGGGGCGCTCCACGCGCGACGCGGTGCGGCTGGCGCGCGAGACGCTCACGCATCCGCTCTACAACCCCGACGCGCGTCATCGCCCCAGCCCGACGCGTTCGGACACCAAGGCAGCCGTCGCTGAAGATGCGGCCACGGAGCAAGTACCGACCGACACGCACCCCTTTGCTTGGGCGCAGCTCGTGTTCTATCGTCGCGGCCCTGAGTGGCCGCTCTCGATTCACGTGCCGGCGGGAAAGCGCCAAGCCGTGCGGGTTCTCCAGCGCCGCTTCGAGGGCTTCGGCGACCGCAAGGTGCTCAAGGCGGGCTTCATTGGGCGCCGCTTGGAGCAGCACAAAATCCGTCGTCGCATCCGCCAGGGCGATCGCGTGCTCGTGCTCCAGGGCCTCGGCGGACTGGGCAAGAGCACGCTGGCCCAGCGGGTGCTTCCCTGGCTCACGGACGATGCAGCGAACGTCTGCACGCTGTGGTGCCAGGAGGTCGAGGGCCAACAGAACCGGGCCGAAGCGCTCGTCGGCCAATTGCTCGAATACTGCCGCAAGCGTTTTGGGCTGGACTGGGAAGAGGTCGTCCAACACGTCGATCAGGCCGCCGGCGATGACTCGGCGCAGCGCTTTTTCTTGTTCCTCCAGGCGCTCGTCGAAAAGGCCCCGGGACTCGTGCTCTATCTCGACAACCTCGAATCGCTGCTGATCTGCCCGGAGGACGAAAGCGAATCAGGCGCGTTCGGCCAATGGGCCGAGCCCGCCCTGGAGGCGATCTGGGCCAGCGCCGACGCCATGGCCCGCGACACGCAGGCGTTTTACCTGATCGCGAGCTGCCGCTACCGCAACGACGCCTTCAGCAGCGCGCTGCTGCCGGTCACGCCGCTGCCCGCCGACGCACTGTTCCGACTGACCGACTGGTTTGCGGCCCTGCAGCGGCTCACGACCCAGACGCGGGCGCGCCTGGTGTCCCGCCTCGACGGGCATCCGCGGGC
>JADFKK010000431.1 GCA_022564995.1 Planctomycetota bacterium | reverse complement strand
GTCGTCCGGCCGAGGCCGAAGTGTTGC
Source organism: Planctomycetota bacterium (assembly GCA_022564995.1). Taxonomy (GTDB): domain Bacteria; phylum Planctomycetota; class Planctomycetia; order Pirellulales; family JADFKK01; genus JADFKK01. Next base: position 4,382 of record JADFKK010000431.1, on the reverse strand, counting down.
ACCGGCGCGTGCTGGGCGTGGATCGACTCGCCGGTGATGATTTGGCCGACGTGCTTGCGATTGGCGGTGTACACGGTGATCTTCGCGCCGACGGGCGAGCGACCGCCGCCCTCTTCCTTGAGCCGCACGCCGATCCAATGGTTGCCGGTTTGCAAGCGGTTGCGATAGACGTGCAACACCTGGCCGTCCTTCCAATTGTCTTCCACCACCAGCAGCTCGAGCCGCCCGTCGCCGTCCAAATCGGCCGAGATCGCGGCCCGCGCGTCGTACTGCTTGGCGACTCCCATCAAAAATCCGATGCTGATGAATTCCTTGCCGGCGAGGTTCATCAGCAGAACATTCTTTTGATAGCCGTCCCACGATTCCGTGCGGTCGAGGTAGCCCTTGTGGACCTCCTTGAACACGTCATAGATCGCCGGATTGGCCCCCTTTGGGGTCGAGTCGTAAATGTCGTGACACCAAAAGTGCGTGCAGTGATCCTTGGTGCTCTTGCCCGAGGAGTGGCCGTTGGCCACATAGATGTCGCGGTCGCCGTCGTTGTCGAAATCGGGCGAGGTGGTTCCCCAGGCCCAACCGGTGCGGGCGACCGAATCGCGAAAGTCGGGCTGTCGAAAACCTTTGCCGGCAGCGACGTACATCCGATTGCCGTAACCCATCCGCGATCGCCAGAGGTGAATATCGGCCCGATCGCGGCGGCCGGCCTTCATCAACTCCAGCCGACGCGCGGTGGTCGAGGCCATGCCGGAAACGAAAAAGTCGAGCCGCCCGTCGAGATTGTAATCGCCAAAGGTGGCCGACATGCCGAACAGGTGGCGGTCGTCGACGAGGCGGTCAGTGACGTCGGTGAAATAACCCTTGCCGTCGTTGTGATAGATGTCGATGCCGGAGAAATCGCTGACCACCAGCAGGTCCAGGTCGCCGTCGTCGTCCAGGTCGACAAAACTGGACGTGTACGACCGCCGGTTGCGCTTGGGCGCCAGACCGGCTTGTTCGGTGTGCGGCGTGAAGCGACCGGCACCGTCGTTAAGCAGCAGATAAGCCGGATAGCCGTCGTTGGCGTCGTAATAGGGCGTGGGCATCTGGCCCGCCAGATACGAGATTTTGTACTGCCCGATCCACACGTCCAAGTCTCCGTCTCCGTCGATGTCGCCGGCGGTCATGGCTTGCGGCTGCTGGAAAGGTCCACGCCCCGGCAGACCACCTTGGCCGAGCGGCTTGGCGGTGAAGCGGCCCTCGACGTCGGCGAGAAAGAGCAACAGCACGCCGTCGTGCGAGGGTGCCATGTAGTCGGCGCGGCCGTCTCCGTTGAAGTCGGCCACCAGGCCCACCTCAAACGTCCGCACCGCGTGCTTGCACAGAGGCGACTGCTCGAACCGGCCCCCGCCCATGTTACGATACAGCCGGTTGCAACCACCCAGTAATAGGTCGTTTCGCCCGTCGCCGTCCAGATCGTACACGATCAGCGGATGAATGCCCGAGACCTTCTGCGGCGTCGACGGATCGACCGTGAGCATCTCCGTGAAAGGAACCTCACCAGTGCGCGTGAGCATTTCCAGGCCGGTCGCGTCGATCGACTGCGGAATGAAATTGCCGCGATCGTCTTTTTCAGTCGACCAGTGGATTTTCAGCTTGCCGCGCAGAATGATGCGACGGTTGTTGGTCGCCTGCGTGAAGTGCATCAGCATTGAGACGGTCGAGTCGGCCGATCCGTCGTCGGCCGGCTCAAAGGCCGCGTGATGCCATTCGGATTGCACGAGCTTTAGGCCGGATTGTTTGGCCCACTGAATTAGTTTCACCCAGCCGGCATGGTCCAGCGACTCGACGTTGCCGCTGCACGTGTAACGCTCGATGTCCCAGTCGAGTTTTTCTTTCAACACGGCCTTGGCGATCTTGACGGTGCCCAGCGGGATTTTTTCAAACACGGCGAATTTATCGCCGTGGCCGCCGCTGCTTTCGAGCCGGTCTTGTTTGAGCAGATCGTCCCACAGCCGCACCAGGGTGGCTTCGTACTTTTGCGCGAGCACTTCCTTGGCCCAAACCGTTTCGTTCAGTTCCTGGCGTTGCGAGAGCAACTCCTGGCGGGACGGCGCCTGGCGATTCTTCTTTGGCTCTACGTCGCCGGGATCCGTTGCGGAACTCTTGGCTGCCCGATCCGCGTCGCGATCTGACTTGGCCCATTGAACGACGCCGACCACCAGCAACAAGCCGGCGAGAAGAAAGATCGGCATTCCCCAAAACAACACGCCGCGCACGATCGACTTTGCCGACCGCCGGTTCGAGTCGAACCGAGGCGCATTACCGGCGGACGGAACCAGGAGATCGTCGCGGTTGGAATGGTCGGCGTTGAGAGTCATCATTTCCAGGTATCAAAAAGGCCAACAAAAACATCCGCCAACGCGGCACGACCGAGCGCACCGGCCGCAACAATCCGCGGCCGGCGGCCAAAGCGGCCACCCACAATCATACTACCGGATCGAAGGCAATTAGGCACGCGCCCAGGAGAAGATTTGCCTGCCTCGTACTATCTCACCAAAAGGGGGGCATTCCATGCAGGGCAGAGAGGCTGGCCCGCCGTCGAGCCAACAGCCGCGATACCACAGAAACGACGCCAATGGCAGGTCGCAACATCAATCCCGCGGAACTTCTCGAATGGTGATTCGCCGGGCGTCGGGCTTCACCGGGTACGACGTCTCCTGCTGGTTCGGCCAGCGGACCGCGACACGGTCGACCTGCCCGGATTTACCGAGGCCGAAATACAGGACGTGCGTCGATTGCGAGAGGTAGCTCCCGCCCGCGTAAACTTCCGCCGTCTGCTTCGAGCCGTCCTTCATGTGCAACGTCACACGGGCGCCAACGCCGCTCAGATTGCCCTTCCGGCCCTTCAAGCGAACGGCGAAGCTGCGGTTCGATTTCGGCGAGTTGTTCTCCAGCACCACGAGCGGGCCATCGTTGACGGTGAACACCAAATCGGGTCTCCCGTCGGCGTTGACGTCGGCCACCGCCAATCCTTTGGCATCGCCCGGCACCACAATGCCGCTACGATCGGGCCAGATAGGCTCGAAGCTGCCGTCTCCTCGTCCCAGCAGCAGCAGACCCAATCCGCCGTCCATGCGGCCTGTCTCCCGCTGGGGGCCAAAAAAGTTTTGGGCCAGCGCGAGATCGAGATTCCCATCGGCGTCGACGTCCAGCAGCGCGACTCCAAAGCAGGGGGCGACCTGAGCCAGCCGCGGCAACGGGCGAAAGGTAAATCGCCCTTGCCCGTCGTTGATCAATACGCCCGATTCCAACGTGTTGGCTTCGAGTCGCAGTGCGTCGCCGAGACACTCAGGCGTGTAGATGTCGATGAGCGTCGCGCTGGCAAAGCTGTGAAAAGTGGGGAACTTATCTCGCAGCATCGGCATCGCGTTCTGCGAACAACTCTTGCCGCGGACCGGTAGCATGCCCTCTTTCGCCACCTTGGCTTCGATGATGCGTTTTTTCCCGGTGCCGTCGAAATCGGCGTAGTAAATTCGGGCCGGCTTCTCGCTGCTTGGATGATATTTCGTGTTCAATCCGAAGTTGGTGACGACGTAATCGATGTCGCCGTCACCGTCGACGTCGCCGCCGGCGATTCCGTTCCACCACCCCAGCCGTTCGGCCAGTCCGGCCTGCTTCGTCCAGTCGACGAGCTTGCCCCCGTCGTTGCGATACAGCTTGACCGGTCCCCATTCGTGCGTCAGGAGCAGATCGATCCAGCCATCGCCGTCGACGTCGGACCACAGGGCGGCGGTCACCATGCCGGTCTGCTTCAGACCCGGTGCGACGGTGTCGGTGACGTCGATGAATCGTCCGCCGTCGTCGCGCAGCAGCCGGCTGGACGGCGTTGTCGGATATTCGCCCGGTACGCTGCGCCCGCCGACGAACAGGTCCAGGTCTCCGTCGCGATCGTAGTCGGCGGCGACCACGATGCCGCTGCTGTCGCGCAAATCGGGCAGCGTGCCCTCAGGTGCCAGCGAAAACATACCGCGACCGTTGTTGAGATATAGCCGATTCGCCAGCGACGCATCGGCTTTTTCACACTCGACGCCGCCGCTGGTGATGTAAAGGTCTTGATCTCCATCCCCGTTGAAATCGAAGAACAAGGCCGCCATCTCTTCCGACGCGGCGGCCGCCTCGAAGGTTTGCTCGGCCGGCTCGAAACGGCCCCTGCCTGTGTTGATCAGCAGTATTCCCGCTTGGCCTTTGGCACCGCACAGGTACATGTCTTCGTCTCCATCCCCGTCGACGTCGCCCCAGGCGATTCCCGGCCCGAGCTGCGAAAGTTTATTCGGAAGCAGCGGCTGTCGCTTGAAATCATCGAACGGCTGTTCCTCGTGTCGAGCGGCTTGGAGCCGGTCCGATGC
>JADFKK010000150.1 GCA_022564995.1 Planctomycetota bacterium | reverse complement strand
GGCGAGAAAAGTCTGAATCTGCCCAAGACGATCGAGCAATGTGCCCAGTTGTTGGGGCGAGACGCCGGCGCATTGAAAGCGGAGCTAGGCGAAGGCCGCGCCAAGCTGCTCGAAATGCGCGGTGGTCGAGTGCGGCCGGGGCGGGACGACAAAGTGTTGGTCAGTTGGAACGGCCTGATGATTCACTCGCTGGCCACCGCGTCCGGGGCGCTCGAAGAGCCGCGATATCTTGAAGCGGCCACCGCGGCGGCCGAGTTTGTCTGCCAGAACATGTGTCGCGAAGACGGCCGGCTGCTACACACCTGGCGCGACGGCACCGCCCGACTCGACGCCTATCTGGACGATTACGCGGCGCTGACTAACGCCCTGGTGAGCCTCTACGAAGCGGGCTTCGACGAACGCTGGATCGACGAGGCCGTGCGGCTGGCCGACATCATGTTGGCGCGATTCTACGACAGCGAAGGCGGCGGGTTTTTCTACACCGCCGACGATCACGAAAAGCTGATCGCCCGCAACAAAGACGCCCAGGACAACGCCGCGCCCAGCGGTTCGTCGTTGGCGGCCACGGCGCTGGTGCGACTCGGTAAGTTGACCGGCCGACAGGAATACGTGGACGCGGCCCGATCGACCTTGGAAGCGTCCGCTTTCTTGATGTCGCAGCACGCGATGGCCGCCGGGCAGATGCTGATCGCGCTGGATCTGCTGCTGGGTCCGACGGCGGAAATCGTGATCTGCGGCGGCGAGCAAGCCGACGACGTGTTGGCCGGGCTGCGTCGTCGCTTCATCCCGAACAAAGTCGTGGCGTGTGGGCGCGACGGATCGTCAGGTCATCGCACCGCCGCCCTCGATGAATTGCTATCCGACAAGACCAGTGTCGACGAGCAGCCGACCGTTTACGTCTGCGAAGAGCACACCTGCCAGGAGCCGGCCGTTGGCGAAGAGCAGATAGCGGCGCTGTGGGAGAAGCTGACGAGGTATCCGTAGTTGAATTCGCAAGAATTCAGACAAGCAGGCGCCAATCTGAATTCTTGCGAATTCCGCTACTCGTCAACAATCGACCGCACAAAGTCGAGCGTAACGCGCGCCACGTCGACATCCAGCGCCTTCGACAGCGCCTTCCAGCCCGGCACGGCGTTCACCTCTAGGACGTATAACTTGCCGTCGCAGCCGGGGAGCAGGTCGACGCCGGCTATCGGGGCGCCGATGGCCGCGGCGGCGCGACGGGCCATGTCGAGCATCTCGTCGTCGATCTCGAACGGCTCGGCCCGCGCTCCGCGGCTAATGTTGGTGCGCCAGTCGTGCGGATTGCGGCGACGGATGGTGAAGACTCGCTGGCCGATCAGCAGCACGCGAATGTCGTAACCCTCGTGCGGCACGAATCGCTGCAGGTAGATCACCGACTCCATGCGTTCCATCAGCCGAAACGCTCCAAATGCCAGGTTTTCGCTTTGCAGCCGGGCGATGCCGCGGCCCTCGCCGCCGAACAGCGGCTTGACGACCACGTCGCGGTCAAGCTGCACGAACGCCGCCATGGCGTCGTCGGCCGTTTGGCAAACGATCGTCTCGGGCACCAGCAGCCCGACGGCTTGCAGCTTGGCCAGCGCGAGATATTTGTCGACCGCGGCCTCGATCGCCCTGGGCGGATTAATCACCACGCGGCCGGCCGCTTCGAGCCGGGCGAGCAGATCCATGCGAAACACAACTCGCTCCAGCGATCCCGGCGGCATCGTCCGCACCAGCACGGCGTCGACCTTGCCCAGATCACAATCCTCGCTGAAGATCTCTTGCCGGCCGTCGACCAGATGGCTGCGCATTTGCGAAAACGTCAGCGGCGAAATACGATGATCCGACCCCGCCGCGCGACGCAAGTCTCTGAAGTACCAACTATCCGGCAAAGCGAGAACGGCGAGGTGCATTACAAGTGGGACTTTCACACGCCATTTCATGGCGAGCCCTGGGCGTTAGCCCGGGGGTAATACGCGAATTGGGAACAGGTTGAACCAGATTGGGGAATCACCGACGGCCTCACGGCCGCCGCTCGCCGGATGTCGCTCACCGAGAACCATGATCTCGTGGGTATTCATTACGGCCCAAACGATTGGTGAATCACACGCGGAAGCGTGTGGCCGAAGCGGTGCAGGCGGCCCGTGTCTAGGTTGGCCAGCGTGACGACGGCGGGGCTGAACAGGTGGGGGTCGATCTTGTAAAAGTCACGGTCGTATTGCTCGAAAATCTCGGCGAACGGCCGGCCGTGATCGGCGGATGCGCAACTCGGAACCTGGGGGCCGATGTCCTCCAGCTCCTCGTCGTCGCCGCGAACCCAGAGCGTGACTTGGCCGCCGTAGAGCACCGCGTCGTTGGTGCGGCCGATGCCCGTCAGATCGTCTCCAGCCACCGGCGGCAGCGGGGCCGTGCCGAAGCCGCTCTCGACGCGCGACAGATCGAAACCCAACTCCAGCAGTTTGTGAAGCGTTGTTTCGACGCTGCGGGCAACCACTTGCAGCGTGCCGGCTTGGCTGGCGGTGCGTGCGAACAGCAGGGTGAGCCGGTCGGGTTCGACGCCGCAGCGCTTTGCGATATCGCGGCAAACATCCGCGGGAGGAATTTTCGCCGTCTCCAACACGCCCACCGCCACGTCGGTTTGCTCGCGGCCAGGAATCTTCTCGAACAGTTCCTCTCGACCCGCTGCTGCACGCATCGGGCCAGAACCCATGGCAAAGAACTTACCCTCGCTGACTTGCCAGCCGGCGTATTGCGAGGCCATGCAGGCCGCTGTGGGATGATCGGTCGTCACCTGCACGGCCGGTCCTTGCCAAAGCTCGGTCTCGGCTGGCACGAGTTGGACCTGACCCAATCCCGCCAGACAAATCCGGGCCATCGCCAAGCCGGCTTCCAAACCGCCGGCTGCTGTAATCCCACAGTCGATCAGCCGCGCGCCGGACTCGCAGGTGGTGATCGTGACGCGCAAACGCTCAGCCTCGGCAACAAGGCCATCGCAAAGCTCGGCGGCGCGTTGGTTTAGCTGCATGGGATAATTGGGGGCAGGAGAAAGCGTGTCACTATCATCGTCTCATCGCGAGGATGACGCAACGGTGGCACGGGGAAACACGTGGCACAGGCGTCCCGCCTGTGTTTCACCGGCGAGACGCCGGTGGCACGGGGAAACACGTGGAACGGGTTGTTCGGCGCTACTTGCATATTGCGGCTGGCTGCGGCAAAATCGGCGTGGATCGTTTGCGGGCCAACCCACGGCGAGCCCCGAGCGTTAGCTCGGGGGTAATACCCCCACGCGTGGAGGCTCGTCAGCCGAACGATGAATTACCGACGGCCTAACGGCCGCCGCTCGCCGCATGTCGCACTTAATATGAAAAACACCATATTGAAACACACCGACCTAAAACGGCACGCTGCGAAGGTTGTGCGGCGGCTGCGGAAGGATTATCCGGAGGTGACTTGCGCGCTGCTGCATCGCACGCCTTTGCAATTGCTCGTCTCGACGATCCTCTCGGCCCAATGCACCGACGTGCGGGTCAACATCGTCACCGAAGACCTGTACAAGAAGTACAAGACGGCCGAGGATTTTGCCACGGCCCCGATCAAGCAGCTCGAAAAGGCGATCCAAAGCACCGGGTTTTTTCGCAATAAGGCCAAGAATATCAAGGCCTGTTGCCAACAACTCGCCCGACGCTACGATGGCGAAGTGCCAAGGGATTTGGGCGAGTTGGTCGAACTGCCCGGCGTCGGGCGCAAAACGGCGAACGTCGTGCTCGGCACGGCTTACGGCATCGCCTCGGGCGTGGTGGTCGACACGCACGTGGGCCGCATCAGCATGCGTCTGGGTCTGACCGACCAGAAGGACGCGGTCAAGGCCGAGCGCGACCTGATCGCTTTGCTGCCGAAAAAGGAGTGGATAGATTTTTCGCACCGCATGATTTATCACGGCCGGGCCATCTGCGCGGCGCGAAAGGCGAAGTGCGAAGAATGTTCGATGGACGATATTTGCCCGCGAATTGGAGTAAAGACGTAGCGGGAAAGCGAGTAAATGACAAATGACAAATGACAAATGACAAATAGTGAATGGCGAAAGAGCCCCCGCGTTAGAAAATCGCGACCCTATCGGTTGAGACGTTCCCGTCGAATTTCTGCATGGACAGCTCCAAGGGCAGACGAATTTGTTATTTGTCATTAGTTATTTGTCATTGGTCATTGGTAAACGGACGTCACGATGCGATGTGGCGCCGACCAGTTATCTAACCCCCAACACCCAACATGATTCTCTCAGGACATCAGATTCAGGCCGATTTGGGCGGGCGCATCAAGATCGATCCGTTCGACGAGGAACATCTCAACCCGAACAGCTATAATTTGACGCTGCACCACGAGTTGATGGTTTACGAGGAAATTGTGCTCGACATGCGCAAGGCGAATCGCGTGCGGCGGATGACGATTCCCGAGGACGGGCTGGTGCTCAATCCGAACCAGCTTTACCTGGGCCGCACGGTCGAGCGGACCGAAACGCACGACTTGGTGCCGATGATCGAAGGCCGCTCGTCGGTCGGCCGGTTGGGGCTGTTCGTTCACGTCACGGCGGGTTTTGGAGACGCGGGATTCTGTGGCTTCTGGACGCTGGAGATGTTCGCAGTGCAGCCGGTGCGGATTTATGCCGGAGCGCGCATCTGCCAGATTTTCTACCACGAAATCACCGGCGAAGTGACCGAATACGCCAGCGACAAGTATCAGAACAACCACGACATCCAACCGAGCCTGTTCTTCCGAGAGCTCAACCCCGACGCCCAGCTCGATCCGCAGCGGAAATTAGAATTTGGGCTGGAACGATCGTAGGGTGGGCGAAAATACGAAGCACGAAATCCGAAATCCTAAACAAATTTGAAGGTCTCAATGCCCGAAGAATTGAAGGCGAGCCGCTCCGTTGTCGCGTTCTGAACGGCAGAGACACCACAGGTTAAATCGTGGTTTCAACGCAAAGGCGCCAGGGCGCAAAGACGCAGAGATGGGAACCGCTAATCGACGCTGATGAACGCTAAAATAGGAATAGATCTGATCTGAATTATTAGCGTTTATTAGCGTTCATTAGCGGTTCGCTGCTTCAAACCCGGTGAACGGTTGTTGGTCGAAGTTGTTTAGGATTTCGTGCTTAGGAGTTCGTGTTTAGGATTTCGGATTTCCTTTCCCGCTACATAACCGCAAAGTAATTTTCGACCGCGAAATCAAAATACTCTTCGGTGATCTCCAGCGGCCGGTCGTGGAACAGGCAGTAGCTGCGAATCTGGAGCAGTAGATCGCGCGGTTGACAACAGCGAAACGGGCGATTGATCGGCCGGTAATGGGTCTCGATCAAGTACGTCAGCGCCGCCTCGTTGTATTCAAAACCGAGCTTCGGCGCCATCATCTTGAACAGCTCGCGGAATTCCGACTCCGTGGCGTCGAGCACCTCGATTTTGTAGGGAATTCGCCGCAGAAAGGCGTCGTCGACCAATTCTCTCGGCTCCAGATTCGTCGAGAAGATAATCAACTGGTCGAAGGGCACCTCGAGCTTTTTGCCCGTCGGCAGATTGAGAAAGTCGTAACGCTTTTCCAGCGGGACGATCCAGCGGTTGAGCAATTCGTCGATCGACATCCGTTGGCGTCCGAAGTCGTCGATCAGCAGCGTGCCGGTGTTGCTCTTCAATTGCAGCGGCGCCTCACAGATATTTGTGGTCGGGTTGTGCGACACTTCGAGATTCGCCATCGTCAGTTCACCGCCGACGGCGATCATCGGCCGCCGGATGCGGAGCCACCGCTTGTCGATCTTTCGCTGATCGAGCAGCCCTTCGTTTTCGGCCAGCGGAGCCTCGACGTGGCACATCGGGTCGAACAGGCGAATGATCTCGCCCTCGACGCCCAACACCCGCGGAATCCAGACATGTTTTCCGAAGGCGTAGGTAATTCGCTCGGCGATGCTCGTTTTGCCGTTGCCGGGAGGACCGAACAGAAACAAGCCGCGGCCGGAGTTGATGGCCGGCCCCAAGCGGGCCAACATCTTGTCGCTCAGCAGCAGATCGGAAAAAGCCCGCTTCAGGTCGTCCGGGCTGGGATGTTGATCGGCGATCGTCTGGGCCTCGACGCTGGCGATGTAGTCTTTCAGCGACACGGGCGCCGAGCCGGAATAAGTGCAGTGCTGCGCATGCCGCAGCGCTCGCTCGCGACCGAAGTCGGTCAACTCGTAGTCGTAATCGTTCATCGTGGCCGCGCCGCGGTGGGCCACCAGCCGCTCGTCCTTCAGCCGCCGCAGCAGCTCGTCGATGAGCGTGAAGGGCAGCTTGATCTGATCGGTGACTTGCCGGCCCGTCGCGTTGCCAATGCCCAGCAGATACTTCAGCGCCAGGGCGCTAATCTCTGAGTCGGTTAAGCCGGCTGCGGCGAACGAGTCGGGTTCGAGCGGCACGAAGGCATCTTTGACGTCGCCCTCTTCGACGTCGCCCTCTTCGACGACTGTGGACGATTCGCTACCAGGGGCCTGCGACGCGGAACCGCCCTCGAGAGACTCACCCCCGGTGAGGTCGTTGATCCGGTTGAGCAGCTTGTCGAGTTTTTCGTCGTGCCGAGCCTTCTCCTGCTCAGCGTGCTGCGGGGTTGTGGCGGTCAGCGACGCCCACGGATCGTCGTTGCCGGGCGCGCCTCCGGAGGCAAGTTGAGTCAGCAGGTCATCTTGGTTCGAGTTACCCATGGAAATGTGTCACCTGGAGGGGTAGTCGTTGCGCCGGGTGCGGACGATCGGCCAGCGTATTGGCGTGCGGGAATAGTGGGGGAATCGAAGCACTGTGAAACTGTAGGTTGTAACGGTCAAGGGGTCAAACTTTACCTCGCGCCAGCAGGCTGTATTCTGCGCGACGTGCGGCTTGGAAGGATGTTGACGGAAGTGTCGTTTTCACTCGGGACGGTATCGGCCGAGGCACACACCAAACCGCCGCAAAGCCGCCGAGCACGACGTACCTTTTCATTGGTTACTGTTTCGCATCTCCAGCGTTTCCTGCCGGCCCCCGTTTCCTGCGAGTTAACACCGTGGCTCCACAGCAAACCGACACTCTGAGCGAAACGCCAGCCGAAACGCCGACCTTGACGCCGCACGAGGCGGCCCTGGAAAAACTCTTTACGCGAGTCAGCGAACTCTCGTCACTACCCCAGGTGGCGATGCAGGTGATCGAAATCGCAGATGACGAAACGAGCACCGCCGAAGATCTTTGTTCCGCGGTGCAGGGCGATCCGTCGCTGGCGGTGCGGGTGATGCGTCAGGTCAACTCGTCATACTACTCGCGGCGCAACCGGATCAACGATTTGAAGGCGGCGATCAACGTGTTGGGATTTCGCGAAATGCGAAACTTGGCATTGACAATCTATGTTAGTCGCATGTTCAGCGACGCCGGCGCCTATCGTAATTACAACCGCGAAGGCCTGTGGGGACACCTCGTCGCCGTGGCCACCACCTCGCAGTTGATCGCCAAGATCTGCGGACACGTCGGTCCCGACGAGGCCTATCTGGCCGGCCTATTGCACGACATGGGCATGATCGTCATCGACCAGCACATGCGCCGGGCCTTCCGCGAAGTGCTCGATCAAGTCGACGAGCAGATGCCGACGTGCGTGGCGGAGCGGCGCGTGCTGACCTTCGACCATTGCCAGCTCGGCGGCTTCATCGCCGAGCGCTGGGATTTGCCGCCGTCGACCGTCAGCGCGATCCGATACCACCACGCGCCGGACCGATCGGACGGTGAGCATGGAGATTTGATACACATCGTCGAGATGGCCAACTACCTGTGCTCCCGCAACGGCATCACGTCGCTGGGCGTCCACAACGTCGCCTCGCCTTCTGACGAAGCCATTGCCCGGCTCGGCATCTCCGAAAAGCAACTCTCAAGCATCTACGAACAACTCGAAGAGACCCTCGAAGCCGCCGACACCCTGGCGGCGATTTAGGCTTTGCCAGCAAACCGGCGAAGTGCGTACTCTCGATCAGCCGCTGGGCGCTAGCCCCCGGTTCTTTGCCGACAGTTCCCCAGGGAACCCGACGCTAGCGCGTGCCGGCTGATGTTTTCTGACGAAACTTGGCGGTGGCACAATTACCGGCCGTAATAGAGTGGGCGCGGGTAGATTCCCGGCGCAGGTCGCCCGTAGCCGTAAAATCCACGAGGCCTGCCGACCAACGCACCAAGCACCGAACGTCTTCCGATCCGCCAATCATAAGGGGAAGCCACCGGCTGTGCGGCATATTGAACGTGGCCATATTGCACGTGAGAATACGCCTGCGCCGGCCCGCCGACATAAGCATGGTACGCGGCTGGCTGACCAGCGGGCATGACGTGGTAAACGCCCACGAGCATGTGACCGTCCCGTTGCATTTGAACGGTGTACGTCGTCCCTTGGGCACAAATCGTCGAATGACCCGCGAGGATCATGGCAAACCCAATCGTCGCCGTCAAAGTTAGTTGTTTCACGCACATGGCAAGATCCTCCGCGAAGAATGGTAACACACAGCCAATCTAGCCCAGAATGGCTAGTTGTCAAATTCCATCGACTGCAAGCCAGCCGACTCGGGCGGAAAACGGCCCCCAGCGAGACAAACAGCACGAGCCACGGCGGAATGTGGCGATTGCAGTGGTCAGGAGAGCATGACACCGTAGATTTGCAGCGACATGCCCGACGCGGGCCGCTAGATGAATTCAAGATCCGCCGTTCCTTGAAAACCGTAGATTCGCGATCGAGTCAAATCATAGGCGGGGATCATGACCGCGCGCGCGGGAACTTCGATCGATTGCGAGCCACTTTCGATGGTTTCTGGCGGGAGACTACCGATGTGCATTCCAAGGAGTTTTCTGTTCCTTCCCATTACAGGCGATCCACTGGACCCGGGTTCTGTCCGGTCGTCGGGATCATTAAAGGAGGAAAGAATCACTCTCTTCAAGAAAATTGACGGTAGATCGTCTCCGTAGTCCATCTTTGCGAAATTATCTTGTTTTTGGAAGAAGGTGACTCTCTTGTCACCATCCGGCGTCCGGATCACGTAGCTGCGTTCATTAAAGACGTCGTCGAAATTCTTCGCCGAGCTAAGCAGGACTGGCTGGGCGAGCGCTTGTCGCACGCCTGCATTAACTTCGAATGTCGCCAGCGCAACGTCAAAGCTGTGATGCACTCCTGGCAACAGCGTCCCTGGCTTAGCGAGTTTTGCCAGTATGTGGTTACTGTTACTCGCGAGTCTTACGGTTGCGCCATGTGCAATCACTCCGCGGTTAGACCCTGTAATGCCGAAGACATGCAGACAACTAAGCACAAATCGTTTGCGATCGGGCGTTTCCAACAGACCCGTCATAACGCCGTGCGTTGACGGCGTGGGAGAACTCGCCGGTCGGACGAGTACTTGTGCGGGACTACGATCTGGCCGCGCTTGTGCTGTTTCGTCGCGAATTACGTCGGTAGGTACGGCACACAGCGTGCGGTCGTCGCCTGATGCGTGATAGGCGAACAAGGATTCGGGGAGTCTCCGGTGCGCCGCAACATTCTTTCGCTTCCTCTTTACCTTGAATGTTACACATGGTAAACGCCGAGCCACCTCCCGCATTTTCCGACTGGTCCGCTTATGGATTTTCCGATTGGTCCGCTTATAGGAGGCATAGACGCCAATCACGTCTTCACGATATGCGAGACGAAGTTCCTCGCAGCGCGTCTCCACCAACTCCAACACGAGCTTTCGCCGGTCTTCGATTGCCAACTGCTTCCATGCCTTCTTCGCGTCGCTGACGCGTCGCTTGGCCTCCCTCCTGGTTTGCGATGAGATTCGATCAAGTTTGCGCTTGAGTCGATCGGCAGCCAGCTTCTTCGCCGTTTTCTTGGCCATCGTGGTGTCTCCTCATTTTTTCGACGCAGGCAACGTCGATTCAAGATGCAGAACCGCAAGACGTATCCAATACCTCTGGGTGCCCTACAATTCTAAGATGCACGAATGGCCAAAACAATAGGCTCTTCGCGCGCATTTCCCCAACGCGAGTGTCATCTGGCATGGATTGGCAGACCGGTTTGCTGCATTAGGCAGCTTGATCGCGGCAAGATTCGCGTAGCCGAGGTCGAAGTGCTATCAAGTGAGGCAAGAACTGCGGCAGTCAATCAACCGTTGCAGCCCGGAAAAGAGGGGGTGCGTTCGAGAGCCTCAATAGTTTGTCAAGATGGATCGCACTCTGGCGTCGCGGAAGAACCTAGAGGAGTTCGATGGCCGGCACGCCGCGTGTATGATCGACGACGGCGACGATATCCGGTACGGAGGCAATGCCAGGCAGTTGGATCACTCACGCAACTCAAAGTTTAGGTGGGACAAACCAGCCCGCCTTGGAAGCCGACGCTTCAATCGACTAGCTTCGCATGGACGATTATATTACCTTCAAAACCCTCCATGTTTCTTTTGGCTTCGCGTTTAATATCCGCTTCGATTTTTTCCTCCGCGGCCGAAAATTCGCCGGTTGCTCCCATTTTTTGGATCTCTACCGTCATCGTCACTTCACTGCGGGCATCGTTGATTGCCAATGCCGTGATTGCTTTGACTAAAAAGTGCTTTGCACCGGCAGGGTCGGTAGGTCCGCGAACACTACCGTCGGTGGGATCGAAAGTTAATTTCGTTAGTTCGGTCTTCAATGTAGCCTGAATTTCTGCACTGAAGTTATAGGCAGTTGGTCTGGGCACGCGACGCTTCTCAACTTTCAACGTAAATTCCACAGTTTCGTTCGGAAGTGCTTCCTTGATCAACCGAACAAGGGAGTCCACGACTGCCGACTCATTTACATTTGGCGTCGCGTTGTCCGCGGCCGGCCGTAGCGTTATTTCCACTTTACCAGAGGCACCTTCTGATGCCGACATGAATTCAAACCTATTTGGTCCCGTTTCGGGCACAATCTTGTCACCTAGGTTTGCATTGATCGCGGTGACGATTTGGTCCAAGGTCAGCTTCGGCTTGCTAGGTCTGCTTGTACTTGACTCTGCCACCCCTCGCCACTGCTTCTCGCTCTCGGCGGTGCCGGTCTCAGGATAGAGGTTTTGGAAGGGTCCGTTGGCCGGAGACGTTGTCTTGACGACCTCGATTGCCATGTAGCTGAACGTGTTGAAGCTGATGTACTGATAGGGATACTTTGGAACCGTAAAGTCCGACGACTCGTTGGAAACCGCCGCCTGCGCTCGCTTCAAGGCGGAGGGGTCGAACTCGCTGATGCCGTTGACGTTCGGACTGAATTTGAACACGTCAATGAACGAGTACGAAACCTGATTGGCGACGACGCGCTCTTGAACCTCGCGCGGCTTCATTACCGGGTAGAGGCCCTTGGATGCGTAATGAATCACCGTCACCTTCAGCGTCACGTCGGTGCCGGGAACGCCGGGTTTAGCACTTGTCGCACCTTCAGTTCGCCCCATGCCTTTTGTACCTGGGGGCAGGTCGGGCAGATTGACGCCGAACTTTTGCTCCGCCAGTTGTTTGGCAAGCGCCGTCGAGGAATCAATTAAATCGAAGATCCGCTTGTTGATCTGGCTGTTATCGGTGAGCGAATTAAAGCCTTGCAGACTCCATCCCTGCCCGAGGTTGACCTCGAAGCTGGCGTTACCCAGACCGGACCGGCTACTGACAACGTACTGTTCCTCAAAGTCGGGCAAGTAAAGGATGTCGAAGTTATTTCCCCGTAACGGCTGGACCGCGACGGCACCGTTGTCGTTCGTCGTCTTACGCTCGTTGATGCCCGTGATGTCGCCGAAAAAATTAGAGATTCCAGGTCCCTGCTGCAAAACGGTTGGTGCAGGCGGCTTCGGCGCCGCATCGGGCCTGGGTGGCGTGCCGCCCGTCGCGTCGACGCCGACGTTCACGTCGTCTCCCAGTTTGCTTTCGGTACGAGCTGCGGGTTGCGGTTGGTCCGCCGCTATTATCACCGCGTTGGGAACAAACGCCGTGCCTGCCACGGTTCCAATGTACTTGGCCAAGCCGCTGGTCGCGCTGACGCCGCCGACAATGACATATTTACCGTCGGGTGAAACTTTTCCGCTGACAAGATAGTTCTCGGTGCGTATCGGAAATGACTGCCGCACCTGCACGAACGGACGGGGGAGATAGAAACGGATGCCTTCCATTTTGTCCGCTTTTCGCTGCATCCGGTCGGACCAATGACCGTATTGCGTCGGCGTGGGCACTTTCTTGACGGTGACGCGGGCACAGCCGGCCTGGACGACGATGGCTAGGAGGACGGCGAAGCGGCCGAGTTTTTGGAGATTTTGGGGCATCTTGCATGGTCCTTGGCGGAGGAAAAATCGTTGCAACCGATACAATCGGAACGGTATGCACAGTGCCGCATCGGCCGTTGGGGGTGGTGGACTTGAGAAAAACCCCTCTTTAGGCGTCCGGTCGACTTTCACTCAGGTGGCCGGAGCCACGTAGGCCGCGGCCGGCTTGGCCCGCAGACGCTATTTGGTCCGACGTAACCTCATGGTGAGTAGCCACTTATGGCCTTCGCCGCGGCAAAATACGTGCCGCGCGAATGGAGGTCGCCGTATCGGGCGGGGGTCAATACAGCGGCAGCACCAGCAGCACGTACAGCGTGGCCAGCACGAGTTGCACGAGGGCGTAGGGCAGGGCGGCTTTGACGAACGCGCCGAAGCTCATCGACAGCTTGTGTTTGTGCATGATGGTGACGGCCACCAGGGTCGAAGCGGAGCCGATCGGCGTTAGGTTTCCGCCCAGGTTGGCGCCGAACACGACCGACCACCACAGCGGCGAATCGCTTGGCGTATTGAGGTCACCGAGAATATTGGCCAGCATGGCCGCCAACGGAATGTTGTCGGTCACCGAGCTGAAGCCGGCCGAGCCGAGCAGCACCGCCGCGGTGCCCAGCTTGTCTGGTGGGCCGATTTCGTTCCAGCCGATCACCACTTTCAGCACGCCGCCGATGGCCGCGAGTACCTGGGCGTGTTCCATCACGTTGATCACCACGAACAGCGCCGCAAAGAATCCCAGCAGATCCCAGTCGATTGCCCGATAAAACGTGTCGGCGGCTGACTTATAACGCACCAGCATGATCGCGGCGAAGGCTAGCGCCACATAACCCATGCCCAGATCCTTGATGTAAGGCAGCACCGACGCGGAGGCGATTGTGAGGATAAACAGCACGGTCATGACGGCGCCGAACCAAAAGAACGCCTTGCTTTCGATGCCGTCGTTTTCGTCGAAGCTGGCGACCAATAAGGCTGCCTCCTCCCGCTGCTGCTCACTGGCCAGCCGCCGCACACCGTACAGCCTGGCGCCCATCCAAATCGTCACCGCGGTGGCGACGACCACGAACGGGCTGGCCTTGAGGAAAAACGTCACGAAGCTGATGTCGGCGGCCGTGCCGATGATGATGTTCGGCACGCTGCTGACCAAGGTGAGCAGCCCGCCGATGTTGGTCAACAGGCCCTCGATGAGTAGAAACCCGAGCAGGCGTTCTCGCTGGCCGAGCTTTTCGAGCGAAACCACGGTCAGCGAGCCGACGATAATCATCGCCGTCACGTTGTTCAGCACGGCCGAAAACACGACGGTCATCACACCGTAAGAGATCAGCAGCTTGAGCGGATCGCCCCCGGAGGCCTTGGTCACCTTGATCGCAATCCAGGTGAACAGGCCGCTGCGGCTGGTGATGTCGACGAACAGGCTGGAGCCGAAGATGATGGCGATCACGCTCCAGTCGATGGCCGGAATGTAGACCGGCATCCTGATCTCGTGCCCCCCCTCGTGCAGATCATCCTCGCCGGCGGGAACGGAAATACCGTGACTGCCGACGACGACATCCTCGAAAGGCAACAGCTCGAACGCGGCCCCCAGCAGAAGACAAACGACCGCAAACAGCCCGGCGATCACCGACTTCTTCGCATGCAGTTTTTCCTCCATCGCCAGGCACAGAATCAACCCCACCAGCAGCGCCGCGAACAGCGCTGTAACCCAGGAGGAAACGTGGTCATGATCGGTCATGGCCAGAAGAAGTTGCATTCGCTTTGAATCCTTTCAGCGTGATCTGCGGGATCGTGAACGGAGCCGCCCTGTCCTCAGGGCGATGAATGGTTGCGCCACGTACATCGCCCTGGGGACAGGGCGGCTCTGAAATCTCCAATCGCTTCGCTACAACATCAACACGGGCACGTCGCGCAATTCCACTGAGAGCGGATACGCCATGCCGTGCATAGCTAATTGATCTTTGTCTTTGGTATTGAGCACCAGCAAATCGACTTGATGCTCGTCGACCAGTCGTCGGTAGTCGGCCACTTGACGGCCCAGCGTGACGATCTCTTCGATGTGAATCGATACGTTCATCTCGCGCAGCACAGCCGCGCAGGTGGCGATGTAGTCGTGAGGCTCCTTGAGCAACTGCTGGCTGATCCGCTCCCGCGCTATGTCGGTGTCGATCTCTGGGATCTTGCTGATCGCCTCGAGGTAACGTTCGAGCGTGGCCCGGTCTTCGACGTGCGTGAGCAGCAGCGTCCCGCCCGCTTCGGTGAAATCGACCGCGGCACTGACCAGTCGATCATCGCCGGCCAGATGATCGGTCATCGCCATCACCGAATTCGTGTCGAGCATTCGCTCGGTGGGCAAGTCGGCCTCGGGATGCGGCAATACCAGTACGGGCGGCGCCGTGAGCTGCGCGAGCACGTCCAAATACGCGCCCAGGCTATATTCCCACCGCCAAGCCGTGTCGCGCAAATTGCGATAGGTGCAGATCAAATCGGGCGACGTCCGATCAACCAGCGCAAGCAATTCACTGACGCTTTCGTACTGGTCGGTCGTCACGACCTGCCAGGTTACCGGCTCCACGCCGTCGCGATGCTGCGAGAGCACCTGGAGAAAGCCGCGAACCCGCCCGGTGAATGCGCCCGCAGCAGCTTCGTCCAAATCGGTCACCACCAGCACCGAGCGGACTGGCAGCGGCCGATACTGAAACGTCACCTTGGCCGCCGCCTTGAACACACTTTCAAACTGGTCGATATTCGTCATGGCCGCTCAGCATAACCTAATCGCGCTGGCCATCAATAGCCTTGGCCGGCAGGCCGGGGTTTCGCAGCGCAAGAATCCCCTGACAGCCTGTTGAAGAAGTCCTATATCCTAGCCCGAAGCGTAAGGGAGGAACAGAAAACACTCGTCTGGCGTTCCCTCGCTGACGCTTCGGGCTAGGATTGGCTTCAAGCACTACTTTTTCAACGGGCTGTTAAGGCACCTCAATCGTCACCGTCTCCACGCTCGTGAACGTCGTCTTCCCGCGCGACCAAACAAAGCCAACTTTGATTTCTAGCGGGCCACTGAAGCCGGGCGCCAGGGCGATCGTCTTTTTGAACTTGGCCGACTTTACGGCGGTGGGGCGCACCGTGCTGGGAGTCACGGCTGCTTTCGTGCTGCCTTCGGGGAGCCGAAACAACACCTTGCCGCTGACTCCCGAGACGGCCGTGCTGACCGAAATATCGACGATCACCGCACGGCGCCGGGCGTTGTGCGTTGCCTCAACCTCGGCAGAGATCCCGAGTTGGGCGATCAGCACGCGGGCCTTCAATTTTCGGTCGGCCCCGCTGTTGTCGATGTCGGTGATAATGCGATTGAATTCGCTACGAAACAACGAATCGAGCCGGCGTGCGCTGAGGGCCTTGCCCGAGGGTGGTTTGGCCGCTTTCAAGAAATCCTTCGCGGAAGCGGGAGCGTGCTCGCCGAGCATTTTGACGGCTTCCTGTAACAGCGCGACGCGCTCTTCCGTCGAAAATTTTCTGGAAGACCTGCGGCCCAAATGCCCCTCGGGCAGAACTAGAATGAAGGCATGAGTGGCCGTTGCGCGGTCGCCCTTTTCGACGGGGCTGTCTGAATCCTTGCCAAACACCCCCTCGCCGTCCGGCGGAATGATCGACCCGTCGGCTTGTTGGCGGGAGAGAATCGCGGCGCCCTGCTGTGCCCAAAAAACGCTCCATGCCTTCTTGCCCAGTTCTTGGCAAGCCCAGGCCGCCTGCATCAGCCCCAACTGCGCGGAGCCGTGACCTCGATTCAAATCGCGCCCAAGATGCCCGCCCAAGTGGCGCAGCATCCAGGGATATTCCGGGTGTTTCGTCTGGCCGACAGCCCGAAAGGCCAAAATGGCGCCGGCCGTGCGTCCCGCCTCGGGGTTGCCGCGCTGGCCGTTGCGTGGGCTGTAGCCGATGTGTCCTTTGCCGTCCGAAGAATTGACCAGATACTGAATGCCTTTGGTCAGCGTTTCCTTCGGCACCTTAACCCCTTCGGCTTTTGCCAGCCCCAGCGCCAAGAGCGCCAGATTCGTCGTCGCCACGAAGTCGGTGTAGCCGAGCAGATTGGCCAAAAAGATGATCGAGTGTGCGTAACCCCATACCCGTTGGTCCATGTTAAATTTGGAGCGGCCCGGTATTTTTAAGTCTCCCAGCAGTTTTTCCTTGGTCCCGGTTTTCTCCATGACGAACTTCGCACAGGCAGACAGTTCGTTTTTGTACGGGCCAGTCGTCAAGGTGCTGCCCGAGGCAAGAAACGCCAAGCCGGCGGTCGAGTAGACCACGACCGATCCGTCGTAGCCGGATGCGTGATGCAATCCACCCTCGTTCAATCGGCCGGCAAGATTTCGCAGGGCCTTTTCGGCCGCTTCCTTGCGCTGCGCCTCCTTAGGGATCTGAGCGCACGCAAGGCAGGGGGCGCCCAGCAGGCCGGCCGCGACCAACACGCTTGAGAGTAGTTTAACGAAAGAGCGTCTCTTGAGTAAAACCATGGATGCGGTTGCCCCCAGTTTCAGCACGCAGTTGCGAATCGTGTCGACGACATTGCCTATCGTAGAGCATGCCTCCAAAGGACACAACAGACGGTATCGTGGTGGGAGGTGGGAGGTGGGGCTGAGGACTGGGGAAAAGGAGTTAGGAGTTGGGAGCTTAGTTGGACAGCGCCGCTTAGACTCCAGCTAGCATGGCGAAAGAGGGGAAAACAGAAGCCTAACCTCCCGGATTCCTTACCCAAAAACACAAGACGATTACACGAGGCAAGCTCTTCTTTCCCTTTGCGTCCTTCGTGTTCTTCTGTTCAGATCCTTCTGTTCATGCAGACAGACCGTCGATCGAAGATGGAGTGATAGCGGATGTTTGAACAGAAGGTCACGAAGGCCGCAAAGTGAGTGGTGGGGGCATATAAATCGTTTGTCCAATTCGTTGTAACTCGAAACAGATTCAGACCTTAACTGTGCTGTCACAGCTCCAAGTGGCGCTGTCCAACTACGGCTCTGTCTCAAAACAAAGTAGAAGCGGCGTCCCGCCGCTTTTCGTGGATTTCGCGTTGTGAAATCCCCGTATAACGCGGCAAGATGCCGCGTCTACTTGGCCCGCCGACAAGAGTTTTGAGACAGAGCCTAGTAGCGCTAGACCACGCGCTGGCGGCGAGGTCAACGACTAAGCGCGGGGCCGTTTTCGCTGCGAGCCGATCGAGAAAAAGGCCGCCCGCCGGGCAGGACGCTGAAACTCCGGCCCGGTCGTAGCGGTATAATCCCACGGGGTCGTCGCGCTGCTTTGCATTGAGGGCGGCGAAGGGGTATATTCTCGGAATGTCTCGCTGGCGTTTTTCTCTTACGGAGGTGTTCGCAATGTTCGCCCACAAGCACACCTTGCCGGGCAGCTTGGCCCCCGGCGTCGTTCTTCTGTGTCTCTTGGCATCCTCCCCGAGCATCGCGGCCGACAAGGCGAAGGCCGAAAAATCGGCCGCCCAGTTGTTGCCTAGTTCGACGATTGTTTACGCCGAGGTCACGCAGCCGAAAAAACTGCTCGCCGCGTTGCTCGATCATCCGCTCCGCAAGCGGGTCGAATCGCTACCGCCCGTCGCGAAAGCGCTCGACGGGCCGGGTTACGTGATCGTCAATGCGGTGGTGAAGCACCTGGAAGAACAGATCGGCCTGCCGTGGCGCGGAGCCGTGGGGGCGCTCAGCGCTGGCGGCATCCACTTCGCCATCGATGGCCGCACCAAAGGCGCCGTGCTGCTTGTTAAGTCGCGCGACGCCAAAACGCTCGTGACAGTCCGTGACGCCTTGTTCAAATTGGTCCGCCAAGACGCCAAGACGAAGAAGAAGCCCGACCCGATCGAGGACAAGACCTATCGCGGCATTCCGGCTTACAAAATGAACGACCTCCTATTGGCCACCGCCGGACGTTGGCTGATGGTGACCAACAACGCCAAGCTGGGACGCGAGGTGCTCGATCGGTATCTCGGAGACGACTCGAAACCGCTGGCCGACAATTCGCGATTCCAGACCGCCCGCAAGACAATCGCCGGCGATCCAACTCTGTGGGCCTATCTCAACGTCGCAGCGATTCGAGACGCCGGCATCGCCGCCGAGTTGTTCTCGGGCAAGA
Source organism: Planctomycetota bacterium (assembly GCA_022564995.1). Lineage (GTDB taxonomy): Bacteria > Planctomycetota > Planctomycetia > Pirellulales > JADFKK01 > JADFKK01. The sequence continues at coordinate 1,496 of JADFKK010000150.1, read as the reverse complement.
CCGACAACCCGGCGATCGAGCTTCTGGCCGGCGGAATTCTCGACACGCTGGGCCAGACGCCTTTCGCCACCGGGTCGCTCTATCTGGACGACAAGCAGGCCCGCCTTGTGCTGGCCACGCCGCACCAGCGCGGCTGGACGAGCAAGGGCCGGGCCTATTATCTCGGCCCAAAGGGCGAAGCGGCCGCGCCGCCGCTGTTGCTGCCGAAGCAGACGCTGCTGTCGCTAAGCACCTACCGCGATCTGGGCGGGATGTGGAACGCGGCTCCGGACATCTTCAACGAACAGGCCAACGCCGGCTTGTCGAAGGCCAACAGCGACCTGTCGAACTTGTTCGCGGGGCAAGACTTCGGCGAGGACGTGCTGGGGGCGATGCGGCCGGAGATTCAAATCGTGCTGGCCCGGCAGGATTTCACCGCCAGCGATCTGCCGACGCCCGCGATCAAGCTGCCGGCCGGGGCGATTGTTTTTCGGATGAAAGACCCCGCCAAAAGCGGCCGGCGGATGAAGGTGGCCTATCAGAGCATCATCGGCTTCCTGAACATTGCCGGCGCGCAGAACGGCCAGCCACAATTTGAACTCGACAGCGAGACCCACGACGGCGGAAAGATCGTCTCGGCGACCTACCTGCTCGACGACGAGGAGATAGCGGCCAAGACGGGCAAGATCAACTACAATTTCTCTCCGTCGATCGGCCTGATCGACGGCCGGCTGATCATCGCCAGCACGCGGCAGCTTGCCCGTGAATTGGTGACGCTCATTAAGGCGTCAGGATCGTCCGCGGAAAAACAGACGGCCAACACGCAGGTGCGACTCAGCGCGCGGGTGCTGAGCGAGGTGTTGGGTGACAACAAAAAGCAACTGCTGGCCCAAAACATGCTCGAAAAAGGCCACACTCCTCAGCAAGCCGAAGCCGAAATCGGCATGTTGTTGGGTATCTTGGGCTGGGCGAAAGATGCTTCGTTGAAATTGAGCATCAATAAGCAGGCGATGCGGCTGGAAGTGGGCCTGCGATTTCAAGAAACATCCGCCGACGGACGCAAGGATTAACTATTGACTCAAACCGAAGGAGATCGCTTTTGGAACCACGGATGGCACGGAATTGCACGGATGGAATTGAGGTAATGACGTTAGCTCAGTGGAGCTGTATAGGGTCTCGTTCTCAACCGTCTATTATCCGTGTTTTTCCGTGTGATCCGTGGTTCCCACGAGGTTTTTATTTTCAGTTTGAATATGGAGTAAAGCGGAACCTCGCAGTGTAACGATGAACAGCGACCTATCGAAATTCGATCCGCGGCAGGCCTGGCAGCCGTATGTGCCGAATGCCGAGCGGCCGTGGAGCCGGGCCATGGCGGCGCATCTGTTCCGCCGGGCCGGCTTCGCCGCGACGTGGGACCAACTCACCGCGGCCCTCAAGCAAGAGCCGGCGAAGCTGGTCGCCCAGATCGTCCGCGGACCCAAGACCGACGAGGCATTCGAGCGGCAGTCGCGCGATCT
>JADFKK010000149.1 GCA_022564995.1 Planctomycetota bacterium | reverse complement strand
TTGTGGCCTTGCCGGCCCGCAATGGCAGCGCGCTGCCGGCGTGATGTTGCTTGCTCAACCAGGGGCCGTTGTCGCTGGTGAACACGACGAACGTGTTCTCGGTCAGCTTCAAATCGTCGAGCGCCTTGAGCACTTGCCCGACCGACCAGTCGATGTGTTCGATGGTCAGCTTGTAGGCCTTTTTCGGATCGGGATCGTAACGATCGTCCGGCACAAACAACGGCACGTGCGGCATCGTCTGGGCCAAGTACAGAAAGAACGGCCCGTCTTTGTTGGCGTGGATGAACTTGACCGCCTCCTCGGTGTAACGCTTGGTGAGCGTCACCTGATTGACCGGCGACTCGATGATTTTTTTGTCGCGATACAATTCGTTGTTGTAAATGTTCCAGGCCTTCTCCCGCCAGATTTTGTCCAAAGCTGCCGTGTTATTTCCCCAGCCACGCTTGCGGGCCATGTCGTTGCTATACGGAATTCCGAAATATGAGTCGAACCCCTGAGCCGTCGGCAGCGTCTGTGGCGTATCGCCGACGTGCCACTTGCCGATGCAGGCCGAAGTGTAACCCTGCGTCTTGAGCATGTCGGCGATCGTCACCTCGTCGGGATGCAGCGCCGTGCGGGTGTGCGGCCCGAGCACGCCGCGCATGCTGATCCGCGGCTGATAACAGCCGGTCAGCAGCGCCGCCCGCGAAGCGGAACAGACGCAATAGGCCGAGTAGAAATCGGTGAAGCGGATGCCTTCGGTCGCCAGCCGATCGATGTTGGGCGTTTTGATGTTCGGCGAACCAAAGCAGCCGACGTCTCGATACCCCAAGTCGTCGCAATACACGATCACGAAATTCGGCTTATCGGCGGCGATGGTCGCACGGCCCGGAAAGACGATTAGCAGGGCCATCGCGGCGATCAAAAAGAGGGCGGGTCTGACAGAAGACATGTTGGACTCCGTGGCTGGAGGAAGGGCATTCAGACCGCTACGATAGCTGCATCGTAGGCCGTTGTCGAGCGTTTTAGGTGCATCTCGAATGATTTGGATGGCTCGTTTAACGGCAAGATGTGCCACTTTCATCCGCGAGCAGATTATTGAGTTCGCCATTGCCGCCGTCGGTGGCCTTTGCTACTATCCCCGCCCACCTCGCGCAGATCACGCCGATTGACACGCCGCGAAACAGGCCATGTCCACCCACCCACACAACTTCACCCGGCGACCGATCGGGCGGCGCTGCGCGCATCGACCGGCGTTGTGGGCCGCCGTGCTCTTGGTGTTGTCGGCCGTTGGCTGCCAATCGATCGGGGGCCGAGGCGCGGTTTCGGAAAAAGTGGCCAACTGCCGGTATTTCACGCAAAAAGGTGTCGAGGCAAGCGACCGGGACGATTGGGCAGAGGCGCAATCGTGGCTGCGACGCGCCGTCGAGTCTTGCCCAATCGACATCGACGCCCGTCGCTATTACGGCGAATCGCTGTGGCGCAATGGTGCCCGGGTCGAGGCCGCCGCACAGCTCGAACACGCCATTCGGCTTAACCCGCGCGATCCGCTGCTGCACGTTCGCGCCGGGGAAATGTACCTGGCGTTGGGCCAAAGCACTCGGGCCGCCGACAAGGCCAAGGACGTGTTGCGGATCGATCCGAGCCACGCCGACGGCTGGGCCCTGCGAGCGCGGATCAACGCGGCCGATGGACAAACCCGCGCAGCGCTGGCCGACTATCATCGCGCGTTGGGCTATTCGCCCGACCAGCCGGGGCTGCTGCTGGAGCTGGCCGAACTGTACATTCGCACAGGAGAACCGCAGCGGGCGCTCTCGACGCTGCAACAACTGGTCGATACTTACGCGCCCGACGAGGTGCCGCAGCGGGCCTATTATGTGCAAGGCCTGGCCTTTGCATCGCTGGAGCGATTCGACGACGCGGCCGACAGTCATCGCGCGGCGGCCCGCTGTGGCCCGGCGGATGCGGAGATTCTCTATCGTCTGGCCGAGGCGGAGATGCTGGCCCATCGCCCGCAAGCCGCCCGTTGGGCCGCGCACGACGCGCTTTCGGTCGAGCCGCGTCACGAGCCAAGCCGGAGATTGCTTGCGCGGATCGAACTGGCCAGCCGCGCGCCGGAAGGTCGTGGGTTGTGAACGGAGCCGCCCTGTCCCCAGGGCGATGTAGGTCGCATCAACATTCATCGCCGTGAGGACACGGCGGCTCATACTCCGATGACCCGGCGCCGCAGCGCTACGATCAAGGCGAAACGTGCTTGACAGGCCGGGTCGGTCGGTTGATACTTCTCATCTGTACTGGGTACTCGGTACTCAGTAAGCGGTGCTCAGTTCCGGGGCCTCGTCGGCAAGCGTGGCAGGCAGACGTCTGGCGCGCGACGAAGGGCCGCAGGCCACCGGCTCGATACCGCTTTACGGAATCATCTGTTCAAGGAGAGCGACGTTATGGCAAGTGAAAGTGGAGGTCGGGGGAAGAATAAGGTCACGGCAGGGATTTTGGGCATTCTACTAAGTTGGTGTGGTGCCCATCACTTTTACCTCGGTTCGACAACGTCTGGAGTGATCCTTCTGCTGACGTGCGGTCTGTGCGGACTCGGATTGGTCGAAGGGATTTTATTGTTAGTCATGTCCGACGAAGACTTCGACGCCAAGTACAACCAGCGAACGCCCGAATCGCTGGAATTCGTGTTTCAGAAAAAACACTAGCAATTCACCAACGCGGCCGGCGAGCAGCAAAGCCCGCCGGCCGTTTTTTTGCGCGCCATAAAGCCGCGACCGATGGTCGCGCCAATGCGGTGAGTCGAACCTACGGCCAGGGGGCACTGGCTGACAAGTGGCCAGTAGTGTTGCCCCGAAGGGGCTCGAACATAACAGCCCAGGGCATCGCCCTGGGAACGTATGGTTATGTTGCGGCCCCTTCGGGGCAATTGTTTGCGCAACTGGGATAATGCGTTCCGACCCCGGCAGACGGGGCGCGACCAGCGGTCGCGGCTTTATGGTCCGTCTTCGCAATGTAGTAAGCGATGTCGTCAATATCTGCTACGGCTTGGGGAGTCCAATGCGCCCGTGGCATGACGACTCCTTACAGAGCATCCGAAAGCCGACCGCGCAGCCGCCCCATCACGGCGTCTACGTCAAGCGGTTTGGCTTCTCCGCGGGCGGCCTGCTGGCGGGATTGGGCGATGCTCTCGCGAAAGCGAACCAGCTCGTCCCGCAGCTTGAGCGCATCGAGCGCCTGGCGAATCACGTCGTTTTCTGTTTCGTAATTCCCCGTCGCCAAATGAAGCTTGATCTGTTCGGAAAGATCGGCGGGCAGTGGGTATTCCATGATAATCACCTCTGGGGGCCAAGATACCACAACAAGCCTCACCAGTCAAAGTCGACCAAGCACAGAACCGCAAGCTGTGTTCTAAAGATCGGCCAATCGCAGGGCGGCTCGACAACAAACCGCCATAAAGCCGCGACCGTTGGTCGCGCCCGAAGTGTCACAACGGTAGAAAGCAATAGAAGAAGGCGGCCATGCCGGGAAAAAACAGATAGATCCCAGTTTCTACGATCAACGCATGACGTGAGAGCATGGTTTGCACCCAACGGGGCGCGGCGACCGCCCAAACGATCGACAAGACACTCAGGATAGCCAGAGCCAAGAAAAACTCGCCTACGAGCACGGTGAGTACAACCGCCACGACGCCGTTGTGCTTCGCCAGCAGTTTGTCGAAGCCCAAGAAGCCCGAGACAGCGATGGCCAAAATGGGTAGGGCGATCACGCCAAGAAATATACGATAGGCCGGGTGCCGGCTGAGACGCAGCGGGTTTTGGAGAGTTTGGTTTGTCATTTGGTCGGGGCTTTACGGGGCGACCAGCTTCCTCATCTTCCCCGGCACGTTGGTGATGAGGCCGTCGACGCCCAGATCGATCAATCGCTGGGCCACTTTGAGATCGTCGACCGTGTAGACCCAGACCCTCAATCCGCGGCGATGGATTTCGACGACGTCGGACTTGCGGAGATCTTGGTAATTCCAGCCGACGACCGAGGCGCCGCAGTTCTCGATTTGGTCGAGCCTGGCTGCGGTAATTTCCTTGCTGCCCAGGGCGCCGAGGACGAGTTTTGGCGCAAGGCGGTGGCAATCGGCCAGGTAGTCCCAGTCAAACGCCTGCACGACGAGCCGCTCGGTCCAGCGATGTTTTTCGAGCAGAGCCACGCAAGTTTTTGCGTCGCCCCCTTTGCGCTCGACGAGCGTGACCGAGCCGGCTTGAATCACTTCGATCGAACGGGCCAGCGTGGGAATTCTCGTGCCGGCGAACTTGGCGTCGAACCAACTTCCGGCGTCGAGTTTGCGTAGTTCGGCGAGCGACTTGGACGTCAGCGGAATTTTCTCACCGCCCCAGCGCCGCACCGCGTCGGTGGTACGATCGAGTTCTTTGTCGTGAAACACCACCGGAACGCCGTCGGACGAATGATAATAATCCAATTCGACCAGATCGGCCCCAGCTTGCAGGGCCGAGCGAAACGCCGGCAGCGTGTTTTCCGGCGCCGCTTTGCTGTCGCCGCGATGGGCGATGATCAGAACGCGGCGGGAAGTGGTGAGCTTTTCTGCCGGAGTTTGCGTCTCGCGCTCGGCGGCGCGGGCGGATGACAGCAGCGCGGTGGAAAAGAGAATCAGCGAAAGCAGTGTCGTGCGAATCATGATGCGGGTTGCTATGGGTCATCGCGGAGCCGCCGTGTCCCCACGGCGATGAACGTCATTCATCATTTATTATTCATCATTCATCATTCATCATTCGTCATTTGCTTTTCGTCATTCATTCGTCATTGGTCATTCGACATTCGTCATTTCCCCAGGCGGGGCGCGACCAACGGTCGCGGCTTTATGGTTAGTCGTCCATGACCTCTTTCTCTCGCGCTTTGGCCAACTCGGTCGCTTTCGACTCGAACTTCTTTGTCAGATCTTGCACGTCTTTTTTCACCGAGTCGCGATCGTCTTCGGTGAGTGTTTTGTCTTTTTGCTCATGGTCGGCCGCTTTGTTGGCATCGCGGCGGATGTTGCGAACGGCGACCTTCGACTCTTCACTCAATTCCTTGATGCGGCCGACCATCTTGCGGCGGACTTCGGTCGACAACGGCGGAATGTTGATCCGCACGACGCGGCCGTCGCTTTGCGGATTGAGGCCCAGGTCGGCGGCGATGATTGCCTTTTCGATGTCTTTGAGCGTGCCGGGATCGTAGGGGCGAACGACAATCTGCGTTGGCTCGGGCGCCCCGACGGAGGCCACCTGTTTGATCGGCGTGGGCGAGCCGTAGACCTCGACCTTGAGTGTGTCGACCAGCCCCGGGTTGGCCCGCCCGGTGCGGATGCCGCCGAGTTGGTTTTTGAGAACGTCGATGGCCTTTTCCATGCGTTCTTCGGCGTCGAAGAGGATGTCGTCGGCGCTCATGGGGGAAGCCCTTTGGTTAATGAGACGGAAAGGATTGGCGATATCTAGCGTCGGGCGCGACCAACGGTCGCGGCTTTATGAAACCCGCACTTTGCTGCTGATCAGCGTGCCGACTTTTTCGCCGTTGACGGCCCGTTGGATGTTGCCTTCTTTTTTGAAATTGAACACCAAAATCGGCATGTCGTGTTCCATGCACTGGGCGATCGCCGTTTGGTCCATGACCCGTAGATTTTGCTGATGCACGGTCTGAAAGTCTAACTCGCTGTACAGCACCGCGTGGGGATTTTTTTCCGGATCCTCGCTATAAACACCATCGACGCGCGTGGCCTTCAGCAGCACGTCGGCCCCCAGTTCAACGGCCCGCTGGGCGGCGGCCGTGTCGGTGGTGACAAACGGACTGCCGGTTCCGGCGGCGATGATGATGATCCGACCTTTTTCCAAGTGGCGGCGGGCACGACGGCGGATGTACGGCTCGGCCACCACGGCCATGGGAATCGCGGTCAACAGCCGGGTTTCGCAACCGAGCGATTCCAGCGCGTCTTGCAGGGCCAGCCCGTTGATGACCGTGGCCAACATGCCCATGTAGTGGGCGGTGGCCTCTTGGATGCCGCCGCTGCTGCCGGCAATGAACTGGGCGCCGCGGAGGATGTTTCCGCCGCCGATGACGATGCCGATCTGCACTCCGCCCGCGGCAGCCTGAAACGTCTGCTTGGCGATGGCCAACACTTCTTCCATGTTGATGCCCCGCTCGCCGGCCCGCGAGAAGCCCTCGCCGGAAAGCTTCAGCAAAACCCGCCGGGGGCGAGCGGTTAGCGGTTTAGTCGGTTCATCGCTCATGGTTAAAACCTTGCTGCCAAGCTCCGCTGGTATCGCCGCTGGTATCATAATCCGAAGTGTAAGTTTTGAGGTTGCGCAAAACAGCCGCGGAGCGGCGGCATCAAATAGCCTGGGGCGTGAGCCCCAGGAAATTGTGGTCGAATTAAGTTCTGAAAGCCCCGGAGGGGCGACATCGGATGAAATCGCACGGTGTGTCGCCCCTCCGGGGCTTTCCGCTGGAAAATCGACATTATCCCTGGGGCTGGCGCCCCAGGCTATTCGATGTCGTCCCTCCGGGACTAAAAACGCGCAACTTCAAAACTGACGCTTCGCCTTACGATTTCCTACTCAATTCTCCTCGCCAAGCTGCCAACTGACAAACCGCACGAGTTTCATGCCGGCGTTCGCCGCGGCTTTGCCGACGGTCACCTTGTCGTCTTTCACAAACGGCTGCTCTTGCAATACCTGCTCGGCGTAGTAATTGCGCATCCGGCCGTCGACCATCTTTTCGATGATGTTTTCCGGCTTGCCTTCGGAGCGGGCCGCGGCGGAGAGAATCTCTCGCTCTTTGGCCACTTCGTCCGCGTCGAGATCTTCAATCGTCAGCACCACGGGCTTCATCGCGGCGGTGTGCATGCAGATGTCCTTGGCCAAATCGGCGTCGATGGTGCCCGAGACCTCCAGCAGCACGCCGACCGTGCCCGTGTGATGGGCGTAAGCAGCGCAGGTCGCGTCGATGCGGCAGATGCGGGTCGCCCGAAGCACCTCTCGCGTGCGATTGGTCAGGTCTTCCATCTGCGCTTTGAGCGTTTTGCCCGTGGCGCTGGGCGAATCCTGCTGGAGCAATTCTTCGGGCGTCGCGGCGCCTGGCCCGGTGGCTAGTTGCTTCGCCAGATCGTTGGCCAACTGAACGAACTCATCGTGGCCGGCGACCGAAGCACTTTCGCATTGCACTTCGACCAGCGCACCGACGTTTTCGCCGCAGTATACGGCCATGCGGCCTTCGGAGGTTGTGCGGTCGGCGCGGCCCTCCATTTTTGCCAGGCCCTTCTTTCGCAACATTTCGATAGCGGCCTCCTCGTCGCCGTCGGTTTCGGCCAGGGCGGCCTTACACTCCATCATCGGCAGGCTGGTCTTGTCGCGCAGCGACTTGACCGCCGCGGCGGTAATTTTACTCATCGGTCGTTCTCCGGTTTATGGATCGTGATGATTTTGTCTTGCATCGGTTTGTCGCGTTGATTAACCGATGGACTTTTAATTAGCCCAGGCGTTTACGCCTGGGGATTGGAGACGAGCGAGATTCTTTTTCAATCGGCCCCTTTAGGGGTTTTTGCGGTCCGGGAGAGCGACCGACCCGTGATTGCGACCGGCAAGCCCCTAAAGGGGCAGCAAGAAAAGGGAGGGGTCGCGGCGCTCGGATCCCAGGCATAAATGCCTGGGCTAATTAAAAACTTACTCCAGCATTCCGTTCCCATTCTTACACCTTATTCGTCGAGAATCACGCCGCGACAAAGAGCCTTCATCTCTAAAGTGCCGCCACGGCGCAGGACCGCTGCACGTTACCCGCGGTCTGTCTACGCATCCGGCATCGTAGCCGCTGCAACTTCCGCCGCCGGGGCACCGCCCTCGGCTTGCTCTTGCTGCTGCGTAGCGATCTTGGCCTTCCCTTCCAGGATGGCGTCGGCCAGATACTTGGCAATCAATTCGATCGAACGAATCCCGTCGTCGTTGCCGGGAATCGGCAGATCGACCGTGTCGGGATCGCAGTCGGTGTCGATCAGCGACACGGTGGTGATGCCCAGCTTTTGCGCCTCGCGAACCGCGTTTTTTTCTTTTTTTGGATCGAAGATCAACAAACACTCGGGCAGCCGGTTCATGTCTCGCATGCCGTTGAGGTTGCGGAACATTTTGCGGAACTCGCGGTTGAGCGACGACTGCATCTTCTTGGAGTAGCCGTCTAGCGCATCGCCGGAACGAATCTCTTCCAGCTCTTCCAGCCGTGTGAGCCGGCTGCGGATCGTGCGAAAGTTGGTCAACGTGCCGCCGAGCCAACGCTCGCTAACATACGGCATGTCGCAACGCTGGGCCTCGCGCTGCACGGCCTCGCCGGCCTGGCGTTTGGTGCCGACGAACAGAATCAGGCTGCCGCCGGCGGCCACCTGGCTGAGATACTTGCGAGCACGGATCAAGCCGCGGATCGTTTCTCGCAGGTCGATAATGTGAATCAGATTGCGGCGGCCGTAAATATAAGGCCGCATTTTAGGATTCCAACGGCTCGATCGATGGCCGAAATGAACTCCTGCTTCGACGAGATCCTTGACCAATACCTGGGACACAGATAGTTCTCCTTACAAAGGCACACCGGCTCTTGACCGCCTGCGGCGGCACGTCCGACGTTAGTGAAAATCGCTTCGGTCAGAATAAATAAAACCAGGGGGTTACTTCTTCTTTTCGACGTGCAGGGTATGTCGGCGCAGCCGTGGGCTGTACTTCTTGAGTTTCAGCTTCTCCCCGCCCGACCTACGGCGGATCGTGTAGTTGTAGTCACCCGTCTCTTCGCAGACGAGGTGGACCACTTCGACCTTTCGCTTGCCCTTCTTTTTCTTTGCTGCTGCCATCTCGATGACTCCTAACGCTGATGAATCCCAAACAGCCCTGCGACCAGAAGCAAACGATTGTAGCCGCATCGGCCGCAGTTCCGCCAGTCCATGCCCGCGGGGAGCAGCAGCGGTACCAGCGGCGATTAGGCCCTGGATCACCGGCGGACAATCGCCGCAAGCGGTTTCTGTATAAGGACTTACCGCACATCATCAGGGCCGGAACTGGGTGGCGGCAAAAACCTCCCGCTTCGGGAATAATAATTTAGCTTCGCCGCGAACGGTTCGGCAGGTTGGCGTCACTGCCCCAAATAACTTGAATGGGGGGTGTCCCGGCGCGGGTGATAACATTATATTTGATGAGGTGAGGATAAGCCTCATTTTCGACGGAACATCGAGAAAACAGGAGCATCGAGAAACATGGCATCTCCCCCGACCCCCAGACAACCCGCCAAGCCCGCTGCTGCCGCCGCCCCGTCGCGTCCGGCCAGCGCTGCTGCTGGCCAGCAGTCTATGCAGGCGAAATCGCAAGGGGCCTCCGATGGTGAAGATGGCGAGGGGGAGGATGAATTATACGAAGAGCCCGGCGCCTTCATGGAGTTTCTGCGGACGACCCCGAGTTGGATTTGCAGCGGCGTGGTCCACATGATTCTGCTGATCATCATGGCGCTCATCAGTTTGGACTATAACCAAGACAAAGGGCAGGTGGCGATTCAGGCTCCCAAGGAGCAGCAGGAGGAGATCATCCCCGATGAGCCGGATGAACCCATCCCGGCACCAGTTATCGACAGGCCGGTGAAGGAGGAAGCCCCGCCGGAGTCGGAAAATATCACAGAAGAAACCACCCCCGACGTCATGGTAGACGAGCAGGCCGCTAAAATCACGGACATCCCCACACTGCTCGGCGATGATCCTGTGCCGCCAGGTGATTTCAATCCCTACGGTACGCTCACGGGTAACGCCACGAGCGGTCGCGGCAACGCGGCCACCAAGGCAGGGTTGCTGGCCGGCGCCGGCGGAGGCAAAGACACCGAAGACGCCGTGAAGCGGGCGCTGAAGTGGTTGGCCAATCACCAGATGGACGACGGCGGATGGAACTTCGACCATCGGCAGGGACAATGCAACGGTCGCTGCGAGGATCACGGCACCGCCAGCGTAGCCCGCAACGGCGCTACGGCGTTGGCCCTGCTGCCGTTCTTGGGTGCCGGCCACACCCACAAAAAGAGCAAGGAGTACAAAAAAGTGGTCAAGGCCGGGTTGGCGTTCCTCGGCAAGAACATCAAGGATAACGGCAGCTTGCACGAGGCGCAGGGCAGCATGTACTCGCACGGTTTGGCGGCGATTGTGTTGGCCGAAGCCTGGGCCATGACCCGCGATCCGGATCTGCACGCCGCAGCCCAAGCGTCGATCAACTTCATCTCCGAGGCCCAAGATCCGGTGGGCGGAGGCTGGCGTTACGCTCCCAAGCAGGCCGGCGATACGTCGGTCGTGGGCTGGCAGATCATGGCGCTCAAGAGTGCCCACATGGGATATTTGGAGATCAACCCCAACACGATCAAGCTTGCCGAGAAGTTTCTCGACTCGGTCTCGACCGAAAGCGGCACCTTCTACGGCTATACTACGCCCGGTAAAGGCACCGCCACCACGGCCATCGGCCTGTTGTGCCGGATGTACATGGGCTGGAAGCATTCCAACACGTCGTTGGAGCGCGGCGTGAAATTCCTCAGCCAAACCGGCCCCAGCCAGAACATGTATTACAACTACTACGCCACGCAGGTCATGCGTCACTACGAAGGCCCTGAGTGGGAAACGTGGAATTCGCAGATGAAGCCGATGCTGCTCAATTCGCAGAACATGGAAGGTCACCAAAGGGGGAGTTGGTTCTTCGGCAAGGGAGGCGATCATGGGGCCGCACGCGGTGGCCGGCTTTACACCACCGCCATGGCGGCGATGATTCTTGAAGTCTACTACCGTCATCTGCCGCTCTACCAGAAGAACGCCTCCGCCGACGATTTCATTACGGAGTGATACGGCCCAACATTCTCTGGTACGGCACCTTCGCCACGATGTATCGCGATCGCCGCTGGAAGCTGAGCGTCTATCACGGTCACGACGAAGGCGAGCTGTACAATCTCGACCGCGATCCCCACGAGTTCAACAACCTCTGGCACAATCCCGCCCACCAGCAGAAAAAAGCCGAGCTGATCGCTGCCAGCTTCGACGCCCACGTGCTAAGCACCACCGACGTCGGATCGCGCCGATGTAAGGCCCACCGGAATAGATTGCAAGGAGCCAACCGAACACGGGCTTGGGTATCTTCGGGCCGTCTGAACGCAGGCATTCCACGGTGTTCATTGCGTTCCCGTATTGATTTCGATATCCTGTTGGAGTGGGTTGTTGTCCTCGCGTGTTTCTGGCTGAGACGACCGTCAGACCGTGGATGAAAATCCCGTCGAGCCGAAGGGGCGTGCCATCAACAACAGGAGTCGAGCCATGTCTTCACGAGCGTTTCGCACGACTACCCGCCGCTGGCGTCAATTGGAGCGTCGCTTGGCTTGCCTACTTGCCACATTGGCCGTTATGCTCACCGCCACGTGGCTGCCCGCCCAAACCGCGGAGCGTGTCTCGCCGATTCACGAGTTGAAATGGCGATTCGACGACATTCAAGAAGAGGTCGATCGGCTCAAGAAAACCGGCGACACGAAAGCCGCCGCAGCATTGGCCGCCCAACTCAAGGCACTGACCGACCGACTGCAAGGCCCCTATCCGCTCATCGAGAGCGACGAGCCCCAAGTCCACGTCGTGTCGATCGCCGAGGGCACGACGGCTCCTGAGGGAGTGCTCAAGGGCAAGGACCGCTTCACCACCGGCTATGCGGAAGTCAAGGTCACCTACACCGCGAGGCCGATCATCTTGGTTCTCGGCGCCAAGGAGCCGGTCCTCTGGAAGGTCAAGCCGGCCGAGGGCGTGCGATTTCACGCAGTGATCCTTGGCGGATACAAGACGCAAAACGTCATCGGGCTGCCTGAACACACGCTCGTGTTGCGCCGCATCAGAAGCGAGGGCTCCGGTACGCTGTATTGGGCTCGTTCGTACATCGACCGGTCGTTCGATGCGCTAAACGTCAGCTTGCGACGATTTACCGGACACGAAATTGCCACCTACGTCGGCCTTGAAAAGCCGATTAACCGCCTGATGGTCGTCGGCCCCGAGAACGTCAATTGGCGGGCTCACCACATCCTCGTCGACGCCAAAAAGCTTCACGAGCGGGCCATGCAATTCCGTCGCACTCAGCAACTGGCGGCCGTCAGCAAGCTCAGGTTTCGGGCCGTCCACTATCTGCGAGTCGACACCGAGGAACACTACAACGATCATCGGGGCGTAGCGATCGCAGAACACACGGTGCTGGGGCCGATCAGTTCGACGCTCAAGCCGGTGGCCGGCGGCGATCTTTACCACATGGTGTATGACGAGAAAGAGAAGCTGCACTTCGCGCTGCAGAAATATCGGCTGGTAATCGCCAGCGAAGCGGGCAAGGAGCCGCAGAGAGTGCCGGGAGGTGTCGAGATGCGACGCGGTGAACTGACGTCGCTGACCATCGACACCAAACGCCGCCGGCTGTTGATGTCCGCGGTGTACGAGCCCCGATGTCTGATCGCCTTCGATTTGGAGAAGGCGTCGTGGTCGCGGGTCGCGAAGCTGGACCGCATCGTCAACGCCCTCACCTACGTTCCGGAATTAGACATATTCTATGCCATCACGCGGCGCGAGCGGGACCATGAGGCGACGATTTACAAGTTTGCCCCCGATGGTCGTCGATTGGCCGAGATTCATCCGTCACAATCGATCGACACGAGCCCACCGCAATTCGGCTCCGTCCAACTCATCCATCTCGACGGTAAACTCATCGTAATCACTCCTCCGCTAAGGGATCCGTGGGGACGCTTCGTCAATCGATTGTACGTGATTGATGCCAAGTCGGGCGAGGTGCTTTACTCGGGTATCTCGCAATCGCACGACGCGGACAGCGCCCCACGGCACGATCTGGCGAAACCGCCGCCGGCGGGCGGCGGCCACCTGGATCGATTGAGCAAGGGCTTTGCCGTGGCCCGCAAAGTGGCCCGCCAGCTTGAAGAGCGCGGAGAGAAGGATCAGGCGCAAAAGGTTCGCCAGCGCATCGCGGCGCTGCAAGTTCAATTGTATCAGGGAAAAGAAGAAGCATCGGCCGAGACCGAAGTTCACGTGGTCGGTGCCTACAACGCCGAGGGCGCGGTCGTCGAAGTCGCCCACACGACGCATCCGGTCATTTTGGTGCTGTGTGCCTACGACGCCGCGCGTTGGACGATCAAAGTGGCCGACGACGTAAAACTCAAGAGGGTCATCCTCGCCGGATATCATCGCCAGACGGCTATCGGAGTTCCCGAAGGAGTCCGTGTCGACAGCTACAACAGAGAAGATCGTACCGGCGGGTTCTACACTCGCCGAATCGGCGGACCGGCTTACGACAACGTGTGGAAGCAACTAAAGAAACTTACCGGGACGACCAAGGGCACGCTCCAAACCACTTACGCGAATCGGTCCGTGTCCGTGAGAATCGGAGCGCACAACACCGACTGGCGCATGTGGCGGGTCGTCGACCGGCTGAGCGAGATCGCCAGAATCACCGGCAAGGAAGAAAAACAAGAGCGGCTGGCGGAATTGAAGAAGATTCGCTTCAAGGCCCTTTATCGCCGACCGCGCGAGCGCGCTCCCGCAGGCGCGCCGGCGCCTTTCGATCCGTTCAGGCGGAGCCAACGCGTCGAACTCGGCGAGTTTACGATCGACGGGCCCGTCGTTCACTCGCTCGAACCCTTCAAGGCCCAAGTGACAGAAGTCGTCGCGGACGGCCAGGGTAAGACGTGGTACGGTCGAGGTCGTTCCGGGCTCGTGCAGATCGACGTCAAGACGGGTAAGCTGACCGAAATTGCGCTCGATCCGGCTTTGCCCAGGTTTAGTCACCTTGCGGCCATCGCCTACGACACCAAGCGTCGTCGCGTCCTGTTGACGTCGCACGGCGGCGGAGGATACGTCTATCTCTACGACACGGAGAACAAGAAATGGTCGCTGTTGCGGAAGCCCGGTTTTCGCGGCGCTACGGCAATGGTCTGGGATGAGAAAACCGACGCAATCTATACGCTAGCGACCAGCCACGGAGTCGAGGCAAGAGCACAGATTGCCGTCTACAATTCGCACGGGGCCCTGTTGCAGCAGGTGCTGATATCGAGGCACATTGCGAACCTGCAGAGTCATCCCCATCTTCCCAAGATCCAAATAAGATACCTGGACGGTCACTTGGCCATTCTTCACAGCATTTATTCAGAGAACCAACGCGACCTCACGCCGCACGTACACGTCGTCGATTTGAAAGACGGCCGCGTGATTTACTCCGGTTCCCTACGGCCGCACGCGACCTACGAAAAGCTGGCCGTCGAAGAATTGGAAAAGCTCTGGATTGCCCTGGGATCGGCCGACGCCGCCGCCGCAGACAAGCTGGCATGGCGTTTGGCGGCCGGGCGCGGGGACACGGTGAAGTACCTGCAAAAACGACTCACGCAATCCGGCACGGTCGATGCAAAACAACTCAAGCAGCTCATCGCCGCTCTCGGAAACGAGCGATTCAAAGTACGAGAAGCGGCCCAGAAAAAGATTGCCGCGATCGGCAGCGTGCTCGAAGACGATTTGAAAAAGACCCGCCAGGGAGCCGGCGCCGAAGTCCGCTCCCGTATCGATGCACTGTTGACAAAGTGGGAAAACGCCAAGACCGATCCCGGCGCGCAGCGCGAGCAGCGGGCAATGCAGGCGCTCGAGCGGATCGGCACGCCGCAGGCGCTGAAGCTTCTCGAAGAACTCGCCGCGGGCGCCTCGACGCCGCGTCGGGCTCGCGCGGCTCAGGCGGCCCTGAAGCGCGTGGGCGGGCAATGACTAGTTCGACTGTTTGATTTCAATTGACGTGACGCAAGTATTGTCGTATTAGCACCTTCCGTGTTTGTTGGCAAACGGCCGTTTCATGGAAGGAGCTTGGGCATGGAAGCGAAATACGAAGCACGCAAGCAAGAGTTGTTGGATGAATGCACCGTGGCGCCGCAGGTTTTTGAGCGGGTGATGCCGCGGCTGGAGCGATTTATGAAGCCCTTTGTCGAGAGCCTCGTCCGCAAGGAACAAGTCGCGCATGCTAGCACGTTCGTGCAAGGCTTGCTTTCGGACTTGAAGCACAAGAATGCCGAGTCGATCGCCTATCGTTTCGGCCAGGAGCGCATGGGGTTGCAATGGTTCCTGGGCATTTCGTCTTGGGACCACGAGCCGTTGCGCGACGAGTTGGTGCGTCAAGTGGGCGAGACTTTGGGCGACGAGGACGGGGTGATTGTTTTCGATCCCTCGGGCTTTCCCAAGAAGGGAACCGAGTCGGTCGGTGTGAAGCGGCAGTGGTGCGGTCGGTCGGGCAAGACGGACAACTGCCAAGTGGCGGTCTGCATGGGATATGTTTCGCGTCATGGGCACGCCCTGGTCGACGAGCGGCTGTACTTGCCCAAGGAGTGGGCGACGGACATGAAGCGACGCGAAAAGGCAGGCGTTCCCAAGAAAATTCGCTTTCGCACGCGGCATCAACTCTGCTTGGAAATGCTCGATCAACATGGCGAAAAGCTGCCGCATTCGTGGATCGCAGGCGACGATGAAATGGGCCATCCGTCCTGGTTTCGCCGGGCTTTGCGCGATCTGGGCGAGCGTTACTTGCTGGCCGTTCCGTCCAATACGCAGGTGCGAGATTTGCAAGTCGACCCGCCCCCTTACGCCGGCTGCGGCCGTAAACCAAACCGCCCGTGGACACGCGTTGATGAGTGGATTGCTTCGCTCAAGCGGCGCGATTGGACCAAGGTCGACGTGCGCGACGGCGCCAAAGGTCCGCTCGTTGTCGAAGTGGCCAAGTGCCGCGTTGCGGCGCGCACCGAAAAGCGACAAGAGGGTCCCGAAGAAGTCTTGGTCGTCATTCGCTACAAAGACCGCGACGATCGGCGCGTCCTCCAGACCGATTACTACTTGTCCAATGCGAGTCCCGACACGAAGGAAATAAAATTCGCCCGCGCGGCCAAAGCCGAACATCGAATCGAAGAGTGCATCCAGCGCGCCAAAAGCCAGGCGGGTCTCGCCGACTACGAAGTTCGCAACTGGAAGGGCTGGCACCATCATCAAATACTTTCGCTCATCGCCACGTGGTTTTTGATCTTGGAAGCTCGGCGGGGAAAAAAAATGGACTCCGGCGATCACCGTTCCGCAAATCCAAGAAGGCATCAGCGCCATCCTAGCCCGCCACTGCGGATGCGGTACTCCCTCCCGGATCACCCGCGAGCGCGAGCAACGTTTCACCCGCAACGAACTTGCTCGCCTCTACCACTGGAAACAACGTAAACGCTTAGCTCCCTTGAACATAAGCAAGAGACAGATATAAAACAGTCGAACTAGTTCGACTGTAAGATTTCCGAATCGAACCTAAACCAATTCGTCGTACCACGTTAGCCGTTTTAGCATGTTCAACCGGAACGCAAATGAGAAGCCGACATGGAACACTAATCTGCACTAATCCGCGCTAATGAAATAACGAAATTGAGGATTAGCGACGATTAGCGGAGATTAGTGTTCTTTCACCTAACGGCAAGTGTTCGAGCCAATTTGAACTGGCCGACGAACGCTAGCGGGCTCAAAGCCTTGGTGTACCAGTTCATTACGTTCATCCGCAAAGTCATACAGTCGAACTAACTCCTAACTCCTAACTCCTAGCTCCTAACTCCTAACTCCTAACCCCTAACTCCCCAATCCTCTCGACCCAGGTGGCGAGCGGCAGCGATTTGGTGTATCAAATCGGGTTCTCGTCTGGCGACAAGGCGAACGTCAGACGGAGATTTACCCAAATACAAGCACGACGCGCAAGCGAGTGTGTCTGCGGGACTCACTCACTTGCGCTGCGTGCTGGTATTGACCGACCACACCGAGCCTGCCCGTCATGGAGGATTCCCTCAAAGCTTTGGTTCCGACATCGCCCACCGCCCAGCGCGGCCTGGCTTCGCGGAGCTTTCTGGGCCTGCTGCTGACCCAATTGCTGGGAGCGGCCAACGACAACATGATTCGCTGGCTGGTGATCGGCATCGGCAAGGATCACGTGGCCCGGCAGGTCGGCGGCGTTACGATGTCGGATGCCGACGTGCTGTCGATCGGGCTGGCCTGTTTTGTGCTTCCCTATCTGCTGCTGGCGGCGCCGGCCGGTTACGTGGCCGACCGTTTCAGCAAGCGCCGGGTGATCGTGATCTGTAAGGTGGCGGAAATCGTCATCATGTCGCTGGCCATCGCGGCCATTTTTTCGCAAAGCCTCGTCGCCCTGTTCGCCGTCGTCGCGCTGATGGGCTCGCAAAGCGCGCTGTTCGGGCCGTCGAAGCTGGGCAGCATCCCGGAAATGTTGCCGCCCGAGAAAATCTCCGCCGCCAACGGAATTCTCGGCATGGTTACCGTCGTCTCCACCGTGATCGGCGGGCTGGGCGGAATGATGCTCTCCGACTTTACCGGCGAGTTGGGGGTCGAGCGGAACGCCTGGGCTCCGCCCGTGGCGCTGATCGGCGTGGCGGTCGCCGGCTTGCTGGCCAGTCTGTTGATCGCGCCGCTTACACCGGCCAATCCGCGGCGGACGTTTCCCTTCAACATTCTCGGTCGAACCTGGCAGGATCTCAAGACGCTGGCGGCCAGCCGGGCGATGCTGCGGGTGGCTGGTGGGATCGCGCTGTTTTGGACCCTGGGAGCGCTGGCACAGCTCAACCTCGACCAACTCGCGGCCGACGGCGGGTTGACAGCCCAAACGGACCGCGCGCCGATGCTGATTTCGCTGGTCATCGGCGTGGCGCTCGGCAGCGTGTTGGCCGGCATCGCCTCGGGCGGACGGGTGGAACTCGGCATTCTTCCGCTGGGCGCCGCCGGCATGGCGATCAGCGCGATGTTGCTCTTTACGGTGCCGCTGCCGCTCGACGCGGGAGGATCGATGCGTTGGGCTTGCCTGCTGCTGCTGGCGTTAGGTTTTAGTGCCGGCCTGTTCAACGTGCCTTTGGCGGCCTACATGCAGCATCGCAGCCAACGCGAATCGCGCGGGTCGATCCTGGCGGCCAGCAACTTCATCGCCTTTACCGGAATGCTCGCCATGTCGTTCGGCTATAGGGTGATGGCCTCGCCCAACGAATTGACCGGCGAGCCGATGCTTTCGGCCCGAGAAATCTTCCTGCTCACCGGCCTGCTGACCATCCCGGTCTTCATCTACATCGTCGTGATTATCCCCCAGTCGTCCATTCGCTTCGCCGTCTGGCTGGCCAGCAAGACGATCTATCGCATTCGCGTGTTCGGGCGCGATAACTTGCCGGCCGAGGGCGGGGCGCTGTTGGTGGTCAATCACGTCTCCTGGCTCGACGGCGTGCTGCTATTGCTCGCCTCCTCGCGACCGCTGCGGGTGATCGCCTACGCGCCGTACTTTGACAAGGGGCTGCCGAAGCGGCTTTGTCAACTGTTCGGCGTGATTCCCATTGGCCCCGGCCCCAAGTCGATCCGAGCCGCGCTGGAAACAGCCAAACAGGCTCTCCGCGACGGCGAAATCGTCGCCGTGTTCCCCGAGGGCAACATCACCCGCACCGGACAGCTTCAGCCGTTCAAAGGCGGAATGTTCAAAATACTCGAGGCCGCCCCGGTGCCGGTGATCCCCGTCTATCTCGACGAGCTGTGGGGCAGTATCTTTAGCTTTCATGGCGGCAAGTTCCTTTGGAAGTGGCCGCGGCATTGGCGCTACCCGATCTCGATCCATTTCGGCCCGGCCATCGACCGGCCCGACGACGTGCATCGGGTTCGCGCGGCGGTCGAACAAGTGGGAACCGAGGCTCACCAGCAACGAAAGACGCGGACGATGATTCTGCCCAGAGCGTTTTTGCGAAAGTGCCGCAAGGCGATGTTTCGCACCAAGGTGTCCGACACCACCGGAATGAGCCTCACCGGCGGGGCGCTGCTGCTCAAAACGCTCATCTTTCGGCGGATATTGCTCCGCGACGTGCTGGCGAGCGATGAAGAAAACTACGAACGGCACGTCGGCATTCTGCTCCCCTCGACGGTCGCCGGCGTGTTGTGTAACGCGGTGCAGCCGCTGATCGGTCGCGTGGCGGTGAACCTGAACTACACGGTCTCGGCCGACGTGATGAACTACTGTATCGGCGCCTGCGAGATTAAGCACGTGTTGACCAGCCGCAAGATGATGGACAAGCTGGGCAACCCGCAACTCGACGCGGAGCTGGTGTACCTCGAAGATTTCAAAGACATGGTCACGCTCAGCGACAAACTCGTCGCCATCGTGCAGGCATATTTGCTGCCGGCCTTCATCCTCGACCGGATTTTCGGGCTCGGCAAATTACAGCCCGACGACGTGCTCACCGTGATCTTCACTTCCGGCTCGACCGGCCAACCCAAGGGCGTGATGCTCAGCTACGACAACGTCGGCTCGAACATCGCGGCACTCGATCGGGTCGTGCATCTGACCCGCGACGACGTGGTCGCCGGCATCTTGCCGTTTTTTCATTCGTTTGGCTACACGGTCACGCTGTGGACGCCGCTGACGTTGGATCTCTCGGCCGCCTATCACGCCAATCCGCTGGAGGCCAAGCAAGTCGGCAAGCTCGTCGAAAAATTCGGCGCCACGGTGCTGCTCTCGACGGCCACCTTCCTGCGATCGTATCTCAAGCGAGTTCCGGCCGAACAGTTCGAAACGCTGGAAGTCATTGTGGCGGGGGCCGAGAAGCTGCCGGTGAGCCTGATCGAGGCCTTCGATGAAAAATTCGGCGTGCGACCGGTCGAAGGTTACGGCGCGACCGAAACCTCGCCGCTGGTCTCGGTCAACGTCCCGGCCAGCCGCTCCCTGACCGACGAGCAGGAAGATTGCCGCGAGGGCACCGTCGGACGGCCCGTGCCGGGCGTGAGCGCCAAGATCGTCGATCCCGATTCGGGCGAAGACCTGTCGGGTCAGCAAGAAGGCATGTTGCTCGTCAAGGGCCCGAACATCATGCTGGGTTATCTCAATCAGCC
>JADFKK010000148.1 GCA_022564995.1 Planctomycetota bacterium | reverse complement strand
TAGCGCAATTGACGTTGACGAAATCCGCCTCGCCCAGCACCTTCCAACCCGGCCCCGTGCCGTCGATCACGGCCTTCGGCAGCGCGGCGGGTTTCGTTACGACATTTTCTGCGGCCGGTTTCTCCTCCGCTCGTGCGAATACAGCCGTGGCGGTCAAAACGCAAGCCAAGCCTGCGACGATCAGGGTGCGGGGTGTGGTGTTCATAAGCGACAGTTTAGCGTGGTGAACGAGCCGCTTCAAACGCGCCCCTCGACGCCCAGAGCTAAGTCGTTTGGTGGAAAGGCTTTGTCTGCCCTAATTCGCAAGCCGGCTGAGATTTTTCTACGAAGATCGAAAAAGGTTTCCACGCTCCATTGACAGCGTTCAATTGAACGCTACAATGGCGTCCAAATGAACGCCACGGGGAATCTCGGACACGCGTTGCCTTTTTATTCTCTGGCAGAGATTCACCTTTCGATGCAACCTGGCTCTCGGAGAGTTTTCAACGATGTCGCCGCTGCCGGCTTTGCCTCGCTCGGAATTGGAAGTCGCCCGCATTGTCTGGAGACTGGGCAGCGCCACCGTGCGCCAGGTGCTCGAAGAGTTGCCCAAGACACGGGGCCTCGATTTCAAAACGGTGCAGACCTATTTGCGCCGCCTGGAAGCAAAAGGCTTTCTGAGCGCCAAGCGCCAGGGGCGCAGCAAGGTTTACCGTTCCCGACTTCGCCCGGCGAAGGTGGTGCGGGAGATGATCGACGATTTTCTCGATCGGATGTTCGACGGCGAGGCGATGCCGCTGTTGCAGCATCTGATTCACGACCGGGGGCTTAGCGAGGAGGAAGTCGAACAGCTTCGCCAGTTGCTCAACCGTTTGGAGAGGGAAAACGATGAACCCGACAAGTCATGAACTGGTCCGTCTGGCCGTCAGCCAACTGTGGCAAGTCACCGTGCTGGCGCTGTTGGTCGCAGCCGTGGTGCAGCTCGCCGGTCGTCACCGCCCACATCTGGCCTACATGCTCTGGTTGCTGGTGGTCATCAAGTGTCTGACGCCGCCGCTGTGGAGCAGTCCGGCGGGCGTGTTTAGCTGGGCGTTGTTGCGTGTGGAAACGGCGCCGGTGGCCGAGAAACTGACGAAGGTGGTCGAGGAAACGAAGCCGCAGCCGCCAAGAGTTATCGAGAAAACGAAGCCGCGATTCTCCGTGGACGGCAAGTTGATGGATGAGGGGATGTTTGCAGATGATCTTCTGCAGGAGCCGGCGTGGGCCGCCGGTCCGGCAGCGACGGAAGAAGTATCTCCACAAACATTTCTCCCCGATGAGACCGAATCGCAGTCGTTGCATCCCGCATGGACCATTTTGGCGACCGTGTGGATGTTCGGGGTGCTGGTGTTGGCCGCCGTGGTGGCCGTGCAATGGGTTCGCGTGTGGCGAATCGTCTGCCGCGCTACCACGGCGACCGACGAAGTGCTGCTCGATCTGACAGAAAAACTTCGCCGACAACTGGGCGTGCGCGGCCGCGTGCGACTCAAAGCGACGAGCGAGCCGATCGGCCCGGCCGTGTTTGGACTGTTCCGGCCGGTGTTGCTACTGCCAGAGCAACTTCTACAGCGTTGCTCGACCGACCAGATCGAGCCGATTCTGGCGCACGAACTGATGCACATCCGGCGCCGTGACCCACTGGTGGCCGTGTTGCAAGTCGCCTCGCAAACGCTGTGGTGGTTTCATCCGCTCGTCTGGTGGGCCAATCGTCGGATCACGCAGGAGCGCGAGCGCTGTTGTGACGAACAGGTGCTGGCCCATCTCGATTGCCCTCCGGCCCACTATGCCCACGTGTTGCTCGATGTATTGCAAGAGAATGTTCGCCGGCGCCCGGTGTTCGTCTTGCCGGCGGCCGGCGGCAGGCAAGTAACCTCAAACCGATTGGAGCATATTATGAAACGGGCCCAAAAGTTTCATCGTCGCACGCCGCTGTGGTGCTGGGTGTCTGCCTTGCTTGTGGCCGTCGTCGTGCTGCCCGGTGCGGGACTTATTTTGGAAGCTGGCGTCGTCGAATCGGAGGATGGCGTCCTTTCGCAGGACGAACCGAAGGAAGAAACGAAGCCGTCATCGAGTGGACACGGCGCCGCGTTAGGTCCCGTTATCGGCTTGGCATTGAATGCCGCTATCGACGAGATCGTCAAGAAGTTTGAATTGAACGATGCGCTACAGCGGCAATTACTCGGCTTTGCCATGGATCAACCAGGCGATGAAGCAAAATCGTCGGTACTGTCGATCGTGCTTTTCTTACCTGAAAAAAACGGCGCTGCACGCGTGCAGCGTTTCGAGATGAGAAATCCGGACCAGGACTTTACGCTCCGAATGGTCAAGATCCGATCGCCTGCAACGTCCGATCCCGTGGCCGTGATTACTTACGCGCACACGTTGCAGGGTCGCACCTTGTCGCGTGAAAAAATCGCCGTTTTCGACGCCACGAAAGGTTGGCTGGAAAAACGAGTAAAAGTAGTGCCCAAAAAGGCGCGTGCCTTGCTCGATCGCCTTAATCCATGGGACCAAGAAATTAAACAGGCCGGCATGTATATCGAAATCAAATCCGTCAAACGAGACAAGAACGGTTTCCCATTAGTCACCATAGACATCGTCAACAATACAAATAGGTCGCAATCAATTGTCATTCATCCCAATTATTTAACAGTCCATTTAGATAACTACGTCACTTCAGGTCCAATAGGTTCTTTTGCCGGAAAACAAGTGACCATCAAGAAGCATGAAAAATACAGCGTAACTCAATCACCAGCGTTTTGGCTTGCGGATGCAAAAACATTGAAGCTTGCCGATGCAAAATTGAAGTCTGGAAGACATGAGATATGGGTCTCGTACAAAATAGGCGATGCCACGATTGAGTCCAAGAAACAAACTTTTGTCGTCGACTCGCACGAACCGCAGAAAGAAGCCACCGAAAGGCCGCAGGCCGCCAAGACACGAGAGCCATCGAAAGAGCGGGAAGAGCAAGCCATTGCCGCCATCAGGAAGCAGGGAGGGACGTTTGAACTTGTGCGAAACAAGGCGATCATCATGTTTTCCGGACGGGCGGCCACCGACGAAGGAATGGAGCATCTAAAAGCGCTGACGAGTCTTCAGCGCCTGGACATCGACAGCCCCAACGTCACCGATGCTTGCCTAATGAACCTGAAAGGGCTAACCCAGCTTCAAGTCCTGAATCTGTATGGCCCCCAATTCACCGACGCTGGACTGAAGCACCTGGAAGGACTGACCAAGCTCCACAGCCTGACTTTACACAAAACCAACGTCACCGACGCTGGACTGGAGCACCTGGAGGGGCTGAAGAGTCTCAGACAGTTGGACCTCACGGGCACCCAGATCACCGATGCTGGCCTTGAACACTGCAAACCGCTGACCCAACTCGAAAATTTGAACCTTGGCGGCACCCAGATCACCGACGCCGGCCTGAAGCACCTGAGGCGGCTGCCCCGACTGAAACACTTGTGGCTCCACAAAACTCAGGTCACCGACGTTGGACTGAAAGACTTGAAAGGCTTTGCGAATCTTCAAGACCTGGGCCTCGGAAACACGAACGTGACCGGCGCCGGGCTGGAACACCTGAGCGGGCTGAAGAGTCTTCGATCGCTGCTACTCTCCGGCCCCAACATCACCGACGCCGCACTGGAGCACCTCAAAGGGCTGACCCAACTGAAACACCTGTACGTCAGTAACACGAAGGTCACCGGCGCCGGACTAATACACTTGAAGGAGCTGACCAATCTTCAGACTCTAAGCCTGCAGCAGACCGCGATTACCGACGACGCACTGAAGCACCTAAAAGGGATGACCGATCTCAGTGATCTGGACATCAGTATCACGAAGATTACCGACGCCGGTCTTGAGCACCTAAAAGGGATGACGAAACTCAAACGCCTGTCGCTCTTCGAAACCAACGTCACCGACGCAGGCTTGGAGCACTTGAAGGGGCTGACCAATCTCCAGAGCCTGCACCTGACGCACACCTTCGTCACCGCCAGCGGCGTCTTTAAGCTCCAGCAGGCATTGCCGAAGTGTAAAATTTCGCACTAACCGCTGCCGTTGAACTTCGGCCCGCACCGCTATCGGGATCTGGGAGCCCAAAGTGATGGTGATAGTAACCCCCCCTCCCGCCACCCCAAAGGCGACCTCCGCCGCAACCACTGGTCGCAGCTTTACCAATCTGAAATCTGAAATCCCAAATCTTACATCCTGCTCACTTTGGCACGTTCCACAACCTTACGCTACGGCCCCAACTGCTGGTGACCAGCAGCTTGCCGTCGGGTGAGAAGTCGATGCCGTAAGTGGCCGAACTGCTGGCGCGAAAGGTGGCCAGCGGCTTGCCGGTCGAGAGATCCCACAGCATGGCGGTGCCGTCGTTGCTGCCGGTGGCCAGCGTCTTGTCGTCGGGCGAAAAGACCACGCAGCGGACACTGCCGCTGTGGCCGGTGAGCGTCTTGAGCGTTTTGCCAGTGGCGACGTCGACGAGCGTGAGCTGATTGTCGGTGGTCCCCACCGCCAGCGTCTTGCCGTCGCGAGAAAAAGCCGCGCAGTAGGGCCGTAGGGTCTTCACGCTGAGCTGTTGTTTGCCGGTCGCTGAGTCCCAGAAGCGGATCGTCAGATCGTAGCTGACCGAGGCGATCGTTTTTCCGTCGGGCGAAAAACGGACGCAGCGGATGTCGTCCGCGTGACCGGTCAAGACGGCTTTCTGTTTGCCGGTCTTGGCGTCCCACAAGCGAATCGTGCGATCCAAGCTGCCCGAGGCGATGGTCGTGCCGTCGGGAGAAACGTCGACGGTCTTGATCGCGGCGGCGTGGCCACTGAGCGTGTGCAGCAGCTTGCCGGTGGCGGCGTCCCAGAGCTTGACGGTCTTATCGTAGCTCGAACTGACGATCATCTTTCCGTCGGCCGAAACGCTCAGCGCTCGCACCTGCAATGTGTGGCCGCGCAAGCTGCGGATGGTTTCTCCATCCGCGACGTTCCAGATGCGGAGCGTCTTGTCCTGGCTGCAAGAGACGACCGTTTTGCCATCGGCCAAGAATCGCACGCCGGGCACGCGGTTGGTGTGCCCCGACAGCGTCCTGCGCAGCTTCTCATCCGGCGGGCCGATCAATTCGCCGAGCAGCCGGGTCAGCTCGCCGGCGGTGGCCCTGATCGAAACGACTTTGCCCGTCTTGTCGATCAGCAGCGACGTGGGCACGCGCACGATGCCCAATTCATCGGCCAGCGGATGCCGGCCGGTGCGTTGGTGTAGGTTGGTCCAAGGGATTTTTCGCTCTTCGAGCATCGCCTCAAGCGCCTCGCGGTCGGTGTCGAGACTGATGCCGACGATGCGGAATCCGCGGTCATGGTAGAAGACCCGCTGGCGGGCAATGCGGTTCAACTCGGTCAGGGCATTGGGGTTTTTCGCGCTGTAGAAATTGACCAGCACGGTTTTGTCCTTATAGGTCGACCAATCGAGCGGCTTGCCGTCCATCTTGAGGCCTTTCAATACCAGCGGCGATCCCATCACCCGCATTCTGCGGGCAGCCGCCGGCCAGGTTTTTACCGCGGCGGCCACAGCCTCGTCTTTCTCATCGGCCAGCATCTTGTGGAAGCTAGCGTAGGCGTCGGCGGCCAGACGGTAGTTGCCAGACTGTTCGAGCGCGCGTGTGGTCTTGAGCAACATGTCGAAATTGCCGCGCGGCAGCCTCGCCTTCAGCGCGAAGGCCTTCATCTGGTCGAGCGTTTTCTGTTGTTCAGGGGCGCTGTCCTGGGCGAGCGTGCCGATGCGCTGTTCGAGCAATACGCGGGTGGCCATGGTGAGCGCGCCGCTGCCGCTCTTCTTGACCTTTTCCAATTCCAGAATCCGCCGGGCGGCCGTTTCCATTACCGTCCGCTTGCGGTTGTCGTGGTAAGTTAGGGCTCGCGATGACGCCGGCCGGTAGGAGCGGAGGGACTGGATAAATTTCAAAAGCGCCGTGACGTCTTTACCCTCGGGCAAAATATACCGATCGGCCACCAGCGGCGCGGTGGTGAAGTCCCACAGCCGCAGCGTTTTATCTCGCCCGGCGGTGATGAGCTGCTTGCCGTCGGGTGAAAAGGCCAGCGAGTAGATGCTCAACTGGTGCCCTCGGATCATCCTCAGTCGCTCGTAGCTCTCGGCATTAAATATGTGCAGATTGCCGGATGAGCCACCCACGACGATGGTCTTGCCGTCGGGCGAAAATGCGACGTTGCGGATGTTGCTGCCGAAGCTTTTGAGTTCGGCCTGCTGGCGTCCATCCGCCAGATTCCAAAGACGGACCGAGCCGGCGGTCGAGGCAAGCGTCTTCCCGTCGGGTGAGAATCGCACGCTATAGACCGTGGTCGTGTGGCCGGTGAGCGTCGAATTGATCTTGCCCGTGGCGATATCCCAAAGCTTGACCAACCGGTCCGAGCCGCTGCTGGCCAGGGTCTTGCCGTCGGGCGAGATGGCCAGATCGGTGACGTAGCCGTCGACGGCGGTGATCGTGCGGGTCGATTTGTTGGTCGAGGTGTCCCAGTAAATGATCTTGCCGTCGGCGCCGCCGGAGATCAGTGTCATTCCGCCGGGCGCATAGACGAGCGCGCGGACGACCCCGCCGGGTGCCCCCAGCGTCGCGCGATGCTTGGCGGTGGCCACGTCCCAGAGGATGATCTTACCGTCGGCCTGACCGGTGGCCAGCGTGCGGCTATCGGGCGAGAAGCAGACGTCGCCGTCGTAGCCGAACGCTATTTTCAGGTCGGCCTTGAGCTTGCCGGTGGCGGCGTCCCACAGCTTGACCGTTATGTCGGCGCTGCCGGTGGCGAACCACTTCCCGTCGGGCGAGAAGTCCAGGCTCCAGATCTCGGCCGTGTGGCCGGCGCTGGCCGAGCCGCCGCGTCCTTTGTAGGCCCGACGAAGCTTGCCGGTTGACGCATCCATGAGATTCACCACCGCGTCCTCGCCGGC
Organism: Planctomycetota bacterium; assembly: GCA_022564995.1. Taxonomy (GTDB): domain Bacteria; phylum Planctomycetota; class Planctomycetia; order Pirellulales; family JADFKK01; genus JADFKK01. The sequence goes on along the minus strand of JADFKK010000148.1, from coordinate 13,106 downwards.
CGAGGCAAGCGTCTTTCCGTCGGGCGAAAAAGACAACGTCGCAACCGCCGCCTTGTGGGACGTGTTTCGCCAGCGGAGCTTGAGCGAACCCGCATCGTGCAGGGCGACCGATCGATCCGCGCCGCAGGTGACCAGCCAGCGGCCATCGGGCGAAAACTTGACGCTGCGAATCGGCCCGGTGTGGGCCCGGTTGCTGGCGAGTGGGGCGTTGGTGTCGTTGACGTCCCAGATTTTCAGGGTCATGTCGTTGCCGACGCTGGCAAACTTCGCTCCCTCGCGATCGAACGCGATCGCCCGGACGGCGCTGCTGTGGCCATAGATGCGCGTGATCTGCGTGCCGTTGTCGGTGTCCCAGATGCGAATCGTGCGATCGCCGCCGGCGGAGAGCAGCAGCCCGCTGTCGGGTGAAAAAGCTAAGCTGTAGACGGCCGAGGTGTGCCCGCCCAGGCTATTCCCGCTGACGTCTTTCCCGCTGACGTTGAGATACGGCTTTCCCGTCGCCGCGTTCCAAAGTCGCACGTAGTGATCATCGCCACACGAGGCGACCCGCTTGCCGTCGGGCGAGATAACCGCGCAGCGCACGGCCGAGCTATGACCTGTGACGGACCACACCAGCTTGCCGGTTTTTGCTTCCCAGAGCTTCACCGCACGATCGGCGCCGGCCGAGACGAGCGACTTTCCGTCGGAGGAGAAAGCGACGTGATAGACTGCGCCGCGGTGACCGGCCAGACGCCTTAGCAATTTGCCATCGGCCGCCTGCCAGAGTTGAATCACGCCGTCACCGCCGGCCGAGGCGATGGTCTTGCCGTCGGGCGAATAGGCGACGGTGTGGAGTTGTGCGGTCTGCGAGCTGTAGGTCGCGCGGATTTTGGCCGTGACGGCGGTGAAGGTCCGCGACGACGACGGAGCGATTGCGTCTTTCGGCGGCGCAACGGGAGGCCGCACATCGGGCCGCGGCGGCGCTAATTGCGCTGCCGCCGAGCCGGCCATGCTAATCAGGACGATGCCTAACAGAACGACAACCGTAGCGAAACCTCGACCGAGCCTGCCCATGATTTTCCTCCCCTTTGGAATCCAAACGGTGAGTGGGATTCTGTTCCCTGCCCCTTTATCGTACTACCTTGCCCAGCGAATTGCACTAGGCTTTGTCTGAAAACGGAATGAATTCGTGTTTCTCATCCGCCGCCCAGCGCCAGCCCAATGCGGCTTACCTTGGCCGCGGCCATGGTGAGCCGCAAGGCGCTAGCCGCGGGTTTTGTGCGGAAAAGCGTAACGTAGATCGACCGGCGGCTAGCGCCGTGCCGCTCAGCCTGCCAATTGCTCGCGCAGCCAGCCGGGGCGATTGGTGGTCAGGGCGTCGAGGCCGGCGGCGATGAGGCGTTGGGCTTCGTTGGGGTCGTCGACGGTCCATACCCACAGCGTCAGGCCGGCCGCCTTGACGGTGCGGACGAAATCGGCGTCGACGTGGTCGCAGGCCATTACGCTCAGGCCATCGAGGTCATCGTCGTGGGCGATCTTAACCAACTCTTCGGCCGACGGCTGCCAACCGATCGCGCACTGCTCGAATCTCGCGACAAGCAGCACCGCTGGCTCGGGCAAGCGTTGGCGCAACCCGCTGAGCACCTCGCGATCGTAGCTGATGACCGACACGCGAGATGACGATATCACCCCCGACCGCAGCACACGGGCCAACTCGCCGACGGCCTCGGCGCCGCATTTGATCTCGATGACGAATTGTCGGTCGGGCGGCGTTGTGGCCAGCATTTCATCGAGCGTGGCCAGGCGCTGTCCTGTCCAGCGTTGGTCGTTCCAGGCTCCAACGTCGAGCCGCCGCAACTGGCCGAGCGTCGTTTCGGCGACCGGCAGATTAACGCCCGAGACCCGCAGCGTCGATTCATCGTGAATGGCCACCAGGCGGCCGTCGGCGGTGAGCCGAAAGTCGGCCTCGACCGCATCGGCTCCTTCTTGCCAAGCAAGCTCCGCGGCGGCCAGCGTGTTCTCCGGCGCCGCCCAAGAAGCTCCGCGATGGGCGATGAGGAGAGGTCGTGACGACATGCCGGCTGGTGCCTCCCAAATCCTCATTCCCACTGAATCGTCACCGAGAAACGGCACGTTGTTTTTCGGTCGTTCCTAATGGGACAGCGCCACTTAGGTTAAGCCTCTGAACGTAACACATCGCGCCGTCAGGTTTTATCCCCACCGGCCTTGTGCCGGTGGCTTGCTGGTTTGGCAACTAATCGAAGCTGCGCCCAACCCCCATCCCGTCCCGTCGTTTCCGACGCCGAAGGCGTCGGAAACGACGGGAGAACATGGGTCAGCGCCGTGTGCAGCAGTAGTACCCAAACCAATAAACCACCGGCACAAGGCCGGTGGGGAAAGCCTAAGTGGCGCTGTCCAACTAAGAACTTCGTGCTGGCCAAACTTCTTGGTCAGGCCGGACATTTGGTAGATGCATTTGTGGGCCATGGGGCAACGCTCTGTCAGCAGGGCAAGCGGTAGTGTCAGGCAGGAATGGATGGCGCGAACGTAGCTTGTTTTGCGTAGCTCGCATTCCCACCCTTTTTCATCGCTTAATCGCACTCGCCAGCCATCGTGAAACAAATGTAGAACGTGATACCGAAAACAACACCGAGTGCGAACCAGCCGACGCCCACGGGGTCACGAAACGGCGAGCTACCGACGAGAACATTACATGATACGTTGACTAAGAATCACACAACAACCCCGCCCACGAGAGCGCACGTTAGGAGACGTCGTACCCGCACGAGCATGGCCCTGGCAGGGTTCGTGCCAACCGCCTTATCCTGCGCCGCGTTGCCCATCGACGCTCTCAATTCCGCCTCCAATTCCTCGTCTTCTTCTTCCATCGCAAAGTCTCCATCCGAAGAAACTGCTGCAATTCAACTATGAAGCTAGCGACCATTACTTTTGGCAACACACCTTACATGGGGTAAATTCGCGTTTCGCCTTTTCCAAACTAATCCGCCTATGTACATCCGGTAGACAATGGCAACCGTTTACATGATATTTGCGACCGTTGGCACTAACATATACAAATCGTCGCGAATCGTCTCTCGGCGATTCGTCAATCCCTCGGGCAATCTCCACTATCGCAGCAACCGATTTGCTAATGCCCTGCTCATCAATAATCGCGCCGCGCACGGCTTGATCGACATTCGGCATGCCATTGAGATATTCGGCTATAGCTTCCGCGAGTCGGCGAAATTCCTCCTCATCATTGAGTAATTTCCGAATCAACGCCAAATCATCTATTGTGGCAAAAGTTCTGCGGTTCAGGGATCGCTGTTTCGCCAGCTTGCGACGACCAAGTGCGTCTGCCAACCGCGTCAGCGCGCTCTTAACTAGATCGTAGGAAGCATTGCCAATTATCCCTCCGGCTATGACGCCACCAATAAACGACAAGACGACTGGCGGCTCCGCAAGGCAGTATTTCCTCGTGATTTCGCCATGTTCTTGAATCTGATCTTCATATCGCTGGCGATAGTACACGCCGAAAAGAATAGCGTCTCTCCCAAAATCGAATAGGGCGTGATAGTCGCCGTCCGAAATGCTGAACGAGCACTCATTGCAAACGAGCGCAACTTTCTTCGCGGTCACTTTCAACGAACCACAGCGCCAGCAAATCGTGAATGTTTTTCCCATCTCGTAGTCCTTTACAGACTCCAGCCATCTGTATATGCCGAGTGTAACCTATACCATGCGCGGTTACTGCCTCCCCGCTGATTGTGCAGGGGGAACGCTTGATAGATGTATTTTTGGGCCATGAGTTGCGGTCCTGGATGCAGGGCGAAACGACACGGCAATAAAACGTGAGTGATTTCATGATTGAAGTGTCGCCCAGGGTTACTGCCCACCGCCAGCATCCTATCCACCCGTGGTAGCAGACGCAAGTTACTGGGCGTTACAGCGAGGAATCTCTCTTGTCGGGCGGGATCACGATCACGACGGCGATTACTCGGCAAACGAGAAACGCAAGTGCGGGAAAGGAGACCCAGGCCACTGCTGCGCTGGAAGCTATGCCGATTGCGACGATCAACAGGGCGCACAGCTCTACAACGACGCACGTATAGCGCAGTGAATTTCGACATCCGTTAGGGGGGCGGCGGAACCCTGGCCTCCCGGCCAGGGCTAGGGTTCTTTGGAGTGGGAGATCGAATGTGTTTCTCGACGTCACATTTGAAATCCTAAATCCCAAATTCCAAATTCCAAATTCCTACTCCCACTCAATCGTCGCCGGCGGCTTGGAGCTGATGTCGTAGACGACGCGATTGACGCCGACCACTTCGTTGATGATGCGGGTGGACATTTGGGCGAGCAGGTCGTAGGGCAGGCGGCTCCAGTCGGCGGTCATGAAGTCGTCGGTGTCGACGCAGCGGATGGCCAGGGTGTCGGCGTAGGTGCGGGCGTCGCCCATCACGCCGACGCTTTGCACCGGCAGCAGCACGGCGAACGCCTGGGCGGTCGAGCGATACAGCCCGTGCGATTTGATCTCGCCGACCACGATGGCGTCGGCCTCGCGCAAGATATCGAGCCGCTCTTTGGTGACTTCGCCCAGGCAGCGGACGGCCAGCCCGGGGCCGGGGAACGGATGCCGCCAGACCAAATCCTCGGGCAGGCCGAGCTGCAGGCCGAGCTTGCGAACCTCGTCTTTGAACAGATCGCGGAGCGGCTCGATCAGCTCGAAGCCCAATTCGTCGGGCAGCCCGCCGACGTTGTGATGCGTTTTGATCGTCGCCGCCGGGCCATCGGTCGCCGCGCCGCTTTCGATCACGTCGGGATAGAGCGTGCCCTGCGCCAGATAATGGGCGCCTTCGATCTTGGTCGCCTCGGCCTTGAAGCAGTCGATAAAGGCGTGCCCGATGCGCGTCCGTTTTTCCTGCGGATCGGTGATGCCGGCCAGATCAGATAGAAATTGTTCTTCGGCTCTGACGACGTGCAGGTCGGTTTTGAAATGTCCGGAAAATTCCTCGATGACCGTCTCGACCTCGCCCTTGCGCAAGAGGCCGTTGTCGACCAGAATGCAAGAGAGCTGCGAGCCGATGGCTTGATACAACAAGGCCGCGACCACGGACGAATCGACGCCGCCCGACAGTCCGCAAATCACCCGATCGTTGCCGACTCGCTGGCGAATCTCGGCGATCTGCTGCGCGGCGAAATCGCCCAACTTCCACAGTCCCCCGCAGCCGCAAACGCTGCTGAGAAAATTGCCCAGCACCTTTGAGCCTTCGGGCGTGTGGGTCACTTCCGGATGGAATTGCAGCCCATAAACGGGCAGCTCTTGGTGCTTGACCGCGGCGAACGGACACGTTGCGGTGCTGGCCAGTGGAATGAATTGGTCGGAGACTTTCGAGACTTGATCTCCGTGGCTCATCCAGACTTGCATCTCTTCCGGCACGCCGTCGAACAGTTCGCTGTGCGAAGTGATCTTACACTCGGCCCGGCCGTATTCTCGCGAGGGCGTGCTTTCGACTTCGCCGCCGAGCGCCTCGCAGGCCAATTGCATACCGTAACAGATCCCCAGCAGCGGAATGCCGAGGCGAAAGATTGCCGGATCGCACTTCGGCGCGGCCGTCTCATAAACGCTCGACGGGCCGCCGGAGAGGATGATGCCTTTGGGGGCGATTTCTTTGATCCGCTCAGCCGTAAGATCGTGGCGGACGATCTCACAATAGACGTTCTGTTCGCGAACCCGGCGGGCGATCAGTTGGGCGTACTGCGACCCGAAGTCGAGCACGAGCACTTTTTCATCGGCGAGTTTTCGTGATTGGGTTTCGTCCGTCGGTGCCATCAAACTCATCCAAAACCATCCCTGAACCGCCGGCCGCGGTCAAAAAGAAAAAAACCGCCTGACCCCGCCTGCCGAGATCGTCCCGTTATGAAGCCCCCACCTGCGCAACCATATCGGCTTCATCGGGAAACTCGCCCGTCTCGAGCTTCGAGTAGATCAGCTTCCCGTTGACCGACAGCTCAAAGGCGCCGCCGCTGGCAGGAATCAACTCCAGCGAGTCGATCTTTTGTTTGTACTCGGTAAGAATACGCTCCGTCAAACTGACGGCTTTGGGCTCGTAGTTTCAAGCCGAGCAATAAATCAGCGAAATTTTCATGTCTCTGTCGCTCCCGGGCTAGTGTGAATCCATCAAGCCGCGACCGCTGGTCGCGCCCCATCGAACTATTTCTTCTTACGGGCCTTCTTTTTCACAGTTTTCTTTCTGGCCGTTTTTTTCGTCGCAGTCTTTTTCTTCGGCGACTTCTTCGTAGGCGACTTCTTCGTAGGCGACTTCTTCGTAGGCGACTTCTTCTTGGCCGTCTTCTTCTTAGGCGATTTCTTTTTCGCCTTCTTCCGGGCCGTCGAACCGCCGGAGGCGCTCTTGCCCTTTTTCTTTCCGCCGAAGGCCGCATCCCAGCCGTCGGAGAAGTCCTTCGTCGCACCGATGCGAATAATTGACACGGTCGTGGTCCTCTCAATTGGTCCAATGGAGTTTTGGCCGCCGCCGCGAGCACGCCGGCTCGCCAGCAACGGATTCGGTTAGTTTGACGTTTTCCTAACCCATCGCTGGCTGGCGGTCAAGAGGGTGGACGTTTCGCAAGGCCCGAGCAGCCTGCTGAAGAAGTAGCGATTGAATCCGATCCTAGCTCGAAGCGTAAGCGAGGAAGCGTCAGACGAGCGTTTTCTGTTCCTCGCTCACGCTTTTTGAAGTTGCGTATTTTTCAGTCCCGGAGGGACTGCATCGAATAGCCTGGGGCGTCAGCCCCAGGGATAATGTCGATGATCCAGCGGAAAGCCCTAGTGGGGCGACACACAATGCAACGTCATCCGATGCCGCCCCTCCGGGGCTTTCAGAACTTAATTCGCTCACGATTTCCTGGGGCTTGCGCCCCAGGCTATTCGATGTCGCCGCTCCGCGGCTGATTTGCGCAACTTCAAAACTAACGCCGAGGGCTAGGATCATGACTTTTTCAACGGGCTGTTAACGCCGAGAAGACCCGTACCCGCTCGCGAGGATTGCCCCCTTCCACGGGCCGCCCTACACTACGGGCTGGTGATTTACCGTCAACTTGGTTGCCAGGGACACAGGTATGAGCGAGACGATATTCCGACGCAACGTGTTATGCGGCACATGCCTGATCGTCATGGTTCTGGCAGGCTGTGGCAAAAACGAAGGCGATAAGGTTGAGCCGAGCGACGCGACCGACGCGCCGTTTGAATCGGAAGCGTCGAAGCAATGGGAAACGCCGACGGACGATGAGTGTCGGGAGTTGGCCGAGAAGCTTGAATTGGCCGCACAATCCCGGGATGCTGACGCGATCAACGACTTGATCGATTGGGAGGCCCTGTTGAATCGCGCTACTGGCGGAATTGACGGCGTCGAATCAGTACGCCGAGAGTTTGCCGTCGGAGTCCAGGATTCTATTCGCCGCGGAAACGGTTTAGCACATGAAGTGATCGCCGACGTAGACGCTGGTGGATCCTATCGCTTCCTAAAACTTCGTGTCCGAGATGACAGGAAGTCGATCCTGTTCCGGTTCATAGGCAGTAAGGAGAGCCCCGGTCTTGCGTACCATGACATGCTCGTCGCAAGAAAACCTCGTGGTACGATTCGCATCGTCGATGTCTACATATCTACGACTGGTGAATTCTTCTCCTCAACACTCCGACGATTGTTCCTTCCTGTTGCTGTTTCAAAATCCAGATCCGCTCTACAGTCACTCACCAACAAGGAAAGTGAATTTGTCAAATACATAGACCAATTCGGCCAAATGGGGTTAGCTGTCAAACGTAAACAATTTCGTCGTGTGCTGCAGATATATTCGCGCCTTCCCGAGTCGGTACAGAAGGACAAGAACATCTTGATGCTTCGACTTCTGGCCGCAAAGGAACTCGACGATGAGGCATACCTTGATGCGATGGGCGCATTCCAGAAGTATCATCCGGGCGATCCTTGCCTCGACATCATCCTAATAGACGCATTCATCATAAATGAAGAGTACGACAAGTCGCTCGCCGCCGTTGATCGCCTTGATGAATGGGTTGGCGGTGACGCATATTTGGATGTTATTCGGTCGAACATCTGCTTGATAAAAGAGGATTACGCGAAGGTAAAGAAGTACGCCGAGCGTGCTATCAAGGCGGAGCCGACTCTGGTCGAAGCCTATTGGGCTCTCGTAGACGTCTCCCTTGCCGAGTCGAACTTTGAAGAAACGAGCCGGCTTCTGCGGTTGCTGAACGACAAATTTGAGATCGAGTTTGACGACTTGACTACCGTGCCGGAGTATTCCGAATACGTCAAATCGCCGCAGCATCGGGAGTGGCTCGAATCGCGTAAAGGAAAGTGACGATGGCGGAGCCGCCGGGCTACGTGCTGGACGACTCGTTATCGTTCGGTCAATCTCTGATGTGCGCCGCACGGACTCAATGCGTCCGAACCAAGCTGCTCGCGGATCAAAATGGCACGTTATTCGTTTAACGGCAAGCCGCAGGCGACTGCGTTTTGAATCACGCCTGGCTTAGAAACGCAGGCGCCTGCGGCTGGCCGTTAAACGAGCCATTCATAACCGTGCGAGGCTTCGCGTCCGCTTGCCGCGGCATTTTATTACGTTAAGATGACGGGCAACCCTTGGCCTTCCGGCCAGGGCTGGGGTTGATTTGGAGTGGTTCACATTTTGTGGTTTTTTGTCCCGCTTGATTGGAGAGAGTCCTGAGTCATGCCTGCTTTTCCTGAAATCGAGAAGATCAAGTACGAAGGCCCCGACTGCACCGACCCGCTGGCGTTTCGCTGGTATGACGAAGGCGAAGTGGTCGAGGGCCGCACGATGAAGGAGCATCTGCGGTTTAGTGTGGTTTACTGGCACACCTTCCGCGGAACCGGCAGCGATCCGTTCGGGGCGCCGACGATGCTGCGGCCGTGGGACGACGGCAGCGAGTCGGTCGAAAACGCTTGCAATCGTGCCCGGGCGGCGTTTGAGCTATTCGAGAAGCTGGGCGTGCCGTTTTACGCCTTTCACGATCGCGACGTGGCGCCCGAGGGGGCCTCGCTGGCCGCATCGAACAAGAATCTCGACGCGGTGGTGGCCGTGCTCGAAGAAGAGCAACAGCGAACGGGTGTCAAGCTGCTGTGGGGCACCGCCAACCTGTTTAGCAATCCCCGCTACATGCACGGGGCCGCGACAAGCTGCAACGCCGACGCCTTTGCTTACGCCGGGGCGCAGGTGAAGAAATGCCTGGAAGTGACCAAGCGGCTCGGCGGTGAGAATTACGTGTTCTGGGGCGGGCGAGAGGGTTATCAGAACCTCAACGGCACCGACATGAAGCGTGAGCTCGATCACCTCGGCGCGTTCTTCCACATGGCCCTCGATTACGCCAAGCAGATCGGCTTCGACGGCACCTTCCTGATCGAGCCCAAGCCCAAGGAGCCGACCAAGCATCAGTACGACAGCGATGCGGCGGCCTGCATCAACTTTCTGCGGGCCTATGACCTGACGGAGCGTTTCAAGCTCAACATCGAAACCAATCACGCCACGCTGGCCGGCCACGAGATGCAGCACGAGCTGGAATACGCCGGTCACCAGGGCATGCTCGGCTCGATCGACGCCAACACGGGCGATCTGCTGCTGGGTTGGGACACCGATCAATTCGCGACCGACATTTATCTGTGTAGCAAGATCATGCTGGTGCTATTGAAATACGGACTATCGCCCGGCGGCGTAAACTTCGACGCCAAGGTCCGTCGCGAAAGCTTCGAGCCGGTCGATCTGTTCCATGCCCACGTCGGCGGCATGGACACGTTTGCCCGCGGACTGAAAGTCGCCGCCGCGATCCGGGCCGACGGCCAGTTCGATAAGTTTATACAAAATCGCTACAGCAGTTGGGACAGCGGCATCGGCGCCAAGGTCGAAGCCGGCGGGGTCGATCTGCCCGCGTTGGAAGCCTACATGCTGGAAAAAGGCGAAATCGATCCCAACCAAAGCGGCCGGCAAGAGATGTTGGAAAATCTGTTCAATCGGTACATCTAGGCTCTGTCTCAAGACATCAGCCGCGACGCGCTAGCGTCCGGTTCCGTGGGGAGATATGCCGCAAAGAACCGTGGGCTAGCGCCCAGCGGCTGATGAGAAACACGAATCCAAGGTGTTTTGAGACAGAGCCTAGTCGTCGATCGACTCAAAATGCAGCCGCAGGCGCAAGGCGTCGAGTTTCACCTTATAGCCGGACAGCGCCCGGGGCGCGAGCTGCGCCCCCAGGTCTTCGCCCTCGGGCGGCAGCGCCAGCGCCTCGACGTCGCGCAACACGGCCGAGCCAACCTGTAAATAATCGATCCTCACACGCCGAGCTTGAAGCATTCGCCCTCCGACCGATAAGACGACGCGGGGTGCGTCGGCCGGAATGTCGATGCCGGCCGCTTGCAGCAGGCTGGCGGGAATCAGCGTTTGGCCGCCCGATTCCAACAGGGTCATGGTGGCCGGCGTGCGATGGTTGACCAGCACGCTCACGCGCAGCCGTCCGCCCTGCCGGTAAAAAGGCAAGTCGGCGGCGTCCAGCACGCGTTCTAATTTCGCCACTGGTTTTAGATCGCCCGCGTAATCTCTTGTCGGGCCAAGACGCTGTTCGGCGCCCGCGCCCGCCAGCGCCTCGGTGACGCTCGAATCGCCTCGCAGCGGCCGGTAATCCTCGTTCAGAAGCCCCACGTGCTGGCGAATCTTGGCCAACAGCACCAGCAGCGACATGCGGGCGGCCACCATCTCGCCCGCCGCCTGCCGCGTCAAACCGACCCCGCCCAGTCGTTGCGGCGGCAGGCAGCGGCCGCGCAGCAGCGTGACGACTTGCTCCGCCTGAGCGAGCTTCGTTTTGTATTGTTGCAATTTGATTGAGTTGCCTCTGGGCCTGGCCTGCTTTAGTTGCTCGATTTGCCGCTGCAAGATAAGCAGCCGCGCGTGGTCCGCCGCATTCGCCTGCAGCGATTCATCGAGAGCCTTTTCAGCCTTGCGATATCGGCGATGTGCAGCATCGACGCGAGCAAGCTGCGTCCGCAGCCGCTCTTCGCGCTCGGTGATCCAGATTTTGCCCAACCGGCGCAATCCCCGAGCGTGCAAAAGTTTTTCCGCCTTGGTCCGATTCGCGTCTTGATCGCAGGCAACGGATGGCGTCGAGAGGCTGACCGAGCCGACAGCGGCGATCAGAATCATGATGACATTCTTACCGCGCATCGGTTTCTCCTGGTTCGGTGCCGCCCGGCCCAGGTTATTATAGCAGCACCTCTCCCTCTCGGAGAGATCGCCTATACTTCTCGCGGATGAAAATGGCACATTTTTTCGTTTAACGGCAAGCCGCAGGCGACTGCGTTTCTAACCGAGGCATTCATTCAAACGCAGTCGCCTGCGGCTTGCCGTTATACGAGCCATTCAAGTCCGTGTGAGGTATAACAGCAGCCTGTTGAGAACACTCGTTAATTCCCCCAGCGGCTGCCGGCTGACGTGCGTGCGGAATCGTAATCTCGGGTGCTGCTTCCGGCGGATGCCCCGAATGACTGCGTCCGAGATGGCTCGTCCTGCCACGGCCGAGCGGACGTCGGCCCCTGAATTCGATTCGCCTCACCACCGCTCGACTCGCCAAACGAACGGCGTTTGTATTCGCTGCTCGCCGGGGCACTGTAGGATGGGGCGCCGTAGGACGGGGCACTGTAGGACGGGGTGATTGATGACGATGCCCGGATGACGCCCGCACGAACGCCCGTGCTGCCGGGCGTGTATTTGCCGCTTGCATTCTGGCGATAGGGCACCAAACGATTGGCGTATTGCCCGCCGCTGCTCGATGAGTCGCCGCTGTTCGATGAGTCGCCGCTGTTCGATGAGTCGTACGACGACGGGGTTACATCGTAGCCGGTCCCACCCTTATTGAAGCGGCCATCGACGGTTGCTTCGAATTGCTGCGGCTGTGATCCGCCGTCGTAGCTGTCGTTCGCCCAACGGCTGGCCCGGCCAGTGCCGGTCGATCTGCCGAAGTCACTGCTTCGCGGTGTCTCACGCAGGGTCGAGCCGTATCGATCGTCGCCATAAGTTGGCGCTAAGGGATGCTGCGTGTCGTTTGTCCGCACGCCAGAGCTGCCGTTCCAAGCCTGCCGGTTGCGGTTGTCGGCCGTGCGAATCGGCGGTTCTGGACCATCGTAAGGGACGCCCGGGCGAGAATACTGCGAACCACCGCGTTCACGGCCATACCCCGCGTATTCGCCGCCGCGTCCGCTGGCCGGATAATCCTCCCGGTAGGTTTGGTCTTGACGATAAAAATCGCCATTGCCCGAGGGTCCGGCAAAATCGCCACGGCTCGATCCGCTGCCTGCTCCACCACCTACCCCGTAGCCGCTCGATCCACGACCGCTGTTAGCGCCGTAGCCCCGGTCCGATGCCTGGTCGTAAGTTACCTGCGGCGGCTGAAACGGCGGGGCCTGTCCACCAACACGCGGCACGCTGCCACGGGCCGCCTCGGAAGCTCCGGGAAGCTGCGGACGTCCGTTGTCGGCAAGCTGCTCCGCAGTTTTTTTCTTTTTGAAGGGGTTCATGCTCGATAGGCTCGGCATTTTCGGCCTGCTCGGCCAACCCAGGCTGGAACATCCGGAAATCCCAGAGAGCATTACCGCCGCCGCAATCAACCACGCTGTAGAAGCTCGCATCGGTCAAGCGTCCTTTGCTTTTTCGAGCGAGAAGAGGAGTAGCCGGCAGCCGGCGACTTGCGCGTCGCGCGGCAATTCGCCGGAATGCTCGACCTCTTCCCTGAGGATCGTTGAGTTGTTGACGAAATTTACGCACACAGACCACATCATTCGCCGCCTGCGTGGGCGGCGATTATAGGAGAACCCCCGAAAGGGTCAACGGCAGTGTTGAGGAAAGTCGACAGGTTGCTAATTGGACAGCGCCACTTAGACTCCAGCTAGCAGACGTGAATAGGAATTCAAAGCAAACGAAACAGTTTTTGCCCGGTAGAGTAGAGGAGGAATGTTAGATGGGTAGGCTCCAACATAGATCAGTATCCTGGTTTCCCGTTCGTGCCTCAATAGCTGTATGCCGTGCAATTAACATTGCCTCCCCCCTCTTCAAAC
>JADFKK010000430.1 GCA_022564995.1 Planctomycetota bacterium | reverse complement strand
CCGGATCGACCGGGTCTTGGAACTTGCCGTACACCAGCTCGGGATAGAGCTCGCCCGGGATGCAGGCGACGTGCAAATCGCCGAGCTGTAAATAGGCGACCTCGGTCACGACCGCGGTGCTGCGAAAAACATCGCTCAGCGTCGCCTTCTTGCCGAGCTTCTCTGCATCGCCGGTCCACAGCCGGGCTTCGCGGGTGAGCACGCCGGCGGCGCGGGCCGCGCGATAGAGTTTGTTTTCCAACGGCAACGCAATCGGCTTGGCAGAAACGCGCAGCGGCGCGAGACGAATCGGCTTGGCCGAATCGATGGCCTTCTCGGCCAGCTTGGCGACCGCTCGACCGTAGGCTTCGGCGTACTCAAACTGTCCTTCTTTGAGCACGTCGCCCTTGGCGTTTTTGAACAATCCATCGGGCGGCGCCATCAGCCCGCCGACGGCGCCGCTGAAGTAGGCGATCGGACATTGGTAACGCTTGCTCAGCTCGGCGACCGTCGTGGCGGGAAAGTCGGCAGTCACCTGCGTGTTGCGGCTGCCCAGCGCCTCGGGATGACAGTTCCACTGCACGAGCACGCCAAGCCGTTTTTTGCTGCCGGCCCGATTGAAGCGAACGGTCCGCAAGACACCGTCGTACACCTTCGGCAATCGGCTGTCACCCAGCAACGATTCGTCCTTGGCCGTTCCGTAAAACGCCTCGGCCGGCAGCAGCGCTGCTTCTGCCGTGCGAACGAGCTTAACGACCTGCTCGACGACGAGCTTGATGTAATCCGGATCGACGCCGTTGTGCAGCGGCGTGGCGCCCCAGATGCCGATCACGTCGGGCCCTTCGTGATTGTGCGTGCTGGATACCATCACGTATTTGTAATGCGGCAGCTTCTTGCGAATCTGCTGGACCGCCGGATATTGCAGCCCAACCAGATCGACCGCGACCAGCGCGATCTTCTCGCCGCCCGATTCGATGACCAGTCCGCGGGCCATCAGTCGATCGTGAACTCCCTTGGCCACCCGCCCATGACCGTATCCGGCCAGAAACACGGGCTTCTTTCCCTTCACGTCGGGCGTGATGTCAACCGCAGCGAACGCGGCCCGTAGCGGCGCGTCGGCCCAGGCAACTGCCGGCGTAACAAGCAGAACGAAAACGGCCAGTGGTGAAAAGACGTGAAGTGCCCTACACATGATGTTGCCCCTCGAATCCGAGAATTGTAAAGCCGCGACCAGTGGTCGCGCCAGTTGTTAGCGGTTAGTGGTTAGCGATTAGCAAGATGGCGGCGCGACCAGCGGTCGCGGCTTTATGGACCCTCAATTCGATTCAACAACTCGTCCCCGGCCAACCCGGCCATTAGATTCGCTACCGACATCTCGGCCATCTTCTGCCTCGTTTCGATCGTGGCGCTGCCCAAATGGGGTGCGATGGTGACATTTTCCAAGCCAAGCAGCGGGTGATCGCGCGGCAGCGGCTCCGGGTCGGTCACGTCTAGGCCGGCCGCGTAGATCACGCCGTCGCGGAGCGCTTCGTACAACGCCTGGGTATCGACCACCGGCCCGCGAGCGATGTTGACCAGCGTGGCGGTTGGTTTCATTTTCGCCAGCGCCGCCGCGTCAATCAACCCGCGAGTTTCGTCGGTGAGCGGAACCATCAGCACGACGTAGTCTGACTCAGCCAGCAACGTCTCGAATTCGGCGTATTGCACGCCCAATTCCGCTTCGATGTCCGGACGGCGCGTACGGTTGTGATACAGCACGCGCATCTCGAACCCCTGCGCCCGCTGCGCGACCTGCGTGCCGATGCGGCCCATGCCGATGATGCCCAGCACGCTTCCGTGAATTTCGCGGCCGAGAATATAGCCGGGGTCGTAGTGCGTAAACTCCGGGCCGCGGGCGTAACGGTCGCCCTCGACCAATCGGCGACCGGCGGCCAGCAGCAGTGTGAAGGCCATGTCGGCCGTGGCCCCGTTGAGAATGCCCGGCGTGTTGCCGACCGGGATGTTGCGCTCTCGGGCGTCGGGCAGATGGATATGATCGACGCCGACCCCGTAGTTGCTGATGACCTTCAGCCCCGGCAGCCGATCCATCATCGGCCCGTCGACCGGCAGATGGCCGTAGGTGTATAGCCCCGTGACCGAGGAGTCGGACCCTTCGAGCGCGACGCTCCAGGGCACGATCTCGACGCGGCCATCGAGTAGTTCCAGCACGACCTCGTCGAGCGGAGTGTCTGCCACGATGCGTGGGAGCGATCCGTCGGTCATGCTACTCTCGTCCTATGCAAGTCTCCGGTAGCTGAATTCGCAAGAATTTAGCACCCCGTTGACCGTCTGAATTCTTGCGAATTCAGCTACCAATTTACCGACTACTTCTCCGTCGACACGAATCGATTGATCATTCCGAAGTAATCTGTGAAGTAAGTATTGCCCTGTTCGTCTTCGCCGAAGGTGATGATCGGCAGCATCTTGTCCTGAATCGGGCGATTGGCGGTCACCTTACCGGACTTCTTGTCGTACCAAAGTGCCCAGATTTTTCCGCTGACGTAATCGGCGTACAGATACCCGCCCTCAAGCTGCGGCAGCCGCTTGCCGCGATGGACGTGTCCGCCGGTGATCGACTTGCCGGTCTTGTGGTCGTATTCCCAAATCGGATCGATCATGTGGTCGTTCGGCCCGACGCCCTTGGGTCCGAATTTGTGCTTCCCCTCTCGACGGTTCCAGCCGTAGTTACCGCCGCGGGTGATGATGTCGATCTCTTCCCACAAATCCTGTCCCACGTCGCCGCACCACAGATCGCCCGTCTTGCGGTCGAAGGCGATTCGCCAGGGATTCCGCAGCCCATAGGCCCAAATTTCCGGCCGGGCGCCCTTGCGATCGACGAACGGATTGTCCTTGGGCACCGCGTAGGCCTTACCCTGGTCGTGATGATCGACGTCGATCCGCAGAATCGTGCCCAAAATCGTGCTCAGATTCTGCCCGTTGCCCATCGGATCTTTCGCGCTGCCGCCGTCGCCCAGCGCGACATACAGATAACCGTCGGGCCCGAAGGCGATCGTGCCGCCGTTGTGATTCCAAAACGGCTCTTTGATTCGCATCAGTTCCTGCTCCGAATCGGGATCGGCCTTGTTGGGATCGTCCTTCGACACACGGAACCGAGAAATGACCGAGGTCTGCGGCGCGTCGCGGGTGGTGTAGTAAACGAAGAACTGGCCGTTGGTTTTGTACTTGGGATGAAACGCCAGCCCCAGAAATCCCTCTTCGTTCTGCTTGGGCTTGTAGACGACCTTCTTCTCGAAGTCGAGAAACTTGGTGGTCTTCTTGACCTTTTGGTCATTGGGAAAAACGTGAATCACGCCCCACTGGTCGCCGACGAAAATGCGATTGCTGCCGTCGCCGGCGTGGGTGAAGTTCACCGGCATGCGGAATCGCAAGTTCGGAAAAGCCCGCTCGCCCTTGAGCGCCAGCGGCTTGGTGTTGACTTCGGCCGCGGCCCGGGGCAGCGCCGCGGCGATCGACAACAGAATAAGTACGAAAGAGCAAGCAACCCTGCGCTTCAATGTGCCGGGTGTCGATTCAGTTTTCATCGGTTCGGTTCCAGGGGTGTGAGCGAAATCTCGGATCAACAGGGTTCCCACCATAACATATGGCTGCGCCCGACGCACAACGCATCGTTGCTTGTTTTGAGTTTCGGGGTGAAGCTCGACGTGCCGATCGCAATTCCTTTCGTTGGGGCGTAACGAGTGAACGTCGTCGTGTCGCGTCCTGACCCAGCGTGGCGTGATTCGACGCATCTTACGCGAGAGGTTACTGTTACGTTGATTGCGCGGCCACCGCGATAGACTCTCGTAGGGAAGCACGCCCGGCCCGTCGGGGTATGCGGGGGGGAAGCACTTGCGCCGGCCGTGACTGAGAAACATTTGACACGGCCGGGGCGTTTCGATTAGCCTTGACCTGCCGGCCTTATCCGCATGATTCTCTTCTAAGACTTTTCGCCGGTCGCGAGTTTGACAATCTGTGTTGAACGGCCGGGGCGTTCGCGAAGCGCATGAGAGAGGCTTCGCTCGCCGGTGCGCATTTTTTCGGGCACCTTTGCTGCCGACTCAACGAGTGTCCGTGAATGACCACGGAAGAAAGTGAGCTTGGCGATGTCAATTGTCACGACAACAGTCACGATCAACGCGGCCTTCCTTGAGGAAATCAAGCAGGACGACCGCCGCTTGCGGCAGCTGCTCAGCGAGGCGCGGGCCGCATTCGCGCAGCGGCGTTTTCATCGAGCCTGGCTGATTCGCACCGTCGCGCTGTTGTGCGACCTGCGCGATCAACTGGCGCTGCACTTTACGCTCGAAGAATCGTTCGGGTATTTTGACGAGCCGGTTTGCGCCGCGCCGTGGTTGAGCGATCGGGCCGACACGCTACGGGCTCAGCACCCCGACCTGTTCGTCCAAATTTGTGAGATCGTCGAAGTGGCCGAGCGGAGCCTGGA
>JADFKK010000429.1 GCA_022564995.1 Planctomycetota bacterium | reverse complement strand
GACGATCGTGCGTTTCGTGGTGTTAGGCATTTGTGTGTCGCAAATCCTGAAGTGACGGAGGGAAGGAGGGAAGGAGGGAAAGAGGGAAGGAGGGAAGGAGGGATGAAAAAAGCGTTATCAATTCGCTTCGTCCTGTTTCTACTTTTCCCTCCCTCTCTCTTCCCTCCCTCTCTCCTTCCCTCTCTCCCTCTCTCCATCCCCAACTAAAGCTGCCTTGCCGGCCTCAACCGCCGCCGCCCCTTCGGCCGATGCTCGATGCGAAACAGCCCCGGCAATTCAATCGGATCGCCGTGCGTGCCCAGCAGGTGGCGAAATTTGCGATCTTCGCGCGTGCGGCCGAACTGCCGGGCCGGACGCATGAAGCGGGCGATGTCTTTGCAATAGCCCACCTCGCGGGCCACGTCGCCGCGGACAATCTGCAAGGCGCCGACCGCCTTGAAGTGTTCGACCGGCGAAAACTGACGCGGCTCGATGTCGACAATCCGCGGGCCGGCCTCCACGGCGTCGAACAGCGAGTCGTCTTCTTCCAAGTGCGATGTACAGGCGACCAGCCGGGGAAACAACAGCTTGGCATCTCGATGCTGCGGGAGCAATTCGGCCAACGCGTCGAGACAGCCCTCGTGAAACACCTGATCGCAATCGGTCATCCAGATCCAATCGACCTCGTTGGCCAGTGCCGCCAAATTCCGCCCGATGGCCCGGCGAAACAGCTCGCCTTTTTCCTGATGCCAACGCTGCCAGGTAACGCCCGGCACGTCGCGCTCGGCGAAGTAATCGAGCACCTCGCAGGTCCGCTGATCCTCTTCGTTGTAAAACACCGTCATGATTACGTCCAGCTTCTCGGGCGGGTGGAGCGCGAGCGAGCTAAGCTGATACGTCAACAGCCGCGAATAGTTCCAACAATGGCTAACGATCTGAATTCGCATCGGCCCGATCCTTGGCGCCCAAGTGACGTGTGACGCCAAGATGGTAGCCGAAATCGCCAAAAACCAACAAGGGCGATATCGATCGACGGGCGATGCGGTTCTGTTCACGGCTTGCCGTTAGACAAGCCATTCATGTCGCTGGCATTTCTCACCTGAGGATGAGTATTCGTCGCGATTTCTGGGCTTTTGTGAGTGGGGATTGGTTCATCCGGCCGCACACCCGAGCACGGAGTCGCAAGCCCCCGCAGAACCCCGAGGGAAACGTGCTCTCATGCCAATCGTTGCGATGCCATGCAACTACCTGCAAATCCGTAACACTTCAGCCGTCTGAAGGGATCTTTGCGGGAAGCGGCGGAAGTTGTCCGGTTTTTAGGTAAGTGGCAGATGAGAATTTACCTGTCGTAGCTACCGTCGCCAGACTGTTCATCTTCCGGACGGATCGACCGCAATCACGCCTCGATGCGTTTCGCTGCTGTGCCCTTTCCCATCGCAGGACGCAACATAAGAACCGGCAAGTTGACCCTTTGTTTCAAACAATCCATAATGGGGCGAGGTCAGCACGCCTGCCAAACAACCTCAAACCGTACCGAGGCTCCGAATGCCGCCGCTCACGATCCGAAAAACACGCCGCCGCGGTAGTCGTCGATGTCATTTAACCGGCAGTTTACTACACAGAATTGCTACACTTGTGCTTACTGCGTGTGTGCCGTACCTGTCAATACACCCTGTAAAACAGGCACGAAGCGCCGAACAACCTCGTGTGCCTAACATCATACTCATCCTGGCCGACGATTTGGGATACGGCGATGTTTCGAGTTACGGGGCGAAAGACCTCAAGACGCCCAAGGTCGACGCGCTCGTTTCCGCCGGGATGCGGTTCGATAACTTCTACGCCAACTGCCCGGTCTGTTCGCCGACGCGGGCATCGCTGCTGTCGGGTCGATATCCTGAACTGGTCGGCGTGCCGGGGGTGATTCGCACCCACGCGGCGAACAACTGGGGATACCTCTCGCCGCGGGCGGTGATGCTGCCGCAAGTGCTGGGGAAGGCCGGCTATCACACGGCTCTCGTCGGCAAATGGCATCTGGGCCTGGAGTCGCCGTGTACGCCGCTCGACCGCGGTTTCGACCATTTTCACGGTTGGCTGGGCGACATGATGGACGATTACTACAAACATCGCCGACACGGCATCAATTACATGCGGCTGGGGCGCGAGACGATCGACCCCAAGGGACACGCGACCGACCTTTTCACCGAGTGGGCGATTGACTATATCGGATCGCGTAAGGATCGCGACGAGCCGCTGGAATTGTATAATCCGGCGGACGATCCACGGGAGAAGGTTAATCTGGCGGGGAAGAACCGCAAAATGTTCAACGAGTTGTCCGCGGCGCTTCGAGCACAGATTCAACGCGGCGGAGCCGTGCCGTGGCAGCGGCCGAAATCGCCGTAGAGTGGGCACTGCCCATCATGGTTTCAAATTCTAAGCACGAAATCCTAAACAAATTAAAAATCCAAATGCTTAAAACGCAAGACATAAAAGACCAACATGCGTCAGGCGTTTTGAATTTCGATCATTCTGTCATTTGGATTTGTTTAGGATTTCGTGCTTAGGATTTTCGACTTTACATTTCGGTGGGCAGTGCCCACCCTACAAACACAGGAGAACATTATGACACGGTCAATCAACCGCAGAACATTCCTTGGCACTTCCGCCGCGGTCGGCGCGGCGATGATGCTGCCGGGACGCGCGTCGCACGCCGCAGACCGCAAGAAATACGGCGGCTTTCGCATGGGCATTCAGAGCTATTCGCTGCGCGGGTTTAAGGTCGAGCGGGCGATCGAGATATCGCAAGAGTTGGGCATGGCGCACATGGAGTTTTACGGCGCCCATTTTAGCACCGGCTCAAACGAGGCTGCCTGCGGGGCGATGAAGAAAAAGATGGCCGCCCGCGGCATGGCGATGCTGGGTCACGGCGTCAACGGCTTCAGCAAGAACCATGAGGCCAACCGCAAGCTGTTTCAATTCGCCAAATGGGCCGGCATCAAGAACCTCTCGGCCGACCCAACGGAAGACGCCTTCGATAGCCTCGATAAGCTCTGCGCCGAATTTGACATCCGCATTGCCATTCACAATCACGGACCCGGCTCGCGATACGACCGGGTGGTCGACGTGCTTAACGCCGTCAAGGATCGCCACAAGAACATCGGTGCCTGCGCCGACTTGGGCCATTACATCCGCTCGGCCGAAGACCCGGTCAAGGTGATTCATCTGCTCAAGGGGCGGCTATTTGGCATTCACCTCAAGGATTTCGCCGATCAGAAAAAGCGAACCAAGGGCGTCATCCTCGGCAAGGGCTTTCTCGACGTTCCGGCCACCTTCAAGGCCCTGCGCGAAGTCGGATTCCCCGAAGACGGCTGCCTGTCTCTGGAATACGAAGAGAGCCCCAAGGATCCCGTCGCCGAGATTAAGGAATGCCTGGAAGTCGCGGCGGCCGGGGCGCGCAAGTCGGCGAAGCGGTAGGGGGAGAGCGGGACGCGGAAAGCGGAAGGATGAACAAATTGCAATTTGCATTTTTCAATTTGCAATTTTCAATCCCCCCGACTCCGTGTTTAGGCCGCTGTCGAGTGCCGGCCCAGCGCTAATTTCCGCCTTTCCCCACCACTGCCCGTCCCGTCGCGACACCAAGCGACCGGACGGGGGTTTGCTCTCCTGCGGGCTTTTCCGCCCAAATTATCCACAAGATGCTGGCTATCTCCAGAATGCTCGCCTATACTGAGTGGTTTGCTCGGCATTCGCGATTCATCTCGCATTACGTTCGGAACAGTCCCGGTCGCCGGCGCCGGAGTCAACCTGGCAAGAGGATTTTCTCCCTATGAAACTTCGTCATCGCGCTGCCCGTTCGCGCACCCGCCGCACAAAATCCTCCACCACCAAGCTTCGCCGACACATCGCTCCGCCCGAGGCGCTGGAAAAACGGCTGGTGCTCGACAGCACCGTGGTCTTCAACGAGATCATGTACCACCCGTTGGACGATCCCAATGACGGCCTGGAGTGGATCGAGCTGCACAATCAGTTGGCCGTCGACATGGACATCTCCGAATGGCATATCGAGGGCGGCATTGATTTTTCGTTCCCGGATGGGACGATTGTGCCTGGCAAGGGCTATCTGGTCGTGGCGGCCAATCCCGAGGTGCTCCAGAACGAGACCGGTTTCGCCGACGCGATGGGTCCGTTCATCGGCCGGCTCAGCAATGGCGGCGAGGAGCTGCGGCTTTTCAACAACGATGGCCGGCGGATGAACGTCATCGACTATGACGACAACGGCGACTGGCCGGTTGCGCCCGACGGCGGCGGCGCGAGCCTGGCCAAGGCCAGCATCTTGACCAACAGCGAGGACGCCGAGAACTGGACGTTTAGCGATCAGATGGGCGGCACGCCGGGCGAGGCGAATTTTGTCGAAGGTGATGGACCGAAGATCATCACGTTTCTCTCCCGCGGCGCCGAAGCGAGCGTGCTGGTTCCGGACAGTGGCGATCTTGAAACGGCCTGGACCGAACCGGGTTTTGTCG
>JADFKK010000147.1 GCA_022564995.1 Planctomycetota bacterium | reverse complement strand
GACAAAATCCGATGAGAATCAGACGTGCTGGCATGGGACGTCTCGGTGGTTGTGAGGAGTCGACACAGTACGATTCTGCCCAGCGAGACCGCTACCGGGAGATTCGTGATTCGCGCTTTCGCCGGCAATGGGTGGCCGAGGCCGATGAGCAAACAGACGAGCTTGAAAAGGAGCCCGGCGGAAAAGCGCGGCGGATCGTAGCAAAACAGACCCCCGGCGACCAGAGAGAAAAATCGCACCCCCACTTCGCCCACTTCGCCCGAAGCCACAGCGACGCTACCCATCCGCTTGCCGGCCTGGCCCGCGCAGCTCCGTCGACGACACGTCCCGGCGGAATTCGGCCTCGGGGACCATTTGGCAGATGCCTGCTAGCGGCTCCGGCAGCAGCAGGTCATCGAGCGATTGAAACCGCCCATCGACCTGGCGCCCGAAAACGAGAAAACTGCAATCGGTTGCGGCGAGATAATTGATCGCGTCGTCACGCTGCTCCGAGTCGTTGTCGTAGTAACGATCTTCGGCGATTCGCTCCAGCGTGTCGACGCCGACGACGAAGGTGGCGGCGGGGAAGGCGTCGGCCTTTTCGCGAAAAGTCGGCGTGCAGGTGAGCCATAGATTGCCGATGGGGGTCAGTTGTGCGGCGCGATGGGCGATCTCGGTGTAGTCCAGCGGCGGCTTGTCGACGTTGAGAATCGACAACTCGAAATCAACCGGCCGGCCGATCTGCTGCGCGGCGATCAGGGCCATCTCGCGATGTCCCTCGTGCAACGGGTCGAACGCGCCGGGGAAGATGACGCGGCCGATTGGATCGACGGGCTCGGCGCTCGGCAGACAGACCGCCAGACGACGACCCAAGAGCACGTCTTGCCAACTTTTGTCGGCTTGCGTGCAAATCACCTCGACTCGTTCCACGTCCGATAATTCGGCTGCGATGCGCCGCGTCACACCGCAGCCCTCGGCCAGAAGATTCAGCAGCAATGACGACACCAAGGCCTCTTCCTCCTCCCGCGTTCGCCGGCCTTTTTCGAGCTGCACGGTGTGCGTGATTGTCCGCTGCTCGTCTTGCAGCGCCAGATGAACCCGGTGCGGTCCGCGTTTCGGCCGATCGCTGGCGAGTGAGGCCGTGCAGCCGAGGCCGAGCAGCGGTGTCTCGTCGTCTTCGAGCTCGATCGCCCGCATGAACGCGGCCATGGCCATCGCCCGGGCGGTACGTTCGCTGCAAAACTGCTCCGGCTCGGCGCTGAGAAGATCAACCAACGCCGCGGCCGCATACGGGACGATCGCCTCGACGAGCGTTCGCGAGGCCCCGGCGACCGCCAGCAAATCGCCGATCGCCCGGCTGCCGCCGCCGGTCACCGCGATCACCGCCTTGGCCGGCGCGTCGTGGATGCGGCGAATTAGATCGGTGGTGTCGTTTGTCATGCGCGTGCGATGGTGACGAAATGGGTCGCTGGTGGTCGACCTCGCGTGTTGTGTCCGTCAGGAAAAACCGTCGAATCGACCGTCCTTCATTGTACGCCCTGTCGAACGCGCGGTTCAAGCAGCCACAATCGCTTTGAAATCTGTCGAGCGGTGAGATCTTTTCCAATCTAGGATCTGACTGAACAGGTCGCTTACTTTCTATCCAATCTTGCCCCGCTGGCTTCCCCTGCTCCGCCCCGGAACCAATAATGGGGTCGGCTCGATTTTCATTGAGGCAATTGCTGGCATTCCTGTTCGCCGGCTGCGTCTATCTTGCCGTGGCACGAAATAGCGTCCCAGTCGCATTCACCTGGATCGAACGTCCGCCGTCGTGGATTCTCACGCAGATCGGTGCCTGGCTGGTTCTCTCCGTTCTTTACTACCAGTGGCGATTATTTGCTGCCATGTGGGTGCATGCCGTGCTGGCGGTAGTTTTGGCCGGCGGTTTCCTCGTTGAAGGAACTTCCCTGACAAACTTCTTGCTCATGGTCGCGTGGGGTTGCACGTTCGGCACGCTGCTCAGTTTTCCGGTGGCAATTCTGACGATCGCCCTGCGGGGTCTCGGAGTCAGAAGTTGGATCGGTTCCGGCCTGCGCCGAACGCGGCAAAATCGGGGCCGACTGGCGCCGATTGAGAAGGCGGTGCTTGAGATCGAGAGAATGGGCGGATGCGTTACGAGCGAGTATGAAAGGCGACGGCCTCAAACTTGGCCGGAAATGCTGTTTTTCGATCCCGGCGGTCCCGATGATCCCGTCGGCGTGTTGATCGTGTCGGCCGTGGATCTCGTCGGCTGCGGTGCGACCGACGCGGATCTGGAATGCGTCAAGCTATTGGCCAACCTCGAAAAACTAGACCTTGGCGGCAGTCACGTCACCGACGCGGGATTGGAACACCTCAGCGGGTTGATGAATCTTCAACTCCTGAACGTAACTAAAACGAAGGTCACCGACGCTGGCATCAAGAAGCTGAAAGAGGCCTTGTCGAATTGTCAGATTATTTACTAACCATCGTCAGCGCGTCGCGCGATTTGTGACACCTCGCCCAACCACTTATAATCAATTGGGACGACATCCCTCTTGCTACGATACCAAGGCCGTCACCATGCACAGAAGGTTTGAACAGAAGGTCAAAAAGGCCGCGAAGGAGAGGAAGAGGTTGACTCGTTGTGGTTTGGCTTGAACTCAGCGGATGAGACCCGAGAAACCTTTTTGTTTGTCACTCACCGTTTACTCGTAGATGACTGAAATGCCGCTTGCCCGCCCACCACTGTTTCTTGTTCTGTTCTTCTTGGCCAGTGGCGCGGCAATGGGCGACGATCTCCCCGCGGCAAGCGACAAGACCGCGCCTATCGCGATTATCACCT
Source organism: Planctomycetota bacterium (assembly GCA_022564995.1). Taxonomy (GTDB): domain Bacteria; phylum Planctomycetota; class Planctomycetia; order Pirellulales; family JADFKK01; genus JADFKK01. Next base: position 17,401 of record JADFKK010000147.1, on the reverse strand, counting down.
CACGGTCGAAATGAAGTGGGGGCGGCGACCGCATCACGGTGCTGGTCAACGACCGCCAAGTGAACGAAGCCTACGATGTTTATCCGGCCGCCGGAAAGATTCTGTTGCAGTGCGAGGGGTCGGAAGTGTTTTATCGGAAGGTGGAATTGAGTCTGATCGAGAAAGAAAATGACAAATGACGAATGACAAATAACTAATGATAAATTGAACCGGTGATGCGGTAGCCACTTGTTCGTTGAACGTCACACATCGGTCATTCGGATTGGTGCGTAAGTCGTTTCGCCGACGATTTGTTATTTGTTATTTGTCATTTGTCATTGGTCATTTCTCTCGTTCACTCCGCGGTCAGCACGCAGCGAAACCCCAACGCCGCGTCGCGCGCCGTGTTCTTTGACTTCAGCCGATAACTGCTCGTCAGCAGCCGCTTTGTCCTTCCAGCTTCCACCGCGGGCGACGTAGTGATCTTTGCCACCGCCGGCGGCCCAGACGGAACCGTCGCTTGGGGCGCCCCGGTAGTCGTCGTGCCAGGGGTCGGAGCACATTTCCCAGAGATAACCGTGGACGTCGTACAGACCCCAGGCGTTGGGCTTTTTCGCGCCGACCGGCGGGTCGTTGCTCTTGGCGTTTTCGGTCGACCAAGCGTAATCGACGTGCCTGGCCGCGTCGTCGCCGAAGGAATAGAGACTCGTGGTGCCGGCCCGGGCCGTGTATTCCCATTCGGCTTCGCTGGGCAGGCGAATGACCTGCTTGACGTTGATCAGCTTGGCGGCCCGCAGCATGGCGGTGGCCTTGCGACAAAACTCGATTGCCTCTTTGTGATCGAACATTTCGGCCGAGTTACGCGGCCCTTTCCAGCGGCTAGGGTTTTTGCCGATCACCGCCTCGTACAGATTCTGCGGCACTTCGTACTTGGCGACGTGGAATTCGTAGTCGAAGGTAACCTTGTGGGCGGGCTGCTCGGCGGCGGGGCCTTTGGCGCGGCCCATCGCGAAGCTCTTAGGATATTTGCCCTTGCCCGGGGTGATCTCGATGAACTCGGAGCGGAACGTCTTGAGCAATTCGACCTGCTTGGGCGAGGGCTCGGCACCCAGCGCGGCGATGACGGTTAATGCGGCGAACATGGCAAAGCGTCCTCGGTGGTTTTATTCGGTTCGGTGTGCCGTGGACACGAGAGAACCCGGGGCGACGTGGACTCCACGAAGAACATCAACTCCACGGGTCATCACTGAATAAAACTCGTACTCCTCCTCGTACTCGTACTCGTACTCGAAATTGGGCTCGCAATCGTCCACGCCGGCATTCGAGTACGAGTACGAGTACGAGTACGAGGAGGAGTACGAGGAGGAGGTACGAGTACGAGATCCAACAGGCCCAGCCCCAACACCGCCTCCAATGTCGAACTGAAAAGGGCTTGTGAAGCCTTCTCCGATCCTCTTGTCGCTGCGCGACCCGGACAACAAGTTGTCTGGGCTACTCCGACCCTTACCCGCCGCTGTTGTCGCTCGTGTAGAACTTCCCGTTGCGGAATGCTTCGGCCATGGCCAGCGGCACTTGGGCTTCGGCTTGCAAGACCTTGGCCCGGTTGTGGGCGGTGCGGGCTTTCATCTCCTGCTCGGTGGCGACCGCTTCGGCGCGGCGGCTCTCGGCCCTGGCGCGGGCCACGCGGGTGTCGGCCTCGGCCTGATCGGCCTGCAAGCGAGCGCCGATGTTTTCGCCCACGTCGATGTCGGCGATGTCGATCGAGACGATCGAAAAGGCGGTCTGGGCGTCGAGCCCGCGGGCCAGCACGGCTTTGGAAATCTGATCGGGATTCTCCATCACCTGCAGATGGCTGTCGGCCGATCCGATCGAGGTGATGATGCCCTCGCCCACGCGAGCGATGATCGTTTCTTCGGTGGCCCCGCCGATCAACTGGGCGAGATTGGTCCGCACGGTCACGCGGGCGCGAATCTTCAATTCGACGCCGTTTCGGGAAATAGCGCTGAGCGTCGACTTGCCCGATTTGCTGGGATCGGGACAGTCGATCACCCTGGGAAGCACGCTGGTGCGGACCGCCTCGAGCACGTCGCGCCCAGCCAGGTCGATGGCGGCGGCGCGATCGAAGTCGAGATCGATGTCGGCCCGGTGGGCGGCGATGATGGCGTTGATCACGCTCGGCACGTTTCCGCCGGCCAGATAGTGGGCCTCCAGCCGCTGGGTCGTGACGCCGGTCTCGGGATCGGTGCCGACGCCGGCCTGCATCGCCATGATCTTCGCCCGCAAAATTACCCGGGCGTTCACCTGGCGAAGCGTCATGCCGATCAGGCTGAAGATGCTGATGCGAGCGCTCGACATGTAGGCCTGGAACCAGAGCGGGCCATAGACGAAGACGACGAGCAAGATCACCAGCCCGAAAACGACCACGATCGCCCCGATGACGACATAAAGCACCCAGTTGATCGGTTCCCCTTGTGCCAACAGCGTCATGGCCTGCAACATCGTGCATCTCCTTACAAGTACAACCCAAGCCGGTGCCCCAGCGGCACATCCGCAAAGCATCGCGAGGGTAGCATAGCCGATCGCCACCAGCGCGACCAGCGCTGACCGGCTGGCGGCGGCGATATTTTTCGCTAGCCCGACGCGCCAGCGAGGGAAATCAGGGGCTTTCCCTCGATTACGCCTCGGGCCGTTGAATTATCCGGGTCTTCCCCGTTGAATGTGATGGCAACAAATCGGGCGAATCCGCCGGTTTTTCAGATTTTTTCTGTCCTCACGCCGGCCGCCGCTGCACATAAAGTAAGATGGGATCCATGACGAGTGATGATTCTGGCGAGACTTCCGCGCTGCTGACGCGCGCCGCCGGGGGCGATCAGGCGGCGTTGGACGAACTGTTCGGCCGTTATCGCGAGCGGCTGAAGCGGATGGTCCGCCTGCGCTTGAACCGCCGTCTGGCAGGGCGGGTCGACGATTCGGACGTCTTACAGGAGGCCTTCCCGCGCCTGACGAATCGCTCGGCATGGCGACCGGCGATTTCGATCGCCCGGCACATCACGAATCACTCATGGTCAACGAGCCGTGACCACTTTGGACATCAAACAGAATACGCGGGTGAACAGCACCGGCCCTAGCTCCGATTTGTTTCTGGTTTTGTTCATTTTTCATTTGTCATTGACGGTTGGTCGGCGGTCAAGCTCGTTTGCTAGGGATTCGCCCACTCGTGCATCACAGATCGTTTCCCTGGGCCAGCTACCGCACAACACACTGCATATACTGCGCAAAGCTTTACGATTATTTAACTTATGACTCTGAATGATCGCCGTACAGCTTGCCCCGCCGGACGAAAAACACCGCAATCGGCACAGGCGGACGCTTGACGGGCGATTCGTGGGGATCTATCGTGGTATTTCCTAATCGAATAGTAGTTCATCTCTGCATTCGTTTTTTTCATTCAGCGGCATCACCCAACAGCATTGCCGCTCCCAGGCAAGAAACCATGATGCACCTCAAGACGCTGCGCATATTCTGCGATGTGGTCGGCCAGCGGAGCTTTTCGCGCGCTGCCGATGCCAACGGCATTTCTCAGTCGTCGGCCAGCCAGGTCGTGCATCAACTCGAAAAACGCCTGGGAGTGAAACTCATCGATCGCTCGAAGCGGCCCTTTGTGCTCACGCCCGAGGGAGACACTTATTACGAGGGCTGCCGCCGGCAGGTGAAGCAATACGACGCCCTGATCGACCGTGTGCGGAGCATGCAGGAAGAAGTGGCGGGGCGGGTGTCGGTGGCCTCGATCTACTCGGTCGGCCTGCACCACATGAACCGCTATTTGCAGGAATTCCTCAGTCAACATCCCAAAGCGAATGTGCGGCTGGAGTATCAGCACCCGCATCGCGTGCGTGAATTGGTCGAGGAAGATCGAGTTGACCTCGGGCTGGTGAGCTATCCCAAATCGACCCGGACGATCACCGCGATCCCGTGGCGCGAGGAGCCGATGGTGCTGGTATGTGCTCCGACGCACGCGCTGGCACAACGCAAATCGATTCAACTTAGCGACCTCAACGGGGCCAAGCTGGTCAGCTTTGAAGAGAATCTGACCATCCGTCGCAAGATCGACAAGGCCTTGAGTGCCCAGCGCGTCGAAGTCGAGGTGTCGATGGAGTTCGACAATATCGAAACCATCAAGCGGGCCGTCGAAATCGACGCCGGCGTGGCGCTGCTGCCCGAGCCGACCGTGACGCGCGAAGTCGAGACCGGCACGTTGGTCAGCGTTCCGCTCGAAGGCGAAGGTTTGATGCGTCCGCTGGGAATCATTCACCGCCGCGGCAAGGAATTCGGCACCACCACGCTGTGTTTCCTCGATTTTCTTAAAAGCAAAGCGGTGACCGTTGAGCCGATCAACGGGGCGGAACGAAACGGAAAACACGCAGAAGACGCATCCGGCAACGGCGCGAGTAAGAGCGATTCTTCGGTTACATAGAGGATGAAGTGTAATAGCAAGACCGAAACAGGATCGATACACGAACACGGGAGACCACGAACACGCCGCCACTGGGCTTGCCCCGGTGGAGCGCACGTTTTTGCACTACTTCGGCTCGCCAACGATTCTTCTCGTCGCCTTCCGCCGCCCGAGGCGGCGGAAGGCGACGAGATAGGGAGGGACGCGAACGCGGCCGTAGTGCAAAAACCCGTTTCCACCGGGACAAGCCCGGAGGGGACGGAACCGGTGACGTGAAATCTCTCGTTCGTCACATTACAAAAAAACAACAACTCAAATCGATTCAGTTGAAAGCGCAGAATACCATGGCCAACCCCCGTATCGGATTGCCGCCGAAGCAGGGTCTTTACGACCCGGCTCTGGAGAAAGACAGTTGCGGCGTCGGATTTATCGCCCACATTAAGGGCCAGCGATCGCACCAGATCATTGTCGATGCGGACGAGATTTCGATTAACATGGCCCACCGCGGCGCCTGCGGATGCGAAGCCAACACGGGCGACGGGGCCGGCTTTCTGACCGCGCTGCCGCACGAGTTTCTCACCCGTGTGGCCGCCAATGAACTCGGCATGGCGCTTCCGGAGCCGGGACGTTTCGCCGCCGGGTTGGTGTTTCTGCCGACCATCGAGAGCGAACGTGATAAGTGTAAAGAAACCATCGCGCGGCTCATCAAGGAACAGGGCCAGACGCTCGTCGGCTGGCGCCTCGTGCCGACCGATCCCGACGGCGCCGACATCGGACCCGCGGCCCGCGCGTCGGAGCCGCAAATCGAACAACTGTTCGTTGCCGCCGGCGAAGACTTCGACGGCGACAAGTTCGAGCGGCAGCTTTACCTCATCCGCAAGCGAGCCAGTCACCTGCTGCGCAATGACGAGGCGATGCAGCAGGCCAAGATGTTCTACGTCTGTAGCCTCTCGACCAAGGTGATCGTCTACAAGGGCCAATTGATGCCCGAGCAGGTGGTGCCGTATTTTCCGGACCTGCAAGACGAAGACTACAAGAGTCATCTGGCGATGATTCATTCCCGCTTCAGCACCAATACGTTTCCGTCCTGGGACCGCGCCCAGCCGAACCGTTTCATGAGCCACAACGGCGAGATCAACACGCTGCGTGGAAACACGAATTGGATGCACGCCCGCGAAGGGGTCGTCCAGAGCGATCTGTTTTCCGCCGACGATCTGCAAAAGCTGTTCCCGGTCATCGAGCCCGACTGCTCCGACTCGGGCACGTTCGACAACGTGCTGGAGTTTCTGTTGATGACCGGCCGCACGCTGCAAGAAGCGGTCATGATGATGATCCCCGAAGCGTGGCAAAATCACGAGACGATGTCGGAGCAGAAGCGGGCATTTTACGAGTTTCACAGTTGCCAGATGGAGCCGTGGGACGGCCCGGCGTCGATCGCCTTCACCGACGGGCATTACATCGGCGCGGTGCTCGACCGCAACGGGCTGCGGCCGAGCCGTTATTACATCACCCACGACGATCGGGTCATCATGGCCTCGGAGGTTGGCGTGCTGCACGTCGATCCGGCCAACGTGAAATACAAGGGCCGCTTGCAGCCGGGCCGCATGTTCCTGGTCGATTTCGAGCAGGGCCGGCTGATTCCCGATGATGAACTGAAAGACGAGTTCTCGAAGCGGAAGCCCTACGGCCAGTGGCTCCGTAATCAACGCATCCACCTCGACGACCTGAACCCCAACAGCGAACCGCACGGCTTCGACGCCCGCACGCTGCTGCCGCGGATGCAGGCCTTCGGCTACACGATCGAGACGATGCAGTTCATGCTGCGTCCGCTGATCCACGAAAAGCGCGACCCGGTCGGCTCGATGGGGAACGATTCGGCGCTGGCTTGCTTGTCGGACCATCCGCGGATGCTGTACGACTATTTCAAGCAACTCTTCGCGCAGGTCACCAACCCGCCGGTCGATTCGATCCGCGAAGAAGTGATCATGTCGCTGGAGTGTTACATCGGGCCCGAAGGCAACTTGCTCGAAACGACCGAGCAGCATTGTCATCGGCTGCTGGTGCCACATCCGATTCTGACCAACGAACAGTTGGCCGCGATCAAGCACATGGATTATCGCGGTTGGAAAACGCGCACTATCGACATCACCTGGCCAACGAGCGATGGGCCGGAAGGCATAACCGCGGCGCTCGACCGCATCTGTGCGGAAGCCGAACAGGCGATCGACCAAGGATACAGCCTGGTCGTGCTTACTGATCGAGAGATTGGCCCCCAGCGCGCGGCGATCAGCGCCCTGTTGGCCACCGGCGCCGTGCATCATCATCTGATCCGCCAGACGAAGCGAACGCGGATCGGCATCGTGGTCGAAACGGGCGAGGCCCGCGAGGTGCATCATCACTGCCTGCTGATCGGCTTTGGGGCCGACGCGATCAATCCGTATCTGGCGTTCGAGTCGTTGTGGCAGGCCCGTCGCGACGGGTTGCTCGATGCGGAGTTCGACGACGACGACGCGATCGTGCCGGCCTATCGCCAGGGCGTGGCCAAGGGCATGCTCAAGGTGATGGCCAAGATGGGCATCTCGACGCTGCAAAGTTACAAGGGAGCCCAAATTTTCGAGGCGGTCGGGCTGCGAGACGAAGTGGTCGCGCGCTGCTTCACCGGCACGGCCAGCCGCATTCAAGGCGTCGACTTCAAGGTGCTTGCCGAAGAGGGCTTGCGGCGGCACGAAATCGGCTATCCGCCCGGTGGCAACGGGCAATTGCCGGCGCTGCCCAACCCGGGCGAATTCCACTGGCGGACCGGCGGCGAACGACACGGCTGGGAACCGACCGCGATTGTCAACGTGCAAGTGGCCGCCCGCACGAACGACGCGGAGGCCTATCGCCGCTTCGCCCAGCACTCCAACGAAGACGCCCATCGCAAGTGCATGCTTCGCGGGCTGCTGCAGTTCCAAGAAACCGGCAATGCGGTCCCGCTCGATGAAGTCGAACCGGCCAAGGAGATCGTCAAGCGATTCTGCACCGGGGCGATGAGCTTCGGCTCGATCTCGGCCGAAGCACACGAGACGCTGGCCGTGGCCATGAACCGCATCGGCGGAAAGAGCAACACGGGCGAAGGCGGCGAGGACAGCGAGCGATTCAACACGCTGGCGAACGGAGACAGCAAGCGGTCGGCGATCAAGCAGGTGGCCTCGGGCCGATTCGGCGTGACGAATTGGTATCTGACCAATGCCGACGAATTGCAGATCAAAATCGCCCAAGGAGCCAAGCCGGGCGAGGGCGGCGAGCTGCCCGGCCGCAAGGTCGACGAGCGGATCGCCCGTATTCGACACTCGACGCCCGGCGTGGGCCTGATCAGCCCGCCGCCGCATCACGACATTTACTCGATCGAAGATTTGGCTCAGTTGATCTACGACCTGAAAAACGCGAACCCCTCGGCGCGGATCAGCGTCAAGCTGGTTTCCGAAGTCGGCGTCGGCACAATTGCCGCCGGGGTGGTCAAGGCACACGCCGACCACATCCTGATCTCCGGCGACGGCGGCGGCACGGGCGCTTCGCCGCTCACCAGCATCAAACACGCCGGGTTGCCCTGGGAATTGGGCATCGCCGAGACGCACCAAACGCTGGTGATGAACGACCTGCGATCCCGCGTCGTTCTGCAAACCGACGGCGGACTGAAGACCGGCCGCGACGTGGTGATCGCCGCCATCCTCGGCGCCGAAGAGATGGGCTTCAGCACCGGCCCGCTGATTACGCTCGGCTGCATCATGATGCGCAAGTGTCATCTGAACACCTGCCCGGTCGGCATCGCCACCCAAGACCCCGAGCTGCGCAAGAAATTCAAGGGCAAGCCGGAGCATGTCGTCAATTATCTGTTCATGGTGGCCGAAGAGGCCCGCGAGATCATGGCCGAGCTCGGCATTCGCACGATCAACGAGTTGATCGGCCGAACCGACTTGCTGGAACCCCGCGAGGCGATCGACCACTGGAAGGCCGACGGGCTGGACCTCACGCCGATCCTCGCCCCGGCCGAAAAGCCGCACGAAGGCGTGCAGGTGTTCTGCATCAAGGAGCAGGATCACGGGCTGGAAAAATCGCTCGATAACAAGCTGATCGAACTGGCCCGAACGGCGCTGGAGAACGCCGAGCCGGTCGAGATCGACCTGCCGATCGTCAACACGAACCGCACGGTCGGGGCAACGCTCAGCCACGAAATCGCCAAGCGACACGGCGAGCATGGCCTGCCGGAAGATACGATCAAGATCAAGCTCGCCGGTTCGGCCGGGCAGAGCTTCGGGGCCTTCTTGGCCAGGGGCGTTTCGTTGGAACTGGAAGGCGACGCCAACGATTACGTCGGCAAGGGACTCTCCGGCGGAAACATCACCATCTATCCGCCGAAGGAAAGCAGTTTCGTGCCGGAAGACAGCATCCTGATCGGTAACGTCGTGCTGTACGGCGCCACGTCCGGCAGGGCGTTGTTCCGCGGCCGGGCGGCCGAGCGATTTTGCGTTCGTAACTCCGGCGCGCTAGCAGTCATCGAGGGCATCGGCGATCACGGCTGCGAATACATGACCGGCGGTCGGGTGGTGATTCTCGGACCGACCGGCCGTAACTTTGCGGCCGGCATGAGCGGCGGCGTGGCCTATGTCTGGGACGTCACCGGCGATTTCCGTCAGAACTGCAACCTCGGGATGGTCGAGTTGGAAACCCTGGAGCACGAGAAGGATCTGATCGAGGTTCGCAGCTTGATCGAATTGCACCACAAACATACCGGCTCGACCGTGGCCGAACACGTCCTCGCCGAATGGCCCGCCATCGCCGAGAAGTTCGTCAAGGTGATGCCGGTCGATTACAAACGCGTGCTGGCCGAACGGGCCGCGCACGACGAAGAATCAGAAGCAGTCGTTCATGGAGTGAATAGCGATGGGTAAGCCCACCGGGTTCAAGGAATTCCCGCGCGAGACGGTTCCCTATCGAGAGCCGCTGCTGCGGATCAACGATTATTACGAGTTTCTCGAAGAGGTTCCCGAGCAACATCTGCGCACGCAGGGTGCCCGCTGCATGGACTGCGGTGTGCCGTTTTGCCAATCGGAGACCGGCTGCCCGGTCGATAATCTGATTCCCGAGTGGAACGATTTGGTCTATCGCGGCCGTTGGCGCGAGGCGCTCGACCGGCTGCACAAGACCAACAACTTTCCCGAGTTCACCGGCCGCGTTTGTCCCGCGCCGTGCGAAGGTGCCTGCGTGTTGGGCATTATCGACCCGGCCGTGACGATCAAAAACATCGAAAACGCCATCGTCGATCGTGGCTTCGAGGAAGGCTGGATCGTGCCGCAGCCGCCGGAGAAACGAACCGGAAAAAAAGTGGCGGTGATCGGTTCCGGGCCGGCCGGGCTGGCGGTGGCGCAGCAGCTTAACATGGCCGGCCACAACATCACGGTCTACGAACGCGACGACCGCGTCGGCGGGCTGCTGATGTACGGCATCCCCAACATGAAGCTCGACAAGAACACCGTCGATCGGCGGGTCGATATTCTGCGGGCCGAAGGCGTTGAGTTTGTCACGAACGCCCACGTCGGGGTGAACGTCGACATTCACGAACTACAAGAAAACAGCGACGCGATCGTGCTCTGCTGCGGGGCCACCCGGCCGCGCGATCTGCCGATTCCCGGGCGCGAGCTGAGCGGCGTTCATTTCGCCATGGAGTTCTTGCTCAAGAACACCAAGAGCCTGCTCGACTCGAATCTCCAGGACGGCCAATACATCTCCGCCAAAGACAAAGACGTCATTGTCATCGGCGGCGGCGACACGGGCACCGACTGCATCGGCACCTCCGTGCGGCATGGCTGCAAGAGCCTGATCAACTTCGAACTGCTGAGCGAGCCACCGGCCGAGCGAGCCGACAACAATCCCTGGCCGCAATGGCCAAGGATTTATCGCATTGATTACGGGCACGCCGAAGTCGAAGCCAAATTCGGCAAAGACCCCCGCGAGTTCGCCATCCTCAGCAAGGAATTTGTAGATGATGGAACCGGCAAAGTCGCCGGCGTAAAAACTGTGCAGGTCGAATGGACCAACAACAACGGCAAGTTCGAGATGACTGAACTACCCGAAACCGAAAAGCTGTGGACCGCCGATCTGGTCCTGCTGGCCATGGGCTTCCTCGGCCCCGAAGACACGTTGGCCGAGAAGCTCGGCCTCGATTGCGATCCCCGCAGCAACTTCAAAGCCGACTTCGGCCGCCACGCCACCAACATCGACGGCGTCTTCGCCGCCGGCGACTGCCGCCGCGGCCAAAGCCTAGTCGTCTGGGCCATCAAAGAAGGCCGCCTCGCCGCCCGCGAGTGCGATCGGTATCTGATGGGCTCGTCGCGGTTGACGTAGGCGCCATGTATCGCGGGCAATCAGTTCACTCGTGCGGCGCAACCCCGTCTTTGCGACTGGTTGAAATCCCGAGAGATCAGCGGTAGGATGCTGCCGCGGCTAGGCTTTCATCAGCCGTTACACGACGCGGGATGAATACTAATCATACTTTGCCTCTGTTAAGCCCTGTGCGGCCCAGAGTTGTAGGATTCTTGTTAGGCGGCTATCCATGGACGAGCTTGAGTACCGGACGATTCTGTCGCAGGTGCTTTCGGCGCATCTCGAACCTGCTGTACGCCAACTTACGGGCGTACTACGAAACCTACCCGCCAAGACACGAGGCATCGATATCGAGGTTTTCCCTGACCAAGACGGCGAGGGTACTTTCTCCGTTCGAGTCGGTCTCGATGGCCCCGATCTCTACGTACTAAACAAAGCAATCGACGAGTGGGCCGACCTCTTTTGCGTACGCCACACGGAGAAGGGGCTGGAACCGCCGGTGCCGTTAATGGAACCCGGCGCCGAGAGCTTTGAAGTTAACGACATCGTCGTCGACTGCGCCGCCGAATGGGTACAAGCCGTCTGGCAAGCCCTTGGCGATCCACAGCCAACTGTACCTGTAACGGTAGTTGGCCACGACGACTATGGCACCGTCACTCCGTTGATTCTGAAACTATAGCTAAGCCGCCTAACAAGGCGCTCAACCTGCCGGGCAGGTTAGCTTGGTTGTTCGTCGGATCCATCTAAGCTCAGTTCCCTCTTCGCGTAGTCAATGTGCAATACGCGTTGCTCTAGCAAGCCGGTGCCCAGCAACGGAAACCGGCCCTCGTTGGCGATGACTTGAAGTCGGATTCGATTTCCGAACCAATCGACAAAACAAACGAATGACCGTCGAACGCCGTATCGACCCATGTCGTCACTGACGTGTAGGCGCCATTCAATTGATCGCTGATGGAAATGTTCAGTAACGCTCGGCCTTTTTCATCCACGGTTCCAATCACGATGCACCTGCCCCGATGTGAAAGGCCGCGTCATGGCCGATACGAATCACGAATGACGTTCGGTCGGGATGCGCTTCTTTTGCCGCAAGAGCCGCGTCAATAAATGTTTCGCCGAGAAAAAACGACTTCGACACGGGTTCGATCGCAACAAATTCGTCGCGATGTTCCGCTTCCAAACGGGCCTTGAACTCGCTTTCGTATACTTCCTTCGCTTTCTCCGCAATCGACATTTGACCGTCTCCCGATTCAATTCTGGTTGCCAAGACACTGACAAAACTGCACAGATATGTTACCACTTCCGTTGCCGTTGACCAACGCTTGACACCCTGCCGCGCAGCGGCTTCCTTGAACAATCGCACGCACCGGAGTTGCCGGCTGGGTCGAATTTGATATCAACGTCGCTGGCGGCAACCCGGTGATGCTGGTCGTTATTCGGTTCGTTTTCCCTTGGGCTGTGTTTGCCATCATGGAATTTCGAAACTACCCGTTGTCTTATCGTTTCTCTCAGAGAAGCATGGCTCTTGCATTTGCGTTGATGATATCGCAAGTCGGCATAATCCCCCTGCCTCAGAATGCTCAAGTTGTGGTGGGCGTAACCATCTACCTAATTGCCGGTATCTCACTCTGCGTCAGTTTCTATGTCATTGTCAGATATCCCTTGTTGTCGCTTTTTGAACCCAGTGGCGGGGACCAGTTCATGAAGTATTTCGCGTCCAGTGGCGGCCGTGTCTATAAGATTCTGAAGATTGCTGCACTGGCGGCGGTTTTAATTGTGATTATCTCAATGTTACTTGACGGAAAGAATAACCTTCAAGAGTCCCTTAAACTCGTGTACTTCGTCGCGATGTTCGGGTGTCTGTTATTTATGACGTTTATTTACAAGCCGGCCTCACATCCAGCGGTTGCTACGTTCATCAGAGCGACGCTTGGAGTTGGGTTGTTAGTGTTTCCGATCTTTATCCCCGCTTTGATCGTGGGGAGTATCAGATACAAACGACTGCTCGCCAACGCTTCCATTGATTACGGATAACCAATCGCTGGACTTGACGCGGCCTTCGTCATGCGGAGCATGACCTACGTTTGGTTGCCGCGGATCGGCACGGGCCGTCGCTTTCCGTCTTGTAACTCAACCGCCACGTAGGTCACCTCGGCCTCGGTGAGTTTTACCGGCTCGTCGTCGCGATCGGCCTCGACCGTGACCTGCATGGTGATCGACGTGCGTCCGACGCGGAGTAGATCCGTCCAGAAACTCACCGCCTCGCCGACGTGAACCGGCTGGTGAAACGCCACGCTCTTCATCGCCACGGTGACCATCGGCACGTCGGGCCAACCCTCGCTGCGAATCGCATGTCGGGCGCCGACCGCTCCCGCCAGATCGATGTGGCTGAGCAGCACGCCGCCGAAGATGGTGCCGTGCGAATTCGTATCGCGCGGCATCATCACCGCCTTAACGGCAAGATATCGCTCGTGAGATTTGTCAGTCATGATGGTGTGCTTCGTGCGTGCTATTTGCCAAGCTTCCGCAGATCCCTGAGGAGCCGGTCGATCTCAAGATGGACCTGCACGGTCTGTGCGATGGCAAGCGTTCCGGCCGCCGGGCCGGTGCCGAGAGCAGCGGGCCCGCCGTTTTCATCCCAACTGTCTGGTGCAACGGACGCAAGAAGCACCTCCATGAGCGGTTCGAGGTCGCCACGAAACGACAGATCTCGCACATTGTAGATACTCGGAATCAGCTTCTTCTCCGCGGCCTCCCGCGTCGTAATGATCACGCGCTGCTTGTTGAGCGTCCACGTCAAGGACGTATCAATTTGCATCAGCATCAGATCGAGAGCGGATCGCAGGCTGACGCCCTCGACGTCAAAAGTGACGGAAGTATCGGCGCCGATCCCGATCTCTTCAAGCGCCTTCTTGTCAAGGTCGATCGCCAGCTTGTATCTCTTTTTCAACTCGTCGAGCACCTTCTGAAGTGATTTGTCTTTGAACTGAAGTTTCGCCTCCTGCTTCAACTCACGATGGGGAATCGTCACGGGCGTTCGGGGCAGCGGGCGCAGGTGCTTGCCGTATGTTTTCGCGATCTGTCGGTGAACCTCGCGAGTCTGGCTTACGACCAATGCCCGGCCAAAGTCGACGATCACTGCCGGACCGCCGGCCGCGTCCCAACTCTTGGGCGCTACGGTCGTTTCAATATTTTCAAGGAGCGCTTCAACGTCGGACTTGGGCGCGACCTGATAGACGACAGCCAACAGGTTGTTCTCGTGCTGCTCCTCGGTCGTTACGAGGATCACCTCATGCTTCACGTCCCACGTCAGCTTGAGCGGTTTTAAGATCAGGTCGAGCGCCTCGCGGAGCGTGACACGTTTCTTGTTAGCGCTAACCGGCGCGTCGGCGCTGATGCCGGCGTCCTCCAAAGCCTGGTGATCCAACACGATCTCAGTACGGGTAACATCGCGCAAGAAGGCGATCGCCTCGCTCAGCGGCGTCTCGAGCAATTCCAGGGGAGTGGTCTTGGCCAATCCTTTACGAATCGCCGCCTCGCCGCCGTGTATCTTGGGCTGCTTCTTTTCGGCGGATTTCTTGCTCGGGCGTTTGACCTTGCCGGCCGGCTTCTTGGCTGTCTGCTTGGCGACAAACGCCCGGTCCGCCTTGCTCAACTTCCCCAGCGGTACGGAAATCGTCTTGCCGTCTTTCTTCTTGAGCACGACCTTGCCGCCCTTGAGCTCAACGAAGTCCGCCTCGACGCGGTAAGTTCCAGAACTCGACGTCCAAGTTCGAGCCGAGACGAGACTAGCCAGCAGAAAAAACCAAATACAGAAGATCGAAAGTCGTAACATGATGACTCCTAGTGTACGGATTCAGCCTGACATTGAGTTTCGACGATCAGACCCACATTCTGCTCGGCCGTCTCATGGTCAAAAACCGAACCATCCGCCGAGCCGCTGCTACCCGACTGCCATCAACCATTACCGGCAGGCGTGTCGGCCCCCCGTCGTCATTCTACCCGCCGGCGACGATCCGCCAAGCCGCTGAATCGACACGTGGTACATGAAGTGCGTACGGAGCCTTAACCAAATCCGCGCACGAAAAAGCCCCGCCCGAGTCGCCGTAAACTCTTGCGGGGCTTTGCTTTCTGATCAATACCCCCTAGGGGAGTCGAACCCCTGTCTTCGGACTGAGAATCCGATGTCCTGGGCCACTAGACGAAGGGGGCGGGTGGTCGCTATGGACGGACGCGGCAGGTTGGCTGATAGGTTAATGCCGATGGGGCCGGGCGTCAACCGGCGTCGGGCGAGGCCGTGTCGTCGGAGAAGCGGCTTTCTTGCCAGTTTTTCCACTTTGCGGCAAGTTCCTCGTCCATGTCTCGTTGATGCTTTTTAATCACGCCGTGGATGAGCTCGATCATCCGCGGATCGAGACCGAGCTTTTCCTTGAGCTGTTGTGGATCGAGACTGTCTCCGGCCATCTTCTCCAATTCTTCAAGCCGAAAGACAAACGCCTCACGATTCTCCTGCATATGATATACGACGGCCTGGCCCGCCAACCCGAAGGCCCGCCGACTTTCGTCTTCGTGGGCGGCCATCTCGTCGAATATCTCCAGGGCCGGTTCAAACTGGTCCTGGCTCAGATAGATTTGTGCCCGCTCCTGCTTGGCTCGAATCACGGCGTCGGTTTCATCGGGAAAATGCTTCTCAACGGCCAGCCAGCCCGCCTCGGTTCCCAGCATCGAGGCGTAGAAAATCTGCCGCTCGACGGTTTCCTTCTTGGCCACCGTCAGCGCGGCCGGGTCGGCGTCGGCCAGCAGCGGCGGCTCGCGGAGCGACCAGGCGATGGCCGCGCCGGTCAGTAGCGCGGCGACGAGGCAGCCGGCGATGAGCAGCAGCCCGGGGCGCGATGCTTTCTGCGCGGTGGCCGATTTCATCAGCGCGTCGAGCTGCTGAGTGGCGGCGGTGCGCTGATCGACGAGGGCCTGCATTTCGTGCGTCGTCCACTGTTCGAGATCGTCGGGACACTCGTCGTCGCCACCGCCGCCGGGGATTTGCAGCGCGCGTAGGTCCAGGATTAACTGCCGGGCGGTTTGATAACGGTCGTCCGGATTCTTTTCGAGCATCTGGTGGACGATGCGACACAGCCCGTCGGGCAGATCGGACCGCAGATTTTCCAACCGCTGCGGCGGCTCGTTGAGATGCTGCACCGCGACGCTGAGGGCCGTTTCGCCCCGAAAGGGCGTTTGGCCGGTGAGCATGTGAAAGCAGGTCACGCCGAGCGAATAGATGTCGCTGCGGGAATCGAGCGATTTGCCCTCGATCTGCTCGGGACTCATGTACAGCGGCGTGCCCATCGTCATGCCGATTTGTGTGAGGTTCGGCGCCGCCTCGTCTCGGGTGATCCGCGCCAGGCCGAAGTCGGCCACCTTCACCAGGCCGTCGGGGGTGAGCATGATGTTTTCGGGCTTGATGTCTCGGTGAATGATGCCGTGCTCGGCCGATTTGTGCAGCGCCGAGGCAGCCTGGCGCATGATTGTCACGGCCAGCTTCACGTCGGGCGGGCCGTTGCGGGCGATGACTTGGGCGAGATTCTGCCCCTGGACGTATTCCTGCGCGATGTAGTGGACCCCGTCGACGCAGCCAACCTCGAAAATCTGCACGATGTTGGCGTGGGTCAGCGAGGCGGCCGCGCGGGCCTCGTGATGAAATCGCTGGACGTAGGTTTCATCGCCGGCCAGATCTCGCTTGAGAATCTTCAGGGCCACCTGACGTCCGAGCGAGGCCTGCTCGGCCAGATAGACCTGCGCCATGGCCCCACGCCCTAAGCGGCGGAGCAGGCGGAAATCGCCCAACTGCCGGCCGGAAAGGTCGACCTCGTCCCGCGGCTCCGGCGAAGAGGGCGAATCCGACGATGACGGCGGGAGAATGGTTGAATCGGATTCGGACATGGGTCGATTGTCGTGGGGGATCCTGCCGAGCCTCGCCCGCGGCGGGCGGACTGCAACTAGATGCAGTATACGACCGCAGGCGGCAAACTGGCAACGTGTCGGCCAAGATTACCGGCGGGCGGCGCCGCTGGACAAGGTGAGCCGTGTCACCCGGCGTCGAACGCCAACACACTAATCACTAATCCCGGATCGCGGTAGGGACCGCCGTTGCCGGCGGCCCCCCGCACAGATCCGTATGTGAAGCATTACCTCATACGGCTCCTCCGTTGGGTACAACGGTCAAGATACAATATCATCTCTACCTGCCGTAGCCGCACGCCGCGCGGCCTTACAATTCCCGGCGCTGTGTCCGGTGCAAGATCGTGACGAGCGACATTTCCCTTGGGTGATCCCCTTTCCTCCACAGACTCCGCCGCGTCCGTCGATGCCTCGCCATGTAGCGGCCTCGACGATGTTGCCTTCTCCCTGTCAGGACAAGATCGGCACACGGAAGTTTTGCCGTTGTTGCCGGAAACAGGGGGAGCTCAATGGCTCACTCTGCGTTTCCCCTTGCCGATGCTACACCCGCGACGTTACCATCACCAGCGTACGGTTCGAGGCCAGAGCGACTGGCTAAGCCTTCTCTGTAGGACTCTTTCATTCCCAATCCCAAGCCGGTTTATCCCGGCGCTTTCC
>JADFKK010000428.1 GCA_022564995.1 Planctomycetota bacterium | reverse complement strand
AACTGGCACTGGCACAGTCGTTACCACGCGACGGACGGAAACGATGTCTGGGGAGGGCGCTCCGGCCTTCGCTTTGTGAACGGCCAGAGCAACGCCGATGTCCTCAGGCACGAGCTGATCATGCTCGACGTCATGACGGCTAATCGCGACAGGGCGATCTGGGCTACGGCGGCCGGTCGGCCATTCACAATCAGCGACGGCAATGTGCCGAAGCCGATCAAGGTCATCTCGAACGTCGGCGGCGGAAGCAAAAGCTCCAATAAGCAGAAAGAAGGAAACATCAAATATCTGAGCCCGCTAGATAGCGCCGCGAAGATCAAGGTTCCGGAAGGCTTTGAGCTGAACGTCTTTGCTTCGGAAGAAATGTTTCCGGATTTGGCCAACCCGGTGCAGATGCAGGTTGATGCCAAGGGGCGTCTGTGGGTCGCATCCTGGAATACTTACCCGAAGTGGGAGCCGGGTAAGAAGATGAACGACAGCCTGATGATCTTTGAGGATACGGACGGAGACGGCAAAGCGGATAAGCGTATTATCTTCGCGCACATCAACAACCCGCTGGGCTTCGAGTTTTGGGGCGGCGGCGTGATCGTCACCTCGGGGCCCAATCTGGTGTTTCTCAAGGACACCGACGGCGATGACAAAGCCGACGTGCGTCAAATTCTCTTGCAGGGCCTGGGCACATCCGACACGCACCATGCGGCGAACAATCTGGTCTACGGTCCCGACGGAGGCATCTACTGGCAAAGCGGTATTTTCCTGGTCCACAACCACGAAACGCCCTGGAACAAGAACGTCAACGTCGGCAGTTCGGGAATGTATCGTTTCGATCCCCGCACCTTTACGATCACTCCGCACGCCGGAAACTCGCCCAACCCGCACGGAACCTGCTTCGACTATTGGGGCTATTGCTACGCCAACGACGGCACCGGCGGACGCTCGTACCAGGTCCGTCCATCGGGCAAAGGCTTCAGGATGCACACGTTGCTGAAAATGCAATTCCGGCCGGTCGCGGCCAACGCCATTCTTTCTTCCGGACATTTCCCGAAAGAGATGCAGGGCAATTTCCTGATCTGCAACACCATCGGATTCCTGGGCATCAAGGCGTACAGTCTCGATTTGGACGGAGACGGCAAAAAACGGAAGCTCGGTGAGGTCTGGGGAACGCCGGGCAAAGAACTGCTGAACAGTTCGGACAGAAACTTCCGCCCGACCGACGCGGTGATCGGCGCGGACGGAGCGTTGTACGTGGCGGATTGGCACAACGTGATCATCGGCCACATGCAGCACAACATTCGCGACCCGAATCGCGACCACTACCATGGCCGCATTCTTCGTCTGACTATGAAGGGACGTCCGCTGCAGAAGCCGGTCAAGATTCATGGCCAGCCGATCGAGGCGCTGCTGGAAAATCTAAAGCATCCGGTTGACGGGGTTCGCCATCGCACACGCATCGAGTTGAGTGGTCGCAAATCGTCGGAGGTGATCGCGGCGACGCGCCAGTGGATGAAGGGTTTTGATCCCGACGACGAATTGGAAGCCCACCACTTGCTCGAAGCGCTGTGGATGCATCAGCAGCACAACGTGCGAGATGAAAAATTGTTAAAAAAACTGCTGGATTCGAAAGTGCCGCACGCAGCGATGGCGGCCAGCACGGTCGGGCATTTCTGGCACAATGTCGACGCCACGACCCCCCGCGACTTTGTCGCCCCGCCGGATGTTCCGATCGTGAAGTTCGACCCGCCAAAACATCTCAGCGCGGGCGACGTGAAGGTCTACATGTTGGGTGCCGAAGTTTTCGCTCGCGACGCCCATTGCATGACGTGCCATCAGCCGACCGGCCAAGGGCTGGGGAACGTCTATCCGCCGTTGATGGGCAGCCCCTGGATCGTCGGTAGCGAAGAACGCCTGATCAAAGCGACGCTACACGGCCTCTGGGGTAAAATGGAAGTCGGTGGCAGGACGTATGATCCTTCCCGGGGCGTGCCCCCGATGACGGCGTTCGGTTCGCTGCTCAACGACAAGGAAATCGCCGCCGTTCTGACCTTCGTACGCAATACCTGGGGCAATCAGGCGTCGGTCGTAAGCCCCGCGACCGTGAAGAGGGTGCGCTTGGCCAATATCGATCGCACGATTTTCTGGAAGCCGGCAGAGTTGCTCGAGGCGCATCCGCTCGAAGCAGGGCTCGCGCTGGCGAAACTAGGAGTCAAGTCGGGTTTCTCGAATGCGGCTCTCGAAGAAAAACTACTCGCTGCTGCTCCCGCTGAACTTGCCAAAGCCGCCATCAAAAACGGCGATGCAGCCAGAGGCAAGGCATTGTTTTACAGTTCGGCCACGACCTGTTACGTATGCCACGATCCACCCAAGGGCGCAGTTCAGCTTGGACCCAAACTGGCCGATCTCAAGAGCACGTTGACGCACGAGCAACTGGTCGATTCCTTGTTGCGCCCGTCCAAGTTGATCGAAAAATCCTTCGCACAGGTGAACGTGCTCACCGTAGAGGGCAAACAGATCACGGGCTTGCGCGTCTCCGAGACCAAAGACGAAATCGTGCTGCGAAATCTAGGCCAGAAGGAATTGATCAAGATCGCGAAGAAGGATATTGAAGATATCGTAGAGTCGAGAACTTCGGTGATGCCGGATGGCCTGGCCAAGCAATTGAAGGATCGCGGTCAGTTCGATGACTTGCTCAAATACATCCTCGAAACCAGAAAACGGTAGCTTGAGTTGGTTGGACTAGCGCGTCTACAAGGCTTAATCTTGGGATGAGCCGCTGGGCGTTAGCCCACGGTTCCGCGGCAAGAACCGGGGGCTAACGCCCCGCGGCTGATGAATAATCCGGGTTAGCGGGCCGTTGCCGTCTCTTTGCTCCACAGTCGTTGCATTTGGCGGCGGATCTCGAAGGCGGCGTCGTCGAGCGAGAACTGGCGGTCGATATTGCCTTCGACATGGGCCACTTTGTTCATGCCGTAGACGTCGCTGGTGGCTTCGTCTTGACCCATCGTGTAGCCGCCGGCGTCGCGGATCGCGCCGCAGCCGTCGCTGCCGTCGCGTCCCATGCCGGTCATGATAATGCCCAAACAGCGATCGCCGAAGATGTCCGCCGCGTCGTTCATCATCACGTCGACCGATGGTCTGTGTCCGCTGACCGGGTCACCGTCGCGAACGCGAACGCGAACTTCACCCTCGGCACGTCGCAAATGTAGATGTTTTCCGCCCGGGGCCAGATAAACGTGGTTGGGCTGGAGAATGTCTCCGGTCGCCGCTTCCCTGATCTCCAAGGGCGAACAGCTATTGAGTCGCCAGGCGAACGATTTCGTGAAGTTCGGCGGCATGTGTTGCACGATAACGATCGGAGGAAGCGGCGGCTGAAGACTCTCGAACAGCAGGCTCAGCGCCGGGGGGCCACCCGTGGAAATACCGAGGGCGATGCACTTATCGGTCAGGTCATAACCTGGATCGCTAGCGACTTGGGTAGCTTGCCCCGCTTCTTGCTGCTGCTCCGCCGTCCGCTGGCGAACCCGCTCGGCCCGTTCCTTGCGGACTCGCAACATGCGGCGGACGTCGGTGCCGGCCATGGCACGAATTTTGCGGATTAACTCGACATTGAGCGCCTCATCAAGCTGCGATCCCATCTCGGGCTTGGCGACGTAGTCCAGCGCTCCACGGTCCAACGCTTCGAGCGTTGTGTTGGCGCCCATCTGAGTTAGCGCGCTGACCATGATCACCGGAACGGGATCGCGATCTAGGATGACGTCGAGCGTTTCCAGGCCATTCATGCCCGGCATCTGCACGTCGAGCGTGATCACGTCGGGCCGTGCTTCGTCGAGAATCCGCAGCGCGCGCCGGCCGTCGCAAGCCGTCCCGGCTACTTCCAACCCGGGAGCGGCCTCAATGTTGTCGGTGATGATCTCGCGAATCAGCGCCGAATCATCCACCACCAGTACTCTTATGTTCTTGGTTGACATGCTCTGTCTATCGCCCTGCGTGTTTCGGGCCGCGAATGAGATCGCGGCGCCTCGTCTTCGGTCAGTTCACAAGCTGCGATGCGCAAATCGCAGTTTATATGCCAACCCTAGCTTACGGATATTCGGCGTCGCGCCGGAAAAAAACCCATAAAACGGGGGCTTCTGACGAAACCGCCTGCCCTGGCCCGGCCATTGGCGTTACAATTCCGCCAATTGGAAAAGACGGACGGTGCCACAGAAAGCTGTACCCAGGCGAAATTGGCAAGAACGAATGAATGTTGATCCACCCGAAAGGATAGCGGTTTTGGGGGCTGGCCCCGTCGGGCTGGAAGCCGCGTTATATGGCCGGTTTCTCGGCTACGATGTGACCGTCTACGAGCGTGGCCGCATCGCGGAAAACATGCTCCGCTGGTCGCACGTGCGGCTGTTCAGCCCCTCGGGCATGAATCGCTCGCCGCTAGGCATCGCTGCCATCGAGGCCCAAAACGCAAATTGGCAGCCGCCGGGCGATGACGCGCTGACGACCGGACGCGAGCACGTCGAACAATATCTGCTGCCTTTGGCCAACACCGATCTGCT
>JADFKK010000146.1 GCA_022564995.1 Planctomycetota bacterium | reverse complement strand
AATGGCTGAGTAAGGAATTAGGTACAACCGTGACTTCCAAGCGAGTCACTGCCTACCAAGAATTCGCCTCCGCCCCGCCCGGTTAGCAAGAAAAACACCCCAGAAGCATTTTCGTCAGCCCACCCCAATCCCCCCGACCCCGAAAACTTTGCTTGCACTTTAAGGACGCGACACCTTGACCCTGTTTTCCGTTGAATGTATCACCTGCCGTCGTCGGCTGAAGGTGAACCATGCCGACGCGATCGGCCAAATTCTCGCCTGCCCGGGTTGCGGTAGCATGGTCGAGATTGCGCCGCCGCCAGATTGGCAGGCAGGTACGGGCGATACGCCGGCCGGCAGTGTTGGCGCCGGCGATCAAACGCAGTGGGCGGAAAGCGAAGCGGAGCAGGGGGAGATTGCGGCGGGCCAGGCAGAGACCGTCGACGATTTCGACAGTTTGTTGGCCGGTGGAACGCCGGACGATCCTCTGCCGCCGCCCCTGCTGCGTCCGACCGCGCCGCCGCTTGAGGGTGCCGCCAGCGAGCCGCCATCGCCCAATGCGGCGTGGGCCTCGCCGGTCGAGCAGCAGTGGAGAAAGCGCATTCTGCTGGGCGGCTGCGCGGTTGGGTTGTTGGCGCTTGTCACGGGCTTGGCGATCTTTGCCTTTTCCGAGGGCGACGACCCGCCGAAGGAGTCGCAAACGTCCGCCGAGCAGAATGGCGATTCGTCCCAGGGTGAGCCCGAAGCTTCGCCCGCCGCGACCGCCGAGAAGAAGCCAGACGATCATCCGACCGAATTCGATCCGCCCGCGCCAGTTGATCCGCCGAACACCATCGGCCCGCCGAGTCCCGTCGATCCGCCGGAGGTAACGCCCATGCCGACGGAAGGCCCGGCCGAGCCGCCGCCGGTGAACCCCGACCCACGGCCTGATGAGAATCCGGTGGAGCCGCCCGACCCGTCGTCACCAAACGAAACCGAAGAGCCGGTGATCGAATCGCCACCAACGCCGCCGGCCAATCCGATCGACGTCGAGGCGCGACTGGCCGACAAAATTCCGCAAATCAATTTGCCGCGGATCGGTCTGCGCGAGTTTCTCGAATTCCTCACCGACCTGAGCACCGTGTCGATCACGCTCGACCTCGATGCGCTGGCCGAGCTGCGCGTGGATCTCGACACCCCGCTGAGCGTAGCCGCATCGGACTCGACGGTGGGCGACGTGCTTCGCAAAGCGCTGGCCCCACTCAAGCTCGATTATGTGCTGCGCGGCGGCCAGGTCGTCGTCACGCACGCCGCCGCCAATCGCCGGCCGCGGACCGTTCCCCATTTCGTCGGCGATTTGGCAACCGATCCGGCCTCGCGAAGAGCGCTGGCCGAGCTGCTGAAAAAAATGATCGAACCGCAATCGTGGGACGGCGAAAAGCCGACCGGCACAATCGTCATCGGCGACGAGCAGTTGACCGTCACCCACAGCTTTTCCACGCACTACAAAATTCTTCGCCTCCTGGAACGGCTCCGCATTGCCCGCCGATTGCAGCCGCGCAACAAATACTACGACGCGCGTGCCTTCGAGCTAACGACGCCGATGACCCGGGCGACCGATCGGCTGGACGCTCCGCTGCCGGCTAACTTTCATCAAAGGCCGCTGCGGGAGATTGTCGCCTACGTCAACCGAAAATCTGAGTTACAGATCGTCGTCGATTGGCACGCGCTGGGCAAAGTCGGTGTTTGGCCCGACACGCTGGCCAAGCTGCGAGCACAACAGACCCTGGCTGCTCTGGGCGAAATGCTCACCAGGCTGCGGCTGGCGCTGCGCGTCGTCGACGAGCGGACCGTGCAGATCACCAGCATGGCGGCGCTGCGCAGCCGCTACGACGTGCAGCTCTACCGCATCGACGATCTGCTCCCCGGAGCCGAGGCAGCCGCCCCGCTAATCGAAAACATCAAGGGCCGCGTCGCCCCACAAACCTGGCAATCGGCCGGCGGTTCCGGCACCATGCACTACGACCCGAAAAGCGGCTATCTGATCGTGCGGCAGACCCAGGGCGTGCAGAATCTGCTCGAGACGACGTTCCAGGGGCTGCGCAAAGAGCCCAGGTAGCCGACCGCATCTAAGTGTTTGCTGGCATGTTTACAGTAGCTGAATTCGCAAGAATTCAGCAGTTTTCGTGTGGACTGAATTCTTGCGAATTCAGCTACCATCCATCGGCACTTGCCACGCATTGCGGCAAAGAATCTCTTGTAATTACCGCGCTGCCGATATATACATAAGTGGTTGCCAATGTGTTCCTCTGCGAGACCGACCCATGAGCCGCCCTTCCGCCGCACGCCGTGTTTGTCCGGAAATGCGCCGCCAGATGCGGCTCGATCGCCGCACGCTGCTGAAGGTCGGCATGTTGGGCACCGCCGGGCTGACGCTGCCGGCGTTGTTGCAGGCCGAAGCCGCGGCGGCCCGTGCGGGTCGGGCCACGTCGAAGGAAAAGTCAGTCATCATTCTTTGGATGCGGGGCGGGCCGAGTCAGCACGATCAGTGGGATCCCAAGCCGGATCAGCCAGTCGAGATTCGCGGCGAGTTCGCGCCGATCTCGACCAAGGTGCCCGGCATTCAGATCAGCGAGTTGCAGCCGATGTGTGCGAAGATCATGGACAAGTGGTCCATCGTCCGCAGCTTTCATCATCGCAAGGAAGACGGCAACGTCGGCCATTCCAACGGCGATCAGATTTGCTTCACCGGATATCCGGCCGGCCGCAACGCCGACGAAAACGTGATGCCGAGTTGCGGGTCGATCGTCGCCAGGCAGCAGCAACACATCAACCCCAGCTTGCCGGCTTACGTGATGATTCCGCGCATGTTGCCCGGTGCCGGTGCGGCGTGGCTCGGGGCGGCGTACAATCCGTTTGAGACCAAGGCCGATCCGGCGTCGACGGGGCCGTTCAAAGTGCCAAACTTCGAGATCGCCGCGGGGCTTTCCGGCCAGCGATTGAAAGATCGCCGCAGCTTACTCGGTTTGCTCGATCGCGGGGCTCGCAGTGACATGGCCATCAATGACGCCGCGGCCATCGATCGATTCCAAGAGCAGGCGCTCGATATCGTCACCGGCGGCGCAGCCCGGGCGGCGTTCAATCTCGACGCTGAACCGAAAAAAATCCGCGAGCGTTACGGCCTGATGCCGGCCTTCGATCCGGGCGATCCACAGCGCTGCGGCTCGCCGAATTGGGCGCAGCGAATGTTGCTGGCCCGACGCTTGGTCGAGGCGGGCGTGCGGCTGGTCACCGTCGATCTGCGCTGGTGGGACTTCCATAAACATGGCTTCGACTCTCAGCGGCGTGGATTTTTGCCGCGCTTCGATCGGGCCTACTCGGCGCTCATCGAAGACCTAGAGCAGCGCGGCCTGCTCGATTCGACGCTCGTGCTGGCCTGGGGCGAAATCGGCCGCACGCCGCGGGTGAACGCCAACGCCGGGCGCGATCATTGGCCATACGTCTTCTCCGCCGCAGTGGCTGGCGGCGGCGTGCAAGGCGGGCGTGTCGTCGGCTCGTCCGATCGACAGGGCGGACGCCCGAAAGACTGTCCCAAACTTCCCCACGACATGCTGGCCACCATCTATCGCCATCTCGGCGTCGACACCAAGGCCAAATACCTCGACCCGTCCGGCCGCCCAAACACCGTGCTGCCCGAGGGCGAGCCGATCGACGAGTTGTTTTAGCCGCCCTTGTAGGAGGCGACTCCCGTCGCCGAAATTAAGTTGGATCGGCGACAGGAGTCGCCTTCTACAGACTTCCTCAACGAGCTGCTGGGGGCAATTTTTGCCCGTTATCCGGCTCCGGCCCCTGGATGCCTCCGCCGGCGCGATTATAATGATTCGCGGGTAGTGTACAGATGTTTCGCCGATGGGATCGCGTCGATGGCCACCACCGAGCATAACACCGCAAATAACACCGCCACTTGCGATGACGCCGCTTGCGATATTGACGATTGCCTGGGACGTTTTTCCCTCAGCGAATTTCGGCCCGGTCAGCGGCAGGTGATCGAGACGATCATGTCGGGCCGCGATTGTCTGTGCGTGATGCCGACCGGCGCCGGCAAGAGCCTCTGTTACCAACTGCCGGCCATCGCCTTGGGCGGGCTGACGCTGGTGGTCTCGCCGCTGATCGCGCTGATGAAGGATCAGGTCGATCAGCTTCAGGCCCAGGGCATTCGAGCCTCGCTGATCAACAGCACGCTGGGCGGAGATGAGCAGCAACGCCGCTTGCAGCAGATGGTCGCCGGCGAGTTCGAGTTGATGTACGTCGTGCCCGAGCGGTTTCGCAGCCCGCGCTTTATCGAGGCGATCGAGTCTTGCCCGCTCAAGCTGCTGGCGATCGACGAGGCCCACTGCGTGAGCGAATGGGGTCACGATTTTCGGCCCGATTACGCCCGGCTGGGGCAATATCGCCGTAAGCTGGGCAATCCGCCGACCATCGCCCTAACCGCCACGGCCACCGCCACGGTGCGGGCCGACATCGTCAAGCTGCTGGGGCTCAACGTGCCGGAGATATTCGTCACCGGCTTCACGCGAGACAATCTGCACCTTCAGGTCAGCCGGCCCCGCAGGTCGAGCGACAAAGACGACGAGTTGATTGCGTTCCTCGATGAAAATCCCGGGACGGGCATCGTCTATGCCTCGTCGCGCAAACGCTGCGAAGACGTGGCCAAGACGATCTGCTCGCGCAGCGGGCGTCGGGCCGAGCCGTATCATGCCGGCATGATGAACGACGATCGCCGGGCGGCCCAGGATCGGTTCATGTCGGGCCAAAGCGAAATCGTCGTGGCCACCAACGCCTTCGGCATGGGCATCGACAAGGCCAACGTGCGGTTCGTCGTGCATTACAACATGCCGGGCAATTTGGAATCGTACTATCAAGAAGCCGGCCGCGCCGGGCGAGACGGCCTGCCTTCGCAGTGCCGGCTGTTTTACACGTCGAACGATCGTTATATTCACGAGTTTTTCATCGAAAGCGCCTATCCGCAGCGGGAGATCGTCCTTCAAGTTTACGAATATCTGATCGATCAAAACCAAGACCCGATCCGGCGAACCCAGCAGCAGATCAAAGAGGAGCTGGGCCTGCCGGTCGGGTCCGAGGGTGTCGGCGCGTGCGAAAAACTGCTGGAAAAGGCCCGTGCGCTCGATCGTCACGACCGCGGAGCCAATACGGCCGCGGTGCGTCTGGACGAAATGCCACCGGGCGTCGGCGCGAGCAGCCTGGTCGATTTGTTGCCGAAGCAGGCCAAGGTCAAGCGGCGAGTGCTTCAGGCGATCGAGCGGCTGGTCGGCGAGCGGCGGGGCGAATTGGTCGACTTTCGGCCGCCCGAACTGGCCGAGGCCGCCGATATCGACATCACCTCGCTGGCCCACGTGCTGCGCGAGTTGAGTCAGCTTCCTTCGCTGGAGTACCTGCCCCCGTTTCGCGGTCGGGCGATTACCGTGCGGCGGCCGGCCGTGGCGTTCGAAGCGCTCGACATCGACTTCGAGACACTCAAGAAACATCGCGACGCGGAGTACGAAAAGCTGGAGCAGATGATCGGGCTTTGCACCAGCCGCCAATGCCGGCAATTGACCATTTTGAGATATTTCGGCGACACCAACGGCGGCGAGTGTGGCAATTGCGATAACTGCGACGCCAACGGTCGCAAGTCGACTCCCAAGATGGCAGCCACGCAGGTCGACGAGGCGATTCGCCGGGCCGTGCTGATGGTGCTCAGCGGAGTTGCCCGCGCGCAGCAGCTTGCCGGCGACGGGATCGCGGGTTTCGGAAAAAACGCCATCGCCAAAATGCTCACCGGTTCGACGGCCGTGCAAATGGAGCGCACCCGGCTCAATCGGCTGAGCACCTACGGCCTGATGAAGCACTTGCAACAGACCGAGGCGGTCGAGTTGATCGACGCGCTAATGACCGCTGGGCACATTGATTCGGTCGATTACGAGAAATTTCGCCCGATCATTCAACTGACGGAACTGGGCGAGACGACGATGCGGGGAGAACAGCCCATCGAGTCGTTGCCGTTATCGGCCGGGTTGTTCGAGAAACTGCGGCGGGGAGCGGCGCCCGCGAGCGCTGCGCCGAATGAGACGTCAGCGGATGCGGCTCAGCCCGTGGATGTCGCTTCCGGCGACTCGCTGCCCGAGACGCTGCGCAACTGGCGGCGCGACACGGCCCAGCAAGAAAACGTGCCAGCGTATTGTGTGATCCATAACGCCACGATCGACGAATTGTCGAAACATCGCCCGCGAACGCGCGCCGAGTTGCTGGAAATCAACCGCATCGGCCCGGCCAAGTGCGATCGATACGGCGAGGCCCTGCTGCGAATTATCGCCGAAGTCTCCACGGCGCCCCTCAATGTGCCCACAACCGAGCCGGCGGAAACGCCCGATCTTTCGGAGCCTTTAGATTCGCCGCCCGCGGTTGAATTGTCTCGCGAGCCGCCGCCCAAGCGTTCCAGTCATTTTTGGACGTGGCGGATGATCGAGGCCGGTTTCGGCATCGAGGAGATTCAACAAGCCCGCGTTCTGACGCGCGAGGCCGTGCTCCTGCACTTGCTACGAGCAGTTTCTGACGGGCTAGGCGTCGACGTGGTACGGCTGTATTCCCCCGGCGAGTTGGAGTCGCTGCGCAAAGTGGCGTCCCGCGTGCAATCGGACAGCGATATTTCACCCGACGCGCTCCCTGCCGGCCTGGACCCCCTCGACGTCGAATTGTTCTCAGCGGTCGTCGGCGGGTAGGGCACGCGCATGACCTACCAGTGATCCCGCAACACGTCCATT
Organism: Planctomycetota bacterium; assembly: GCA_022564995.1. GTDB lineage: Bacteria > Planctomycetota > Planctomycetia > Pirellulales > JADFKK01 > JADFKK01. The sequence continues at coordinate 13,724 of JADFKK010000146.1, read as the reverse complement.
GGGAAGCGTCGCGTTTTCCGCTATAATTCCGCTTGCCGGCTTAGCCCAAGCCTTTTCAGCGGCCCCGAAAGGATCTTGATGGAAAACCAGGACCAGCAGACACCAGGCGATGGCTCAGGGCAGCAGCGTCCCGCTTCGCGCCCTCGGATCAATCCGCTCTTTCTGCTGCTCCTGGCGGGGGCGGCCGTGCTGGTTTGGTTCATGCTCTACGACAGTTCCAAGAGCCGCTCAAGAATCCGCTATTCGTTTTTCATCGAGCAGGTCGAAGCCGGGCGCGTCAAGGAAGTCGAGATCGAAGGAATGCTGCTGCGTGGCAAGTTCCACACAGAAAAATCGGACACGGACGACGACAAGGAAGTGCTGCCCAAAGAACTGCAATATGACCAAGACGGCGATGAGATCAAGGACGAAAACGACAAACCGCTGAAGGCCGAGTTTCTGGTCGAACTTCATCTGTTCGTTCGGAAGGATTTCGATGAGCTGCTCAAAAAGCACGGCGTCCAAGTCATTGCCAAGACGCCCACCGACAGCGCCGTGACGATGATGTTCGTTTACATCGGCATTACCGTGCTGTTGTTTCTCGGCCTGTGGTTCATGTTTCGACGTGCCCGCGACCAGTTCATGGGCGGCGGCATTCTCTCCAGCTTCAGCAAAAGCCCGGCGAAACGATTTGATACAGCCAAGAAGACGACCACCTTCGACGACGTCGCCGGCATGGAGAGCGTTAAGGAGGATCTGCAGGAAATCATCGAATTTCTCAAAGACCCCAAGAAATTTCAGCGGCTTGGCGGGCGGGTGCCCAAGGGCGTGCTGCTGATGGGCCCCCCGGGCACCGGCAAGACGCTGCTGGCCCGGGCCGTGGCCGGCGAGGCGGACGTGCCGTTCTTTTCGATCAACGGCTCAGAGTTCATTCAGATGTTCGTCGGCGTGGGGGCCAGCCGCGTGCGCGACATGTTCAAAACCGCCAAGGACGCCGCGCCCGCGATCTTGTTCATCGACGAAATCGACGCAGTCGGCCGGCATCGCGGCACCGGGCTGGGCGGCGGACACGATGAGCGAGAACAAACGCTCAATCAAATCTTGAGCGAAATGGACGGCTTCAGCCCGACCCAGTCGGTGATCGTGCTGGCCGCCACCAATCGGCCCGACGTGCTCGACCCGGCCCTGCTCCGACCCGGGCGATTCGATCGCCACGTCACCATCGACCGGCCGGGTCACAAGGCCCGCGTTGCGATCTTCAAGGTCCACGTGCGCGACGTGCTGCTGTCGGACGACGTCGACCTCGACCGTCTGGCCAGCGCAACCATCGGGCTGACCGGCGCCGACATTCGCAATCTGGTCAACGAGTCTGCCTTGTGGGCCACGCGGCAGGATAAAGACAAGGTCGACATGGACGATTTCGAGCACGCCCACGACAAGATACTGATGGGGCCGAAGCGCGACGAGGTGTTGACCGGCAAGGAAAAGGAGATGACGGCCTATCACGAGGCGGGCCACGCCCTGCTGGCCTGGCTGTTGGAAGAGTCGGACCGTGTCCACAAAGTGACGATCATCCCCCGCGGCCGCGCGCTGGGCGTAACCCAGCTTTTGCCGGAGGAAGAAATCTTTAACGTCGGCGAAAGCCGACTGACCAGCCGGCTGATCTTCATGCTCGGCGGTCGGGCGGCCGAAAAGCTCGTGTTCGACGAATTCAGCGCCGGGGCCGAGAGCGATTTGACCCAGTCGACCCGCCTGGCTCGCAAGATGGTGGCCAACTGGGGCATGAGCGAGCGGCTCGGTCCGGTCTCGTTCAGCAGGGGCGAGGAACAGCCGTTTTTGGGCAAGGAAATCCACGAGGCGCGAAACTTCAGCGAGCACACGGCCCAGTTGATCGACGAAGAGATCACCAAGCTGCTCAATTCGGCCTACGATCGGGCTCGGTTGATGTTGATCGAGCAACGCGACAAGCTCGACACCGTGGCCGAGGCCCTGCTCGAAAAGGAAATGCTGGACGACAAGGACATCGAAGCCTTGATCGGCCCTTCGGCAAGGCAACTGGCCGCGTCGAACGGCAAAGCAGGGAAGTCCGGAAAAGCGGTCGTAGAGGCGAAGGGAAAGTAAAGCGAGATGCTCACCCACAACGTATTCTTCGCGCTCAAGGACAATTCCGCGGAGGCCATCGGCACGCTGCTCGACGCCTGCCGCAAATATCTGACCGATCATCCCGGCACGGTGTTCTTCGCCGTTGGAACCGTCAGCGATTTGGATCGGGAGGTGAACGACCGCGATTTCGACGTGGCCCTGCACGTCATCTTTGAATCGCGCGCGGCTCACGACGAGTACCAGAAATCGCCTCGCCATCTGGAGTTTATCGCCGAGAACAAGGACAACTGGAAAAAAGTGCGGGTATTCGATGCGGCTTGCCGTTAAACGAAGAAGAAAAGGCACCCCATGGCAGACACCTCCGGCGACGATCTTGCCCAACAGCGGGAGTCGCTGCTGCGCCAAAAGCGCGAAGCATTGCAGCGGGCCAGCGATGTGGATCGTCAGATCATGGAACTTGACATTGAGGTGGAGTCGGAGAAGCAAGCCGAGGAGTCGCCCAGTTCGCCGCAGAGCGATGCAAGATTGAGTGACAGAGACTCTCTCGGACAAGTGATCGAAATGCTCACGGCTCAAGAAGAACGCGGCGCCGCCGTGCAGCAGCTGGTCCAAACGATCAATCAGACGCTCGGCGAGAGCGGTGAAACCCAGCGGCAATTGATCGCCAACATGGACAACACGATCGGCACGTTGGCCAACCAGCTCGCGGCGCTGCATCAGGAAGTGCGGGCCGAGTTTCAACAGACGGCCTCCTCTCGCGCCGCCGACGAAGACTCGCGCCGGCGAAGCGAACAGGCCGCCGGGCAGGCCGCGGCTGAGCAGCAGCGGCGCCTGGCCCAATGGCAGAACGTCATCTTTGGCCCTGCGCTGGCGGTCGATCCTGCCACTGCGGACGTGCGCCAGCAGTTGGTCGATCAGTTGCTCGACGGACAGCCCGCCGCCTGCAATCTGGTCGGCCAATTGCTCCAGGTGCAGGCCGCCGGCGCCGAGCGGCTACCGCAATTACTGCAAGACCTGGGCGAAGCCTATTACGCCTGGCGGCCCAAGAGCGAAGACGTCGTCGACCCGATGGAGCAGGCCACGGTCGCGATGGTGGCCGAAAAGACCGAAACGGTCGGCGGCGGCAACACGCTCGAAATCGTGCGGCCCGGCGACCGCTTCGACAGCAGCCGGCACGACTCGAAAGCCCGCGGAGCAGAGGTGACCGCCGTCCACGGCTGGATCGTGCTCCGCAGCAACGGCAAAGTATACACCCGCGCGCGGGTTTCGGTGCAGTAGCTGTAAGGTTCGTTGGACGACGCTGCTTTGAATCGTGACGCCGGTTGAGCAATGACAAATGACAAATAACAAATAACAAATAACCAATGACCAATGACAAATAACGAATTCCCAAGCTCTGACGCGGTCCCGTTCACGGTTTGACATCGAATTGCTGGCCCACTTGGTTTTGACGCCCGACATTTGGGTTCCATTGGTTATTTGTCATTGGTCATTTACGATGAGGTTCACGTCCAAAGTGGCGCGGTCCGATTAGAACGATCGGGTGTCGGGCGGCTTGCCTGCCCATGGCACCCAAGACACCAACTCCACGATTGCCCGCCAATGGATTATCTAATCCCACAGCTTTGGTTCGACGACAAGGACATGTGGCCGCTGCTGGGCATCGCCGCTTTGACGCTGGTGGCGTTGATCAAAGGCGCCGATTGGCTCGTCGACGGGGCCTCGGGCTGCGCCTATCGCCTGGGCATTCCCAAGATCATCGTCGGCGCGACGATCGTGTCGCTGGGCACGACCAGCCCCGAGGCCGCCGTCTCGGTGATGGCCGCCTTTAGGGGTGATCCGGGACTCGCGCTGGGAAACGCCGTGGGGTCGATCATCGCCGACACCGGGCTGATCTTCGGCCTCGGCTGCCTGATCACGGTGTTGCCGGTCGACCCGTTCGTGCTGCGGCGGCAAGGCTGGGTTCAATTCGGCTCGGCCATCTTGTTGGCCGCGCTCTGTTATGCGTCGTTCGCCCAACATGGCGACGATGCCGAGCTGGGCCATTGGGTCGGCGTGTTAATGCTAGTCCTGCTGGTCGGCTACATGGTCATTTCCATCCGCTGGAGCCGTCAACACGCCGCACACGAACCATTTCTGCTGCCCGACGACGTGACCGAAATCTCGCCGTTGGTCGGTGAGACGGCCGCGGAGGCCGAAAAGCAGTCGATGCTCTGGCTCCTCGGTCTGATCGTAGTCGGCCTGACCATCGTGATCTTCTCCAGCCATGTGTTGATTTGCTCCGTGACCGTCGTGGCGGAGAAGCATTGGGGCATCCCCAAGGTGGTGATCGCCTCGACGCTGGTCGCTTTCGGCACCTCGCTGCCGGAGTTGGCCACCGCGATATCGGCCCTTCGCAAGGGCCATAAAGACCTGCTGATCGGCAACATTATCGGCGCCGACATTCTCAACGTGTTGTTCGTGATTGGGGCATCCGCTGTGGGGGCATCGGCTGCCGGGGAGACGTTGCCGATCGTCGATCCGACGGCAAAAGTGCCACTTATATTTCTCTATCTCCATCTGCCGGCGATGTTGATCATTCTCCTCTTGTTTCGCCTGTTCATCGCCCGGGCAATCGCCGTGGGCCATTTTTCCCGCTGGATGGGCGCGCCGCTGATACTGCTCTACGTGGTGTTCGTGGTGGTGAATTTCGTCATTTCATAATGAGGGCCCGCGGTAGGATGCGCTTGCCCGTGGGGCAGGTTTCCCAATTCAAGGAACTAGCCGAAGTGACAAGCTGGCGAGATCGAATCTTACTGCTGCTGGCCACGTCGCTCGGCCCGGGGCTGTTGCCCGGCGGACCCGGCACCTGGGGAACTTTGCCGGCGGTGGCGGCTTATGTTGCGGTGTTGATCTTTGCACCGGAACGCTTCGTCGTCATTATACTGTCGGCCCTGCTGCTGGTCAGTTGTGTGCTCTCGGTCGTCCTCGGTCCCTGGGCGGCCCGTTATTGGAAAGGCAAAGACCCGGGCCATTTCACGGTGGACGAATTGGCCGGTTATTTCCTGACAGTCGTCGTGTTTCACGCACCGCTGGCCGCCATCGGCAGCGATTCGCTCTTGCAAGACCCAACAACCATCGGCCTCACCGCCCTGTGGGCGTTCGTCGCGTTCCGCGTCTTCGACATCACCAAGCCGCCGCCGATCCGTCATTTGGAACGGTTGCCCGAAGGTTGGGGCATTCTGGCCGACGATCTCGGCGCGGGCGTTTACGCGGCGCTGTCGCTGCACGCGCTGCGAGCGGCGATTCCCGGGGCGTTCGGTTACTAAGCCCCCGGTTTGCGCGACGACAACCGGGGGCTAACGCCCCGCGGCTGATGGCCTACTTTAGCTCTTTAATACGCACGTTGCGAAATTCCACCCGGGCGCCGTGGCCGCAGAAGGCGATGTAGCCTTTTTCTCGCTTCAGGCCGGGGTGGCGGGCCTGCACTTTGGCCGTGCTTTCCTTGATGATGTCGGCGTCGACGATCACGACCCCGTTGAGCGTCACCTTGACGTGACTGCCCTTACAGTAAATCTCCTGGCTATTCCACTCGCCGACCGGTTTCTGATGACCGCGTTTGCAGGCGATCACACCGTAGATCGAACCATGATACTGATTCGGCCGGAGGTTCTTGAAACGCGGCGCCGTATCGTCGAGCACCTGAATCTCCATGCCGGCGTAGGCCGGGTCTTTCCCCCGCGGCGTGCGAATGCCGATGCCGTTGTTGGCGCCCGACGTCAGTTTGAACTCGAAGCGAAAGCTAAAGTCGCCGTACTCCTTGGCCGTGTACAGAAAGCCGCCGCCCTTCTTCTTGCAATAGATCGCCCCATTCTCGACACCGTATCCCTTGACCGATCCTTCCCAGCCGTCGAGCGTCTTGCCGTCGAACAGGCTTACGAAGCCCTGTTCGCCGTCGCCTTTTTTATCGCTCTTCTTCTCCTCGGCAGTCAACACCGCGGCGGGCAGTAACATCAACATCAAAGCAGAAAAACACAGGCGAAGCATGGTGGTCATCCTTTCATGGCATGGGGTGGGGCAAGCCGAATCGGCAAGCAGACGCATCTTAGTACGAATAGGGCGATAAGTCCAATTCAAGAAATAATCCCTCGGAAGCCGAGAAACAAGGTTCATCCAGGTTAACCGTCGTCGCGCTCTCGACATGGGGTTTCAGGTATCGCCGTGTTGTCCGCAGATTACACCGATTTACGCAGATGTTGTTAATTCATACGAGGTTTTTCCGTCCAGGTGTATCCCTTCAGTTTAAGCCGTTACCCATCATCTCATCTGCGTAAATCTGCCTAATCTGCGGACCACCTGCTTCCTTCCTCACGCCTCAACCTCTCAAGCCTCACTTTTACTTTACGAAAAAACTACGCTTTCGCCGGATGAACCAGAATTGGACTTATCCCCTTTTTCGCGAGTGTCAATCGAAGCTGTAGTCTAGTGTCGTGGCCTTGGCGATTTCGACGCCGCTTCGCCAGCGATATTTGTAGGGGCCGATCAGAGTGCTGGCGTCGGCCAGCAGCTTGCCCATCGACTGGAGATCGCTGGCGGTGGGCGATTCGCTGCCGGCGCGGCGGGCGTTGTGCGAGATTTGCAAGACGTAGTATTTGCCGGGCGAGAGGGTCAGATGGAAGTGGCCCGTGTCGTTGGCACGAAGATACTTGCCGCCCAACTCGGCAATCGCCCGTACGTTGGCATCGTGTGGCTGCGGGGCGTCGGGATTGAGCCCCGCGGTGGCCAAGCGGTCGGTCATGCGTTGTTCAATGTTCCAGGGCAATACGATCATCACCGCGCCGTCGTCGCCGATTTCGCGCCCCGCGTCGTCCTTGTGGACCAGCCTGCCGCGGATCGTCTTGGGCGATCGATCGACCGCCGTTTTATCGTCGGGATTAGTTCCCGCCAGGCCGCCGATAACGAAGCCCATAATAAAGGCGACCAGGGCCACGGCGGCGATCAGAACGCCTTGTCCGTAGATCACACTTCGCGAGATGGAAACCCGATCGCGATCGACGTCGTCGGCCTGCTGCTGGGGCTCTGGCTCATCGTACGACGCGTCGTACTTCAGCGGCGCGTCGTCGTAAACCACCATTTCGGCAAACGGATCGTCAGCGCGCGAAGAGTTCGCTGGCAAGCGATGTTCGGCCATCGCCTCGGCGGCTGCCTCGTGATTCGGCACGACCACCGCGACCTTGCAATTGGGGCAGCGGACCTTGCGACCGATCTTCTCCTCGCGAATGCTCAGAAGCTGGTCGCACTGAGGGCACGGAAAGCGGACCGGCGTAGATTCAGCTTGCGAGGTACTCATCGTGTTGTTCTTCGGCCGCCGATGCTGTCGGTGAATCTACGCTACGTTTTCCCGCACAAAACCCGCGGCTAGCGCCTAGCGGCTCACCCCGACGGGGCCAAAGTAAGCGGCAAGGCGCTAGCCGCCGGTGAATCTACGTTACGTTTTCCCGCACAAAACCCGCGGCTAGCGCCTAGCGGCTCACCCCGACGGGGCCAATGTAAGCGGCAAGGCGCTAGCCGCCGGTGAATCTACGCTACGTTTTCCCGCACAAAACCCGCGGCTGATGTTTTCACCCAAAGTCTAGGCTAACAGAGCGCGCGGCGCCCGGCCACTAATGCGGATTATTCGCCCGAGTGTCGATCCGGCGGGTGATCACCTTGCGAGAGCGTGTTGACCGCTTGCAGTACGAGCAGCAGGATCAGATTGATGCCCCAGAGAATTCCCAGAGCCAGGGCGACGTGGCCCAGAACGGCTCCGGCGGCCTTGTCCTGCATGGTGCTGAGCAAATAACCGACCCCCGCAACGACGCAAATCGCCACCGGCAGCACCACAGCGGCGGAAATCAACACGATCAAGACACGGCGCGAAATCACAGGGGGGTACTCGTCACAGTTTTCCTAGAGTCGCCATTTTTAACGATTCTACCGCGATTTTCAGTTAGAGAGAAGAGGGGGGATTGGATTTGGGATTTGAACGGAGCCGCCCTGTCCTCAGGGCGATGTACGCTGAGCGGCGATTTTCGCCGCACCGCCGTGGGGACACGGCGGCTCCAGTCCCGAATCTCGGCCTGCATATAGATTGACTTATGAGCCTCAGGCGTCAAAATAGAGTAACGGACGCTTGCCGGGTGAGTTGGGCCAGAACTCGCACCAGCGGCCGACATGCGGGGGCGATACCCGGCGAGAGGGTCGGGACGATAACGCACAGGAGTCGGCCATGCGACCGAATAATTTGACCCGTACGATCCTACTGGCAGCGTTCTTGCTGTCGAATTTGTGGACGGGCGTCCGTCCGCTGGCGGCCGAAGAGATCGTGCTCGACGACGGACGATCTTACTCCGGCAAGCTGCTTGTTCTGGATGGCGTGGCGGAAAACCCGGCCGCGAAAGCTGCCCCTAGAAACGTCGACGTCAAGCGGATTCAGATGATCGACAACGGTCTGACCCGCACGTTTGTTCCCAAGCGCCGCATCGTCGATGTCCGCCAGCCGATCGCCGCGGGACAGGTCCACTTGAACATTCGACAGCGCATCGTCAAGACGGGTCCGCGGATGGGAACGGTCGGCCCGATCATCAAGGTGACGCCGTTCGATGCTTTCGGGCGGCGGACCTTCTCGATGAAGGCCAACACGCCGAGGGGCCGCCTGGACGTGATCCAGGGCATCACAGAAATCACGCCCCTCTGGACGAAGGTCGAGTCGGTGTTGAGCGCGCCGCCCCGCCCTGGGCAAGTTCCCATCAAGCAGATCATTTGGGAGATGTACGTCGCCACCAGTTCGATTCCCCGCGACACACTCAGCAAGGTGCTTCACCGAGCGATCAACAAGGACAAGCTGCACGATCGCCTGGAGATCGTTCGGCTCTACATCGAAGCCGATCGTTACAACGACGCCAAGAAAGAGCTCGAACAAGTCATCGTAGATTTCCCCAAGCAAACAGGATTTGAGCGGCAGGTGCTCAGCCTTCGTCAGAAAACGGCCAACCGGCTGCTGCTCGAAGTGACCACCCGGGAAAAGGCGGGGCAGTACAAGTTCGCCCACAAGATACTCATGAAATTTCCAACCAAAAACGTGGCTGGCGCGGTCTTAGGCCAGGTGAAGCTGCGGCTCGATCGCTACGACAAGATTGGCAGGAGTTGGATCGCCTTGCGTGATTATCTCGATGCACATTACACGTCGCTTCCCGCCGGCGAGGAAAAAACGCGAGTCGAGGCGGTCCTCAAGGAGATCAAGGCCGGCCTGTACATGAACAATTACGACCGGCTGACGACCTATCGCCTCAAATCGGACGATGCCGCGGTGCCTGTGATGGACCGGCTCTCGCCCAAGAAAAAACTCGCCCTGGCGATCAGTGGCTGGCTGATCGGCAGCGACAATGCGATCGACAATCTGGCCGAGGCGCTTTCGCTCTACGAGACGCGAGCGCTTGTACGGAAATACCTCCGCTCGAAGGAGGTGTTCAGGCACAAGGACATTCTTCGCTTGCTGGAAAAGGAAGAGGGCGCCACGCCCCGCTATGTGAGCCTGCTGCTGAGGCACATGAAGCCGCCGCTCGACGCCGGCCAACCCGACGCGCGCGGGCTGCACACGCACAACGTCGCCACCGTGGGCGCGGAGCGGAACATCGATTACCTGGTGTCGCTGCCGCCGGAGTACGATCCGCATCGCCGCTACCCGACGATCATCACGCTGCACGGCGCCGGCACCACGGCCGAGCAGCAGATCGACTGGTGGGCCGGCTCGGTCGAAAAAACGAAATCCACGGCGAAAACGGGCGCGAAAACCACTACGGTCCAGCGACGCGGCCAGGCGACGCGGCATGGTTACATCGTCATCGCGCCGAAATGGGGCAAGGTCGCCCAGAAAGATTACGAGGCGTCTGCCCGCGAACACGCGGCCGTGCTCAACACGCTCCGCGACGCCGGCCGGCGATTCGCCATCGATACCGATCGGGTCTATCTCTCGGGCCACTCGATGGGCGGTAGCGCCGCCTGGGAGATCGGCGTTTCGCACCCCGATCTGTGGGCCGGCGTGATGCCGATTGTGGCCGACACCTCGGGCATGGTAAAGCTGTATTCGCAGAACGCTCAGTTGTTGCCGATGTATTTTATCGCCGGCGAGCGCGACGGCACGCGAATGCTCGACAACGCCCGCGATCTGAATCGCTATCTTCGCAAGTATTACGATACGACGGTCGTGGAATATCGCGGCCGAGGACACGAGCATTTTCACGAAGACATCCACAACCTGTTCGATTGGATGGGCCGCAAGAAGCGAGATTTCTATCCCCGTAAATTCGCCGCCGTGGGCAAGCGATCGTGGGACAATTACTACTACTGGGTCGAAGTTTCGGACATGCCCGCCAAGCTGCGGCTGCCGGCCAAGACGAGCGGCAAGATCAATGTCACGCGAGACGGCGTAACGGTCCGCAGCGCGGCCCGCCGCGTGACCGTGTGGCTCACGCCACAGTTAGTTGATTTCGACAAGAACATCCGCATCAAGATCAACGGCATCAAGATCGCGGCCCCCACGCCCAGCGTGAGCGTCATGCTCGAAGACGTCCGCACCCGCGGCGATCGCCTCCACCCGTTCTGGGCGAGGGCCGATTCGTGGTTGGATCGAGCCAGAGCAAGCGGACCGAAAAAAAAAATTAGAGCCGCCGCCAAGTTTAGAGCCGCCGCCAAGTAATGCCCAGCGATGCGCGCCTGGACTGTGCGAGCGTCGATGTTGCTGGCGAATTCTGCGTGGGCCGCGACTTTCGGCCTTTTGCCGGCTCCGTTAATCGATCATACTTTCGGTTTATGATCGTCAACCGCGCTCTTTCACACCTGCAATCATTCAAAAACCATGTCTGCTACCGCTCCGTCGACGGCCGCAAGTGCCCAATCGGCCGCCACGACCATCAGCATCTACGACACGCTCACCAAGCAGAAGCGGCCCTTTGTGCCGGTCACGCCGGGCAAGGTCGGCATCTACTTGTGCGGGCCGACCGTCTACAAAGAGTCGCACATCGGCCACATGGTCGGGCCGGTGATCTTCGATTGCATCAAGCGATATTTCACCTACAGCGGCTACGAAGTCACCTGGGTGGTCAACATCACCGACGTCGACGATAAGCTGATTGCCGAGAGCGTTCGCCGCGGTCTGCCGATGGCCGACGTCGCCGAGGAAATGACGCAGGATTACTTGCACAACCTGGCCGCCTTTGGCGTCGATCAGATCGACCAGATGCCGCGGGCGACCGAGACGATGGACGAGATCATTGAGTTCATCGCCGCGCTCATCGAGCAGGGCTTCGCCTATGAGTCAGAGGGCGACGTGTACTTCGAGACCGGCAAAGACCCGCAATACGGCAAGCTCAGCAACCGCACGACCGACTCGCTGCAAGGCGAAGGCGGCGAGGCGGCCCAGCGAAAACGCAGCCTGGGTGACTTCGCGCTGTGGAAGGCGGCCAAGGAAGGTCAGCCCTCGTGGGACAGCCCCTGGGGCAGCGGGCGGCCCGGTTGGCACATCGAATGCTCGGCGATGAGCCGCGCCCGGCTCGGCGAGACCTTCGACATCCACGGCGGCGGGCTCGACCTGTTATTCCCGCATCACGAGAACGAAGTGGCCCAAAGCGAATGCCGACACGGTAAGCCGATGGCCAATTTCTGGATGCACAACGGCCTCATGCGAGCCGGCGCCTCTGCCGGCAAGCTGGGCGGACGCGCCGACCGCGAGCAACAGCAGGTCGAACAGGCGACGGTCGCGACCAAGATCAGCCGCTCCGGCGGCGCCGGCGGGCTGGCCGATTTGGTCGCCCGACAAGGCGGCGAGCGGCTGCGCTTTTTCCTGCTTCGCACCCAATATCGCAGCACCATCGTCTTCAGTGAAGCGGAAGTCGAGCAAAGCGGCGCCGGGCTGGAAACATTTTACCGGCTGTTCAAACGCTACGAACGGATCACCGGCGAGAGCTACTACGACGTCGACGCCCCGCGGTTTCGTGGCGCAGGCGCGTTCGATCCTGGCGATGACGATACGCTCAAGTCCGTGGCCGCTCACCGACAGCATTTTATTGAGTCGATGGACGACGACTTCAACACGGGCGCCGCGGTGGCCGATCTGTTCGAGATCGCCCGCACACTGAATCGCTACGCCGACCAGGCCGACTTGGAAGCGTCCGGCAAAGACGACCCGGCAAAGCTGGCCGTATTCAAGCAAGGCGCCCGCACGCTCCGCGAATTGTCCGGCACGCTCGGCTTGTTCATCCGCCCGATTCAGTCGGCCGGCGGAGAAGATCAGGAGACTCTCGAAGGCGTGATCGGATTGTTAGCTTCGATCCGTCAAGACGCCCGCGCCGCCAAGAACTTCGAGTTGGGCGATGCCATCCGCGATCAACTACAAGCCGCGGGCGTCACCCTGCTCGATCGTCCCGACGCCACCGAATGGGAAATCCAACCGACCGGCAACCAGCTCGACGCCCTCATGCAGTTAGTCATCAAGATCCGCGCCGACGCCCGCGCCGCCAAAGACTTCGCCATCGCCGACAAAATCCGCGACGCCCTACAATCCCAAAGCATCACCCTAGAAGATCGCGCCGGCGGCACGGAGTGGGACAAGTCGTAGGCCGCCGGCTCGCCGCGGCGCAATGGCCCTGAACCCCGCAGGGCAACGCTGTGAAGGATTCTCACGGGTAAAACGGCCGCGAATACAAGCACGACGCGCAAGCGAGTGGGTCTTTTCACGCGATGGGACTCACTCGCTTGCGCGTCGTGCTCGTATTTCCCGTGCCAAAGTCCTTCACGGCGTTGCCCGCAGGGGTTCCACAAGCGAAACAGCCGCCCTCGTTTGCCGCGGACGCTCACCCGCGGCAAACAAATCCGGCCCCCGCACCGCCGGCTTCAGCCGGCCCCACCGTCAGCCACCAGCTTTAGCTGGTGGATTTCGAGACCTACCCACGCCAATTTTTTCGAGCCGGCTTCAGCCGGCTTTCTTCGGAGCACCACGCGTCACGTCGTGCCGCGAACGGATTGGAGCCAAGCACGCTGGTTGATGATGAAACACCGCCGATGGATACCTAAAGGCACGGGATCGAAAAGCTGGCTAAAGCCGGCTGACGACGAGTAGGCAGCGGCCATGCGGTCCACCGGCTGAAGCCGGCGGCTGACAAGGGAGCCGGCTAAAGCCGACAAAAAATGAACGACCCCATGCCGCGCCGCGTTCGCCGTGCCGCGCCGTGCAGCGATGCCGGCGGGACGAAATGGGACAACGTCACCAACCGTCAACCGCACCAGCCTTTACCGCGAAGCGGTTACATTCCCCAGCCCAGGGCTGTAGAGTTGAACTGCTTCGCAGTTCGATGGTTGTTATGCTGAAGCATAACCTACGCTCCGTCATAGACCTTTCTCGCCAATTCCGCCATAATACCTCCATGAAATCGCTCGCGCGCGAAAGCTTGGTGCATGACCCGATTCATGGGTATATTCCGTTTGTTTCTACGGAGGGCTGCGCGGATGGGGAGGTTAGCGAGCAGCAACTGATTGACCATCCTTGGGTGCAGAGGTTGCGGCAGATTCATCAGTTGCAGACGGCTTGGTGGGTGTTTCCGACGGCGGAGCATACGCGGTTTCAGCAT
>JADFKK010000145.1 GCA_022564995.1 Planctomycetota bacterium | reverse complement strand
ATGGACTGCAATTGGCGTGTTTCCAGTGAAACAGCTGTAAAAGCCCTAAATGAGCAAACACAAAGCGGAACAGAAACGGAATCAGCCGCAGTGGTCGTCAACCCCAAATTTTGAACAGCCCAGGCTAGCGCCCCGCGGCTGATTGCGACCACCCGAATTCTTAGCTTTGACCAGCCACTAGTAAAAGTATCGGGGCGGCGAGGCGATTCGCTCTGACGGGACTTGCGGCAGACGCTGGATGTCGTTGGACCAGCGATCTGGCGGAGGCTGATTCTCCGCGGGCGGGTCGGCCGCTGGTGGACCGGCGAGCGGTGGCGCGCCGGCGTCGGGCGGCGGTGTGTCGGCCGTGGCTTTCTGGGCGGTGTCCCTGTTGGCGGCCTGCTTAGGATCGGCCGGCTGATTCGCTACGGGCGATTCTCGAAAATGAAGCTGCCGCGCGACGCGCACCGGCGTGTAGGACTTGTCGCGCGACGCGTCGTCGGTCAGCCACGAATTGGTCATGTCGCTGCCGACGAACTGGGGCCGCGAATAGATCGTACCGCGACGGAACGGACCGATACCCAACACCCAAATGTCTTTGGCGTGGCTGACCACGTTGCTGGTGCCCGACTGCCAGACCGCCCGGCCCGTCTCGCGGTTGTAGACAAACACGGCCAGCTTGGCGACGCCGTGCTGTTCGGTTTTGCGTCCCAGCGCGATCTCCGGAATGGTCGTCGGCACGCCCGGCATCGCAACCAATTGTGGAATGGTGGTTGCCGGCACGCCGTACAACACGTCGGCGCGATCGGTTCCCACGGCTCCCGAGCGGGCCTCGACGACGTAGATCGCGTCTTCTCGTTTCTCTTTGATGATACAGCCGCTGGCAAACAGATGTTGTCGCAGCGTGCTGACGACATACTGCTCATCGGTGACGCCCTTGAGATACGTCGCGTCGAAGAAAACGGTCCGCCCGCGCAGCGACGAAAAGTCGATCTGGCTGACCGATCGGTCCACGGCGTCGGAAATAAGCAACTGTTCGGTCGCCGTGCGGCCGGTATCGGTCCAGCGAGTGGTTCCGCATCCGGCCAAGGCCGTGGTCAGCAACATGCCGGCCACTGTTACATAAATTTTTCCGCCATGGCGTAACATGAACCGAATAGCCTCGTCGAGGGAAATCAATGTGTGCTCAGATCGCCTAACAGGTGGGGTGTATCAAACGTCGTGGTGAATCGCCCGCGCCGCACAGATGAGCCGGCAGCCAGCCGAGGCATCGTCATGCTGGGGCGGGGGGATTATAGCGACAATGCCCGCCGCGCGAAACGGCCATTTTCCAGGCCCGTCGCGGCGCCTGAGAAATGACCCCAACCATAGTGACTGTCAATGGTTACGGCCATTCTTCGGAAGACGGCAGAACGCTCTACCATTCGATCGGCGTCCGGGTGCTTTTTGTCGTACCAGGTGCTGTACATGCCTCCCGCTGAAACCTTGAGGCATCACACAAGCCGGTATAGAATAGAGGTTGCGCGCCTCGGCAAGGTTTTCGCGCGCTTTTCACACTCGCATCATCCGCAAGCGAGTCGCTGTGCTAATGCCACGGCGAACCTTATGAGCGATCAACAGCCAACAGACGCACCAAGCGGGCCGGGACTCGTGGCACGATGCCGTGGGCTGTTGCTGCCCGCGATCGCCATGGTCGGATTGGCGATTGCGAGCTATTTTACTTGGCGACACTTCTTTCCGGCCTTCGACCCGGAAGCCCGCGAGATGATCCGCGCGACGTGGCGCATCACGTCTCTCAACGAGCGTCCGGTGGCGGATGATGGCGCGCGGGGCGGAGTCTCGGCGGTGCGAGTTGACGAAGTCAACTCGGTCGAAACAGAAGTCGATCGGCAGATGGCCAAGCTCGATCCGTCTTACGACGGCTGGGAGTCTGAGATTCTCAGCCAACGGGTATCCCAACAACTCGCGATCGTTCGCAAGGCGATGAGCGGTGGCGTCGGTTTTCGGCGCGAGCAAGTGTCGAGCATCGTATCGGATGACTTCTCGTGCCTGGATTTACGACCTACGCAGTTCGAGGTAGTATTCAGCGGTCCGCGCTTTGTCGTCCACCAATACGATCCGACGGCCAAGCACCGCGACGCAAAACCGAGACGGACACACCGGGGCGCGGAGGGATTCGCGGCGGCGCTGCGCGGCCTGGTTGGCTCGAACACCGCCGGCGCCGTGCGAACGGCGTTTAAGGTCATTCGAGTTACTTCCGAAAACGGCCATCTGGCGACCACCGTGTTGGTCGAAATCGGCGTGCCGGCTGAGGGCTCGACCCGCCAGATCAATTCGCGCTGGATTTGTGAGTGGACTCGTTCCGTTCCTCCTTCGACCGATCCGCCGTTGTTGCGATCCATCCGCGTCGAGCAGTTCGAGGAAGTCACGTTGGTCAACTCGTCCGGGACGCTCTTCGCCGACTGCACGCAGGCGGCCCTCGGCTCGCTGGCGTGCTACGGCAAACAGTATCTCCACGGAAACAATTACTGGGCCGAACGGATCAGCGTGCTCGAAGCGTCGTCGCTCTTGGGTAACTACGGCTTGGCGGTTGGCGACGTGAACGGCGACGGGTTGGAAGACCTTTACGTGTGCGACGGCGGGGGCCTGCCCAATCGTCTGTTGCTGCAACAAGACGACGGCACGCTCCGCGACGTATCGGCCGAAGCGGGCGTCGACTGGCTTGAATACTCCACCGGGGCGCTGCTGCTGGACTTGGACAACGACGGCGACCAGGATCTGGTCGTGGCGACGGTCGAACTGGTGCTGTTCATGGAAAACGACGGCAGCGGCAAGTTCACGTTCCGCGGTGGACACCGCGCGGTCGTCGACGCTGCGTCGCTGTGTGCCGCCGATTACGACAACGACGGCGATCTCGATATCTTCGTCTGTAGCTACGAATCGCCCCATCGAGCCACCGGGTTTCGCAGCCGAGGGTTCGCTTCCGGGGCACCCATTCCCTACAACGACGCCAACAACGGATCGCCCAACGCGCTGTTGGAAAATCGCGGCAAGTTTCGCTTCCTCAACGTGACCGACAAGGTTGGCCTCGGTGCCAATAACCATCGCTTCAGCTACGCCGCGGCCTGGGAAGACTACGACAACGACGGAGACCAGGATCTGTATGTGGCCAACGATTACGGCCGCAACAATTTGTATCGCAACGACGACGGACGCTTCGTCGACGTAACCCAGGCGGCCGGCGTCGAGGACATGGCCTCGGGAATGTCGGTTTCCTGGGCCGACGCGAATCGCGACGGGCGAATGGACCTGTACGTGGGGAACATGTTCTCGGCGGCCGGAAACCGCGTGACCTTTCAGCGGAAGTTCACCCGATCGCGCGACGATGCGCAGGCCATCCAGCGCACGGCCCGCGGCAATACGCTGTTCGCAGGCCGCGCTGACGGCCGTTTCGACGACGTCAGCGAGGCGGCCGGCGTGACGATGGGGCGCTGGGCCTGGAGTTCGCGATTCGCCGATCTGAACAACGACGGCTGGCCCGACCTGATTGTCGCCAACGGTTTCTTGACGAACCGGCGCAACGATGATTTGTGAAGCTTCTTCTGGCGACAGGTCGTGTCGCCCTCGCCCAGAGACAACAGCAATCGTCGGGCCGTCGATGAGTACATCGCTGCCTGGAGTGCGATTACCAAGTTGTTTCGCCGCGGCTCGTCGCAGAGCGGCAACGAGCGAAACTGCGTGTTTCTCAATCGCACGGGCGGACCCGGTCGGGCGATGCGCTTCGCCAATGTTTCGGCCGTCTCGGGACTGGACTTCCCCGACGACGGCCGCTGCGTGGTCGTTGTCGACTGGGACCACGACGGCGACCTCGACCTGTGGATGCGCAATCGCACGGCCCCTAAGCTGCGGCTGATGATCAATCAAACCGTCTCCAGCGCAGAGGGGAATTCGTTCGTGGCGTTTAAGCTGACCGGCACCTCCTGTAACCGCGACGCCATCGGAGCCCGAGTCGAAGTCAAGTTAACCGACGCGACCGCTGGGCGGCTCATCCAGACGCTGCGGGCGGGCGATGGCTATCTGTCGCAATCGAGTAAGTGGCTGCATTTCGGATTGGCAAAGGGGACAGCCATCAAGGGCGTGTCGGTTCGCTGGCCCGACGGGCAGCAGGAGCAGTTCGGCGCGGTGGCCGGCGGGCGGCGCTATAAGCTTCGCCAGGGAAGCGGCGAAGCGCAGCCCGCCTCGACGGAGCCGAGATCCGTGCGACTGGCCGCCTCCCGTCAGCCGCGCGACACGAATTCGTCCGTGGCACAAGTCCTGTTGCCACGCAAGATTCCGTTGCCCGATCTTTTCTATCGCGGGATGAACGACGAAAAGAAGCAGAGCCTGCGCGCAGGATCGCAGACGAAATTGGTCATGTTGTGGGCCAGCACGTGCCCCCACTGCCGAAGAGAATTGACATCGCTGGCGAAGGACAAGTCGCAGCTCGATGCGGCCGGTCTCGACGTGCTGGCATTGAACGTCGATCAACTCAGCGTCGAAGGGGCCGTCGACGTCACGGCCGCACAGAAATTCCTCGACGACATCAAGTTTCCCTATCGCACCGGCAGAGCCAGCGGAGCGTTGCTTGACAAGATCCAACATCTCATCGGCGCGCTATTCGACAGCGAAGTTCCGCTGGCGGTGCCTTTGGGGCTGTTGATCGATTCAGAAGGAAACCTGCTGGCCGTTTACCGCGGGCCGCCGCCCAGAGACGTGCTGTTGTTCGACGCGCGCCATGCCGACGCCGACGAGCAGCAGCGGCGAGATATGGCGGCCCCTTTCCCCGGGCGCTGGTACACACAACACCCGGGCCGTCCGGCGCTGTTGGAGTTGCTCGCCGACCATTTCCAAGAGGATTACCCCGACGAGGCGGTCGGCTATTTGGAAATGGCGCTGCCGGAAGTCAAGAACGCGGCGGCCAAGCAGTCGTTGGAGCAACGCATGGCCGCACTTCATTATTATCTGGCCTCTCAGCAGGTCGCGAGCAACGATCTCGCCGGCGCCGAGCGGTCGTTGGCGCGGGTTGTCGAACTGCAACCGCAGAACCGGAAAGCCCGCCAGCAGTTAGAAGACGTACAGGCGAGGCGGCGCTTGCGCGATGAGAAATAAGAAGATTCTTGTTCCGCTTGCTCTTGTCGCGGCCGCCATCGTTGCGGTGGTGTGGTGGTCTCGTTCGCCGACCGACTCGCCAATGCTCGCGGACGGGCCGGCCTTGCTTTCCACACCGCAGACGAGACAAGATGCGGCTGCCCTGCGCGATCGGATGGACCCGGCCAAGTCGGGCTGGCAGTCGGAGGCGTTTGCCGAAGCCGCCGCGGCGCCGCTCAAAAAGCTTGCGATGCAAATGGCGCGGGGTGACCTGGGCCAGGAAGAAATCGCCGAAATCGCCGATGCGGGCTGTCTTAGTCGGGCATTGCGACCTCGCCAGCCGCGAGAGATCCGTCGCGACCCGCACGTTGTCGTGCGCCGCGCGACATTTGGCGAGAGTGACGAAGCCGACAAACTGGGGACCGAGTCGCTGGCCGCGGCCCTCAATGCGCTGATGTCAACCATCGTTAAAGGAACAGAGACCCGCGTCAAGCTGAAGATCACGAGCGTCGAAATGAGACCCGAGGGCGTAGAAACGACGATTGCCTACGAGGCCAGTGGGAGAGGTTCTACGGGCTGGATTCAACAGACGGGCGAGTGGCATTGCGTCTGGAAGCAGGACGCCGCGACGCCGCGGATCGTTTCGATCCGCCCTCATCGCTGGGAAGAGGTCGAGACGCTACAGTCCGAGCGGCGCTGGATGAGCGACTGCACGCAGTCGGTTCTGGGGGCCAGCGTGGCGTTCAAGCAGCAGCTCTCGTACGGATTGGACCACTGGCTGGGTCGTATCGAACGATCGCACGGAATGCTGTATTTCCGCCGCCAGGGATTGGCCGTGGGCGACGTGAACGGCGACGGGCTGGACGACGTTTATGTGTGTCAGGCGGGCGGACTCCCCAATCGGCTGTTCCTGCAGCAGGCCGATGGAACGGTCGCCGACGTGTCGCGCGCCGCTGGTGTCGACTGGCTCGACTCGACCTCCAGCGCGCTGTTGGTGGATCTGAACAACGACGGCAGGCAAGACCTCGTGTTGGCTACCGCCGCGGGAGTGCTCGTTCAATTCAACCGCGGTGACGGCACCTTCGGGCGCCGCGCGCTCGTCGCGTTCGACGATAGCGACGTGCAGGCGCTTTCGGCCGTCGACTACGACAACGACGGCGATCTCGATCTGTACGTGACCGTCGACTTTGCCAGCGGCACGACCCGCCGCCGCGAGGGTCTGCCGGGGTTCTTGTATCACGACGCCAACGACGGAGGGATTAACCGGTTGCTGCGCAACGATGGCGGCGGCAAGAACGGTGATTGGGTCTTTACCGACGTGACGGCCGAGGTCGGATTGGACACGCACAATCGCCGTCACAGCCTGGCCGCCTCGTGGGAGGATTACGACAACGACGGCGACCTCGATCTGTACGTCGCCAACGATTACGGGCAGAACTGCCTGTATCGCAACGGGCGCGACGCAAGCGGAAACGTGCGGTTTGAGGAAGTGGCCGAGGCCGCCGGCGTGGTCGATTTCGGTTCCGGCATGTCGGTCAGTTGGGCCGACTATAACCGCGACGGCCGCATGGACCTGTACGTTGGCAACATGTTTTCGACCGCGGGGAGCCGCATCACCACGCAAGACCGCTTCCTGCCCAACACCACGCC
Organism: Planctomycetota bacterium; assembly: GCA_022564995.1. Lineage (GTDB taxonomy): Bacteria > Planctomycetota > Planctomycetia > Pirellulales > JADFKK01 > JADFKK01. Next base: position 13,848 of record JADFKK010000145.1, on the reverse strand, counting down.
CTCGCGGCGCGCCCTTTACCGCCGCTTCGTCAAAGGCAACTCACTCTATCGAAACGACGGCCCCAAAGGTTTTCGCGAAGTGGATCATTCGGGGGCGGCGATGGGACGCTGGGCCTGGAGCTCGCAGTTCGCCGATCTCGACAACGACGGCTGGGAAGACATCGTCGTGGCCAACGGTTACATCACGACCGACGATCCGGGCGACTTGTGAAGTTTCTTTTGGCGGCAGGTCGGGCCGTCGGGAGGAGGCGTCGCCACAGGCGGCGCGGCCAGTGCGAGCGGTTTGCATTCGGCCGCCGAGTCGTTTCTAGCCGTCGTCCAGCAGGGCAAGTCGTTTAGCGCTCGCGAGCGGCACTGCTGCTTTCTGAACGCCCGCGACGGAACCTTTGCTAACATTTCCGGCCCCAGCGGACTCGACGTGAGGGACGATGGCCGTGGCGTCGCGCTGGTTGACTGGGATTTAGACGGCGATCTGGATTTGTGGATCAGCAACCGCAGCGCGCCGCAGGTGCGGATGTTTCGTAACGATCTGAAAACGGCCAATCACTTTGTCGCGATCAAGCTCCAGGGAACGACGTGCAACCGAGATGCGATCGGGGCCAGAGTCGAAGTTTATCTGCAAGGCGAAAAGATCCCGCTGCTACGAACCCTGCGGGCCGGTGACGGGTTTCTCTCGCAGTCGAGCAAGTGGGTCCATTTCGGCCTCGGCGCGGCGGCGAAGATCGACCGGATTATGGTGAAATGGCCCGGTGGCGCCGCCGAAGAATTTCGCGGCATGGCCCCCGACCGCCGCTACCGAATCGTCGAGGGCAGCGGTCGCCCGGAGAGTTGGAAACCGCCGAAAAGAACGATCACCATCGCTCCGAGGGCGTGGGAAAAACCATCGACCACATCGACCGTCCAGCTCGTTTCCGCCGACTGGCTCGACGTGCCGACGCTGCCGTACAGAACTTTCGACGGCCAATCGCATCAGGTTTCGATCGGTAGTCCGGCCAATCCGCAAGCGCCGATCTTGCTGAACCTGTGGGCAAGCTGGTGTCGTCCCTGCGTCGAGGAATTGACCGAGCTCGCCAAGCGACGGGAGGAAATCAGCGAAAAAGGGTTGCGGGTCGTCGCCTTGTCGGTCGAAACGCTGATGGCCGAGGACGGTTCGGGCTCCGAAGCGGCCAAGGCTCTCGTCGAGCGCATCGACCTTTCGTTAGAAACCGGGCCCATCGACGTCGGTCTGGCTGAGGCTGCCGTGCCCGCCAAGCTGCAGATTCTCAATAACCTGCTGTTCGACCTGCACCAGCCGCTGCCCATTCCCAGCAGCATCCTCATCGACCGTCAAGGGCGGCTGGTGGCGCTTTACAAGGGACCGGTCGGCCTGGACAAGGTGTTCGACGACCTCGCAACGGTAGCTCTGGGGGCGGAAAACGCACGCCTGGCGTCGTTGCCGTTCGCCGGGCGATGGATCGCCGGTCCAAAACACTTGCACCCGATTCGTTTGGCGCTGCCGCTTGCCCGCGAGGGCTTCTGTGAAGACGCGATTGCGATTCTCGACAGAAACAAGACACTCGTGTTGGGTCACGAAGAAGCGCCACGATTGCTGATGGAAATCGGCGCGGCCTACGAGAGCGCTGGCGAAAAAAAGCAAGCGATCACGTACTATCGCCGCGCCCTAGAGAAGGCGCGCGGGCTGGGGAATCGTCGGCTCGCTGAGGAGATCGCCAAGCGCCTGCGGGAGCGAGAATAGACCGTTGAGGCAGAATTCATCCGACTCGACAGATGCCGGGCTGCTCGCGGTGGGCCTGATTACGACCTATTTTGTTTTTCAGCCCGACCCCAACGGCGAAGGTGCAGCCGCAGCTACCCTACAAACGGTTTGACGCGGGACCGAGTCCGACGTTTTGGATCGCAAAGGCCACGGAAATCACGAAGGGGGCCGCGGCCTCTATGCCAAGCGGCGACGACTTCTTCGGCCACCCGCCAGCGTTCCGATCGCCGCCAACAACGCCAATACGGCCGAGGTTGGTTCGGGAATCGGTGAGCCGTATACTTCTAGCTCGTCGATCGCCGTGCCGCCTCCTCCCAGTCCGGAAGCCGGCACCAAGACCCGTATGCCGGTCGCGGATTCAATATCCACGTTGAGAAGCCACCCGAGCGGGGGAATATCCGCTATTTCCGCAAGGACGTGGCCAATTTCTTAGCGCCCGCTGGCCGGCGATCTTGCTCGGCGGCGGCAACGAAGTCCTTAAGAGGGACCGCCGTGAAGGCCGCCAGTTGGTCATTGGCCTTCTCGATTCGCGATAGATCGGAGGAGGCCAAATACCAGATGGTGCGATGAACGGTGCGAATCGTCATCGGCCGGCCGCCGCGAACACCGGGACGGCGCACCGTGAGTTGTACGCTCTTAGGAATGACCTGATGCTTCGAAAGCGCACGGTTCAGCTCCAACCGACCGGTCGGCGGCATCGCTCCCGGGTTGGTCGCGCTGTTGAGCCGAGCATACCAGTCGGTGAAGCGTCGGTACTCTTCGAGCGCGGCGGTCTCGGTCGGTTGTTCGGTCGACACGCTGTACGAATAGAGCTTTGCGGCGAGTTTCAACTCGCCGCTGGCCTTGTCGAAGCTTTCTTCAAATTTAGGGTCGGACAAGAACTTCAGCAGCGCATCGTCTTGTCTGGCCGCCCACTTTCGAATGTGAGCGGCGTATCGGGTTAATTGTTGTTCGCCGATTTCTACCTTGGTGCGATGCTCGGGATCGAGCAAGATGAATCGCCGCCGCTGCGGATCGTAGATGGCCACCCGCTCCGGGCTGGTCATAAAATCGTAGACGACTCCGCCGCGGAACAGCGTGGTGATGCTGTTATTCGGCTGCTGCTCGTCGCCGACGTAGACCTTGGTATCGATGCGAAAGTCGGTCGTCTTGGTGGGCTGAGTGCCGATCCGCTCTGCCCCCCAAACCAACCCGGCAATCACGCCCACGGCACCCACCGCGGCCAGCATTCCATTGCGCAGCGACATCATGGCATCTACCTGTAAGAAAGGGAATCGCCCAAACGAAGCGGGCCAATCGAAGCGGGCCAATCGAAGCGGAAGAGTAGCGAATTCCGGCGAGCGATGCAAACCCGGAAATTAACGTGCCATTTCTCGGCAAGCTGTAAACCGGAGGAGGGATTACCATCGGCCTCACGGCCGACGCTCGCCAGAGATCGCCCGGTGAGAAAGTTGTTCTATGGGTCGAGCCAATTTTTCACGGCCGGCCCAACTTTCTCCACGGCGGTGTAAGCACCCATTGCTAGCAGCAGCAGAAACCCACAGGCGGCCAGCACGTTCGTCCACACCCCGTTGACGTGCTCGCCCATCACGTCCCGCCGGTTGGTAAGCCATAGCAGGGTTCCGGCGACCAGCGGTGAGACGATGACGGTCACCGCCTGGGCGGAAACAATGGCGATGAACGGGTTCCAGCCCTTGAGGATTACCACCAGCGCGACGCCCATGCCGGTCAGCAGCGCGGCGGTGGTAAATACCTTCGGGCCCAAGTCGGTCGGCTTGCTGCCCAGGCCCAGGCCGTCGGAGAGAATGAAACCGCCGATCATCGAGTTGACCAGAAACGACGAGAAGGCGGCGGAAAACAGCCCCAGGCAAAAAATGGGCCTTCCCCACTCGCTGAACAGCGGTCTCAGGCCCTCGGCCACCTGCTCCACCGACTCGGGCTTCGTGGTCAGCACGGCCGCGGCGGTCGACATGAGCATCAGCGTGATGACGGCCATAATCAGGGCACCGATCCGAGCGTCGCGCAGCCCGTCGGCCATTTGGTCGCGCCCCCAGCCTTTCTGCCGCACCAGATACGCCTGGAAATACGACGCCGTGATGACGAAGGTTGTGCCAACCAGCCCCAGCGTTGCCCAGTCGAGCTGGCCTTCGTCGCTGGGCAGGAACCCGCGCGCGAGTTGGCCCCAATCGGGACGAGCCGCGATGAGATTCAGCGTGAAGGCGATCAGCATCACACCGACGAATACCATCATCAGCCGTTCGACGGCCCGGTAGAGGTTTTTGAAGGCGAACAAAAACGCGATAGCCACGGCGTTGAAGATGACAATCGTGTAGTTGAATTCGATGTAGACGTTAAATGCCGAATGAACGCCGAGGTTGTTACCAAACTGAAAAGCCGCCGAAATGAAGAACACGCCCAGCCCGATCATCACGGCCAGCGGGCGCCCGGCCCGCTGCGCGACCAGATCGCCCGGCGACTGGGTCGTGGCGACGCCCAGCTTTGCCCCCAGCGACGTGTAGACCATCATGAAGATGACCGCCACCACGACGACCCACAGCATGGCGAAGCCATGTTCCGCGCCGACCTGGGAACTGGTCAAGATGCTGCCCGGCCCGATGACCACGCAGGCAGTAATCAGCCCGGGGCCGACGCGTTGATACCAGGGGCGGGGCGGCCGGATGGGTTCGCTCATTTGGGATTTGGGATTTAGAATTTAGGATTTGTAAAGCCGCGACCAGTGGTCGCGCCTCTTTACTTCTTCTCCAACAACTTCCGCGCCTGCATCCAGTCGATACATCGCTCGGGCCAACTGGCGGCGGGTAGCGGGTAGCGGCCCAATCCGAATCCGAGCGGTCGCGGCAACGCCCGACGCCGCAATCAACGCCCCAGCCAACAGATAGGCCACCTCTCGTTTTTTTCGCGTTGAAGCCATCTCAATCTCTCCGGTTTGTTGGTCGTAAACCACGAATTAAAGCGAGCGGCAGATTAGAAAATACCAGCATGCAGCGCAAGCGAGTGTGTCTTCTTGACTCACTCGCTTGCGCGTCGTGCTTGTATTAGGTAAGGACTTCGGTGCATCGGGATGCACCCGATGCACCGACCCTATATGTATCACGCCTGCCAAACGATTGGTAGCTGCCGGCGTGTGCGGCGAACCGCCGCGTCGGCCCGAGACGTTGCAGGCGGAAAATTCCGCATAAAAGCGTATGTCGTCACCGCCAGAGGCGAATGTGTGTGCTCGAAGGCCGCTTGTATGGTAGCAAAACCGGCTGCCGACCTAGACTTGACGAGGGTTTCGCACGTTTCGATGTCCGGCCCCGCGTTGCTATTATTACTGGCCAATCACATGAGCATCTGCCATGAATTTTCCTGGAATCGACGTGTTGATGACGTACAACCCCTGCATGGTCACGGCGGACACATCGCCGGCCACGGCTCGGAATCTGATGGATCAGTATTCGCTCCGCCACCTGCCGGTCGTCGATTCAGAGCGTCAACTCATCGGAATCGTCTCCGACGTCGACCTCGCCCCGCTGTCTCGGCCGCAGATGGCCATGGCGTCCGTCGGAACGTCACATTCCACAGGCCCAAGCCAGCAGGATCAGACGCACGTCGAGGAGATCATGACGGAGTCAGTCGTCGTCATCACACCCGCTGACAGCCCTGGCCATGCGGTGCGGATGATGCTCAAGCATGACATTCACTCGCTGCCGATTGTCGAGCGGGAGCGTTTGGTGGGCGTAATCACCAGCAGCGATTACCTGCGCGAGTTTACCCACGGAACCGTTCCCGGCTATCGCGACCCCGCCGGCAAACATGCCCTGCGGTGGTTCGCTCAGGCCGACAGCACGGCGACGATTCACGAAGCGGGCCGGATCATGGAAGGCACCGGCCAAAGCTACCTGGCCGTGATGCAGGGCGAGTTGCCGATCGGTATTGTCTCTCGCCGCGTGCTCGATGTCGCCCGCGGCAGCGATGTTTCCGACGTCGGCAGCTTCGACGCGCATCGTCCGATCGATCCCTGGGTGAACACCGATGTACCGACATTGCGCCAAGACGCCACGCTGGGCCGCGCGGCCGACGCGATGTTGCAGCACAGAGCCCCCGCAGTCGTCATCGTCGACCGATCGCACGCGCTGGTCGGCCTGCTGCCGCAAGACGCCATCTTGCAAGTCGTCGCCGAGCACCTGGCTTAGCTCAGACGTTACGGCGCGATGTTGGGAACGACCTTGTTTTGTTCGTAACGAATCTCGCGGATTTTTTGGCCGCTGGCGCTGTAGATGGTGTCCAAACCGTGGCGCTTGCCGGCCTTGAATTCCGTGCGATGTGATATCTGGCCGTTCTCGTGCCAGCGGGTCATGGTTCCGTCGATCTTGCCGTTCTTGATCTGAATCTCTTCGCGCGGCTTCCCTGACTTGTACCAGCCGATCGATGAACCGTGGAGCACGTCATCACGGTATTCCTGCTGAGCGGTCGGGTTCTCGCCAGTCTCGTCGAACGAAAACCATTTACCGTCCTTCTTTCCTGCTTTGTACGATCGCTCCAACTCCTTGGTCCCATCGGCCCGAAAGACCGTCACCGACCCTTCCTCTTTGCCGTTTTTATAGTTGACCACCTTGGCGACCTTCCCGTTCCGATGCCAGAACGTCCATGTTCCCACGCGCAGTTCGTCTTGAAATTCTCCCAGCAGGAATTTCTCGCCGCCGGGATAAAATTCGCGGTAAGGGCCATCGACGACCAAATTGTTGTCCGAAAACTTCTTCACGGTGCGTTCCACCTGGACGTTCTTTCCGCGCCGTCCGGTCTTCGGGTCGACGAAATAAATCTTCTGCGATACGGTGTCGGTCAACGTCTTGCTTGCCGTATCGCTGATGCCGTCGGCGGCTTTCATCTTTTCGATGAGCTCTCTTGTCGAAACGGCGTCCAGCGGCACGCTCGTCGTGGGATCGTCGGCCTGGAAGACGTTCCCCTGGTCGCTCCGATCGTCGTCGGTCGGCAAGTTCATATCGAGATCGTTCCCGTCGCCACATCCGGCGAGCAACAACGCCGCCAGCAACAACGTATTTCGTATCCAGAGCGATTTCATGTGTGCCCACCACTTGAGAAGAGAGAAAAAACTTGCCGCCACCGCTACTTTTAGTATGACCAACATCGTCGGTTTGTCTACCGTTTGGGCGGACGATCTTTCGCAGGCGATTCCTTCGGCCCAGCCACGGCCCGTCTGGCCGACCTGCACCGATCATGCGTCTGGAAGCGAGTGTGGGCCGGCCTGGCAGCCCCTTGAAAAAAACCGGAATTCAGGCGGATCGACCTTGCCAGCCGGAGGCAAATCGTCTACAAGCCGCTGCCCCCCGGAGACTTAGAGCCTATCCCAATACCGAGAATCTCCTGGTGGCACGGGCGTCCCGCCCGTGAAACACCGGCGAGACGCCGGTGCCACGAGGGTACTGGAATAGGCTCTTACTGGTGGGGACTTACTTGGCAACACGCTGCGCGCAAACGGGAGACATTGCGAGATGAGAACGATATGCCTGGTGGCGGTGAGCCTATTCGTGTTGTCAATCGCCACTTCCACAGCGAGGGCCGACGCGCCGCACCCGAGTGTTGCCGCGCCGCGGGTCAATGTGAGCCCCGATCTTCAGGAAATCCTCGAGAGCGATCTACGAGCAAGACGGCCCCAGGAGTTTGCCTTCATTGCCAGGGCGATCGAATTGATCGAGGCCGGCAAGCTGAGCGAATCGTTGGTGCGCAGCACCTATCTATGGGCGAGAAAAAAACCACGACGCAAGTTCCAATACTTCGAGCGGGGCCTGCGGTTTCGGGCGGGCAGGCTGGGGATCAATCTGTAAAAACTCGATGCTCGCCAAACGATCGCAGCATCATCTGCCCGCGGTTGCTGCGGGCACCGGCCAGCGGCCCGAACAGAAAGACGCCGCCCGCCGTCATCGCGGCCCCGACCCCCAGCAATCCGAGCAGAGCCACGATGGGCCAGTGACTCTCGTCTGCGGCGTCGATCTGGCTGCTGAGGGCGTTTGGCCGCGCTCGCTTGGACGAAACAAAAGTGCTTCGCCCGCGGCCATGGGCAACGGGTGCGTTGGCCCCCGAGTCGAAGAACCACTCGGGTCGCGAATCGGGCGTTGAGGCCGCGACGAGCACTGCGTCCAAATCGGCCGCCGGCCGAATGACCGTGACCGGTAATGTCTCGGCTAATGTCTCGATGGCGGTCAGGCCAATCAACAGGAACAGCAGCGCTGAGAATGCCGCTAATGAGGGCGAGGTAAAACGAAAGAGTAAACGCAGCTTGAACATGATCTTGGCCTCGGTTCTATCTCGGAAGTGCATCGCGTGTGGGTATAAATTCCACACTAAGTTCGATTCGGCAAACCGGCAATCCCCACGGTTGATCCAGCGCGGTGGGCTCCAGAAACGCTGCTCTGGCGGTGCGGTGGCCGGCGAAACCACATATGGGGTCGTGGGCGCAGGGCAATTTGCGTTAAACTTGCGTCAGTGTTACACTTCTGGCTCGATGATGCGCAGTGCCGTCGATCGTTGCGGCGTGCCCGCCGTCGCGGATGGTTAGCTTGATAACGATTACGCGGAAGATACCCGACGCCAACACGTCGCCGGTTGTGGATCAGGTCGGCAAAATTTTATGGAAAAAACGACCCACGACGAGGCCGAGCTTCCCGAGCCGTCCGAAATAGAGGACATGGAGTCGGGAGTCGCGCCCGACGAGACGCCGCAACCGGCCCGCAAATTTCAGCGGGTTCGGCGGCGACGATCGAAATGGACCTTGCTGACGGGGGGCATTTTCGTCGTGCTGCTCGTCGTCGGTTACACGAGGATTGTGCCGCCGTTGCCGCGGGGCTGGCAATTGCTGGCGGCCCTGTTCGATTCGCTGTTGGCGGGCTTGGTCGTTCATTTTGCCTTCGCGGAATACGGCCGGCGACTCAAGCGAATCAAGATGCCCCGCATCGCCGGCAAGAAGATCCATCCCAAGAAACCCGGCACGCTCGCCGGCTGGGCCGCGGTGGCGGCGGTGTTCGTTTTGTGGATGACCCCCTTGGCTCCGGTTCGGGTTGACTACATCACGGCGGCTGATCTGTTGGCGGAGTTTACTGCCGAGGTAACGCAGGCGACGTTGATCCAGCCGCACGAGCGTCTGGCCGTGTTGCAGCGCCCCATCCCGCCTCGCAGCGCGGTGGACGCCGCCCGAGACATTCCCGACGATGCCGATTCGTTTCGGCTGGCGCTGCGCGAGATGGCCAACGGTCGTTTCCAGAACGCCCGAGAGTATCTCGACGAGGCCGTCCCACAGGGTGAAGTGACCGAGGCGATGATTCGCCGCGCGCGACCGCTGATCGATCTGTACGACGGTAAATACCAGAGAGCCGCCGGGGGCTATGAGAAGGCCCTTGCCGCGGAGCCGAAAGATTTCCACCTGGCATGTCAAACGGCCGCGGCTCTCACGCACGCCGCCTCGACGACCGAGGATTTCGGCAAAGCCGAGAAACTGGCCGAAGATTTACGGTCTCGCGCCGCCGAGGGTTCCGAAAAAATGACCGCGACCAACCTGCTCGCGGCAATTTACATCTGCCAAGGAAAGCTACAAGCGGCGCGGGGGCTGTGGGCCGACCCAGATCAAGAGGCGACCAAGACACCGCAGGGCGGGACGCTCAATAATCAGGGCGTGCTGAATGCGAATCTCGCCAACTACGACGTCGCCGAAATAAAATTCCGAGATGCCATTAGTGCCTGGAGAGAACGCTGGAGTGACTCGTGGCGCTGGAACAAAGTCGACGTCGAAATTCACGTCGGCCCCGGGGTTTTGAATCAGGGGGTCGGCCTTTACGACGTCGGCAAATACAACGACGCCGAGGACAAGCTGCGAAGCGTGCTGGAGGAGAAGTTTGACGGCCTTCCCGAAAATCACTCCGCCAAGGGCGTCGCTGCCGCTGCCCTGGCCATGTTGTACTTCGAGCAAGGTCGCCTCGAGATGGTCGAGCCGCTGATCGGACAGGCAAGCAAACGGTTTGACATAAAAAACACCGAAACCCACACGCTGGCCACGCGCTTTTTGTCGGCGCGTCTGGCGGCGGCGCGCGGTCGATTCGTCACAGCGATGCTGTTTTATAGCAGTTTGCTGAGCGAGGTCAGCGATCGGCTTTCGTCCAGTCATCCGTTTGCCGCCGACGTGCGACACCAAATGGCCATGGTCTTGCTGCTGCAGGCCGCCGACGACAGCGCCGCGGGCGATTCGACGGGAGCCGCTGACCGCCTGAAAAACGCCGCCCAGCAATGCGACCAGGCCATTAAGATCGTCGAAAGCTACAGCATCAGCCCGTCGCTACGCGCGGGGCATTGGGCTGCCGATCGAGTTCGTATCACACTGGCCCGCGTCCTGGTAGCGCAGAACAAGTCGATCGATGCTTCCAAAGAACTTAAAAAAGCGGAAAAGTCGCTGACGAAAGCCCTGGGAAAAGACCATTTGGCCCTGGCCGATCTTCTGGCCGCCCAGGCAGAAGCGAAAACCGGAACGAATCGGAGAGCCAACATTGCCAGGTTGGGCATGTATGAACAAGCCATTGAAGCCTACATCCAGGCCCTTGGGAAGGAGCATGGCGAAGCTCATCCCACGGTGGCTCGCTGGCGCTACCAGCTAGCAAGAAACCAATTCAGCCTGGAGAAATATGCCGAGGCCAAGTCTTCGTTGGATGACGCCGTAAACATTCAGGAAGAAAAACAGCCGCGCCACCCACACTACGCCGATTCTTTGCGACTGCGGGCGCAAGTCTTGCGAAAAATTGACGCCGACGACTCGACCGCCAACGACGACGAACGACTGGCCATCGAGGTGTTCAAGAAACATGAAGAAGATGAGGTTGATTCCGAACAGGGGAATTGAAGTGCCGGCCACTCCGTTTTCCGCGACAGGCTGTAAGCCGCTCGTAAGGCGGCGTTACTTCTTCGCAGCCCGACGCCGGTAACGCTGCTGGTATTTTCGATACAGCCGCTTGTGACGGTTCGATAGATCGACGGCGCGGCCCTGAATATACGCGGCCGTGACGTGCGTGGGAATCTCCAGAATGTCGCCGTCGGCCACGAATAGGGTGGCGTCTTTCCCGGCGGCGAGCGAGCCGAGGCGCTCGCCGACGCCGAGAATCTCGGCCGCGTAAATGGTGATCGACTTGAGCGCCTCGTCCTGCGGCAGTCCATGCGCCGCGGCCATGGCGGCCTGATACGGCAGGTTACGCAGCGTCGAGGCGCCGAAGCGGCCCGAGCCGCTGATGCAAAATTTCACGCCGGCTTTGTGCAGCCGGGCCGGCACGGTGAACGGCGTATCGTAAGGCTCATGTCGTCGGCGCGGCAGGCGATGCACTCCGCCGACGATCACCGGCACGTTATGTTTTTTCAACAGCGCGGCGCAATGCGGGGCGTCGTAACCGCCGTAGATGATCAGCTTGAGCTTCTGCTGCGCCGCGAATGCCACGGCCGATTGAATCTGCTGAATCTCTTCGGCTTCGACGATCAAGGGAACTTTACCCGCCAGAACCGGCAGCATCGCCTCCCAGCGGGCATCCACCGGCCGCTGGGGATCGGCCGCGCGGGCCTTGGCGTATGCCCGGGCGTCGCTGAGCGCCTTGCGCAGCTTGGCCAGGGCCTCGTCGCGCTCGGCCAATTGGTCTTTCTTGCTCTCCTTCATCCACCACGCGCTGATCGGATCCATCCGCGGCCAGCGAACGTGCATACCGACCGGCGAGCGCACCGTCAGGTCTTCCCACGTCCAGCCGTCGAGCTGCAGCAGGGCCGATTGCCCGCTGATCAGCCCGCCGCCGGGCACCGACATCGACAGCAGCACGCCGTTGGCTCGGCCGACCGGGATCAATTCGCTGTCGGGATTGACCGCCACCTGGGCCTTGACATTCGGATTGATCGAACCGGTCTCCGACGAATCGCGAGTAGCCCGGACCGCGCCGATCTCGATCAAACCCGTGTTGCTGTACGATTCGATGAGGCCCGGGTAGACGTGCTTGCCGGTCACGTCGATTCTTTGAGCGTTGGCCGGGAGCTTAACTTGCTTGCCGACGGCGACGATTTTTCCCTGGTCGAACAACACGGTTCCGCCGGTGATGTCGGGGCCATCGAGCGTGTGAATCGTCGCGCCAACGAGCGCGATGGGTCGGGTCTGCTTGGCCCCAGGGACTTCGGGCGATGCGAGCGCGCTGGGCAAATCCGCAAGCGGTGACATCAGGGCGGCCATCGTCAGCCAGAGCGCCGAACGATATAAGTGTCTTTTCATCATCAGATATACGTCCTAACTATGTTGTCTGCTTGTCTTACGTTCTTTTATTCGCGTTTATTCGCGCCCATTCGCGGGCAACAGTTTCAGTTTCTGTGATACGTCTAATGCCCATGATCCCCGTGTCCGTGATCTCCATGATGACAGAAGATATCTTCGCGGGGCCATAACTGTCCGGTCGCCGGATCTTTCTCGCCCGCCTTGAGCATCTCGGCCCCGCTGCTAAGGATTCGCTGCACGAGCGCCGCGTGTCGAAGTCGATCTTCAGCCCGCCGCTTGATGTCATCATCGCGATCGAAATACTTTCGCCCGTCAATCCAAGTTTGCTGGCAACGGGCAAACGTCGACAGCGGCGATTTGTTCCAGACCGCCAAGTCGGCGTGCTTGCCGACTTCGATCGAACCGACGTACTGGTCGATCCGAAGTTGTTTGGCCGGGTTGAGCGTGACAAACTTGAGCGCCTCGGTGGGCGGAACGCCGCCGTATTTGACCGCTTTGGTGGCCTCGACGTTCAGCCGCCGGGCCAGCTCGCCGCTGTCGGAGTTGAACGAAACGACGACGCCGGCGTTGTGCATGATCGCGCCGTTGTAGGGAATCGCGTCATAAACCTCGAACTTATAAGCCCACCAGTCGGAAAAGGCCGAGCCCATTGCGCCGTGGGCGGCCATCTCGCTGGCCACTTTGTAGCCTTCCAAGATGTGCTGGAACGTGCCGATCGTGATGCCGAATTTCTCGCAGGTCCGCATCAAGGCCAGAATCTCGTCTTGCCGGTAAGAGTGACAGTGAATCCAACGCTTGCCGGCGACCACTTCGGCCAACGCTTCAAGTTCCAAATCGACCCGCGGCGGCAAGCCCTGGTGCGTCTTGCGCCACTCGCTCCAGCGGCGATCGTACTGGCGGGCCGCGCGAAACCGGTCGAGCATGATCTGCTCGACGCCCATCCGCGTTTGTGGATAGCGGGTCGTGTAGTCGTCGCCCCAGTTACTTTGCTTGACGTTTTCACCGAGGGCGAATTTGATGCCGGGCGGGGCCTGGGAAAATTTGATCTGCTCGGGCAAGCTGCCCCAGCGCATCTTGATGACTTGGTTTTGCCCGCCGATGGGATTGGCCGAGCCGTGCAAGATGTTCGAGCTGGTAACGCCGCCGGCCAGTTGGCGATAGATGTTGATGTCGCCCGCGTCGATAAAGTCGCCGATCCGCACCTCCGCGGTCACGGCCTGAGCGCTCTCGTTCACTCCGCCGTCGGTGGCGATGTGCGAATGGCAGTCGATCAATCCCGGCGTGATGTGCAGGCCGGTGGCGTCGACGACAACCGCACCCTGCGGCGTGGCGATGTCCTTGCCGACGGCGACGATCTTGCCGGAGCGGACGAGGATCGAGGCGCCGACGAGCTTGCCTTGTTTGCCGGAGGTCCAAACGGTGGCGTTCTTGAACAACACGGCGGCCGGCTGTTCGGGCGGAGCCGCACGGCCGGACGCGCCGAGCGGGAAGTTGACCGCGTAGAGGGCCTGCTTCGGAGCCTCGGGTTTCTTGCCTTCCTCCGGCTTCTTTGCGTCTTTCTTGTCTTCTTTGGGCACGTCCGCCGAAGTGCGTCGCGCCGTGCAGGCGGTTTGGCTGCCATCGGCCCATGTGACGTTGCCGAGCCACGTCATGCCGCCGTCGGCTTCGCTGGCAATCACGGCACTGAGGCGAACGATGCCCTCGGCCCCCAGCGGCTTTCCGTTGAGCGTACAACTGAACCGCGATCCCAGCAGGCCGGCCCGACGGAGCTTGTCTTTCGTTTTGCCGCGGA
>JADFKK010000144.1 GCA_022564995.1 Planctomycetota bacterium | reverse complement strand
CGGTCAGACCGTCGTCGTCCTGGATGCCCATCCCGCCCGTGTCGACGCACTCGAAGAATCGATCACCCTCATAAACGAGATACACCTGACGGTCGCGCGTCACGCCCGGTTTGTCGTCGACGATCGCTTGGCGCCTTCCGGCCAGCCAATTAAACACGCTCGATTTGCCGACGTTCGGCCGGCCAACGATAACGACTTGCGGGATGCCCATCAGATTGCTCGTGCTGCGGTCTGCTTGTTACCGGAATCTTGCGAATCGACCCGAATAGGAGCCGCTGAAGAATAATTTGCAGGATTGGGTGGCTGGTGGCAGAGCCTTAGCGATGCCCCAGACGCTGAGGATCTGGGGCATCGCTAAGGCTCTGCCACCAGCCACCCGAAAGCGGAGGACCGGCAAGGTATTCTTCGGTTTATTCTTCGGCGGCTCCATCCCATGGTAAACCAGCGGGGCCTTTCCTCACAGGGTGGAGGCTGGGTGCAGGAGAAAACTTGCACCCGGCCCCTACTTCCTCGATTCTCCCTCGGCCGTATACTTTCTCTCAGGCGAAAGGACATCGAGATGCCCAGAACCGACGAGGAAACCCGACAACGGCTGCTGCGAGCGACGACGCAGCGGGTCGAGAGCCTGGGGCGTGCGGGGGTGACGCATTTGAAAAAGCCGCCGGCTGCCGAGTCGTGTGAGGCGCCGCCCGCGCCCGCCAACACGGCCACCCACACCGGCACCAGCCCGCTGGAAATACTCCGCGGCGAAGTGGAGTGTTGCACCCTCTGCGAGCCGCTGGCCGAGGCGCGCACCCAAACGGTCTTCGGCACCGGCAACCCGAACGCCCGGCTGTGCTTTTTGGGCGAAGCGCCGGGGGCCGAAGAAGATCGCCAGGGCGAGCCGTTTGTGGGCCGCTCGGGCCAATTACTGACGAAAATCATCGAAGCCTGCACGCTGTCGCGCGATGAGATTTTCATTCTCAACGTGCTGAAATGTCGCCCGCCGGGCAATCGAAATCCGCTGCCGGAAGAAGTGACCAATTGCCGAAAATTTCTCGACCGCCAGCTGGCGGCCATCCAGCCCGAGTTCTTATGCTGCCTCGGCGCGGTGGCGGCCCAAACATTGCTTGAGACCACCACGCCGATCGGTCGCATGCGCGGAAAGTTCTTTGATTATCGAGGCATCCGTACCATGTGTACCTATCACCCGGCCTACCTGCTGCGAAATCCGGCCGCGAAAAAAGAGTGCTGGGAAGACATGCAAATGCTCATGCGCGAGATGGGCTTGATCGCGCCGAAGTAGGCCGCCGGCTTGCCGCGGCGCCTGCGGCTCAGATTCCGCAACCCTGGCCTGCCGAGATCGTGCTGTTTTCAAACGGCGATTTTCTCGGGCGTTTCGCGATCCGGAGGCCAGGGCGAGGGTTGGTGATGGAGGTCAGTGGAGTTTGGGGGTTGGTGTATTGTATCCGAAGTTGCGAAACTCGGGGTGCCGTGGGGTGGGGAATTTGGCTATTCTGCTGGGCATGGATACGCTGGGAATTGAGAATCTGACGATTGAGCCCGCCCCGCACGAGCGCCAGAGCGGGGCGCTCGCGCTGGTGTTTCGCGATTTGCCGCCGGAGCAGCGGGCCGAGCACGTGGCCGGGCTGTTGGACCAGTCGCGCGACGGAACCTTGCCGCTCGGCGGGCTGTTGGACGCCTGTCGCAATGGCCGGCAGGTCGGCGCGCTGTGGGCCCATTTGCAGCCCGGCAATACGGCCGCGCTGTGGCCTGTGCGGCTGGTCGAGGGCGAGGGCGAGCCGATCGCCCAGCGGCTACTAAACGCCGCGGTCGAGTATTTTCGCCGCCACAAGGTCTGCCTGGCCCAATCGCTGCTCTACACCGATACCGGCAGCGACGCCGACCGACTGCGATCGGTCGGCTTCATTCATCTTTCCGATCTGCTGTACATGGTTTGTACGGGCGATTCGTTTCCGACGTCGGACCCGCGCGAGATTTCCGCCACCCCGTATGAGGTCGAACCCTACGACGAGACGCAGCACGAGCGGCTAACGGGCATCGTCGAACGAACCTACGAGCAGACGCTCGACTGTCCCGACCTCGATGGTGTGCGCGACATCGCCGACGTGCTGGCCGGATATCGAGCGACCGGCCAATTCAACCCGGCCCGCTGGCTCTTCGTGCGCTGCAAAGGCCGCGATGCCGGCTGTTTGCTGCTGACCGATCATCCGTCCGCCGAGCAATGGGAACTGATCTACATGGGCGTCGTGCCCGAGCAGCGGGGCCGGGGGCTGGGCGTTGAATTGGCCCGTTACGCGCAGTGGTTGGCCGGCAAGGCCGACACGCAGCGACTCGTCCTGGCTGTCGACGCCGCCAACGAGCCGGCGATCGCGGCCTACAGCGCGGCCGGCTTTTCCGCCTGGGATCGGCGAAGCGTGTTCTTGCGGCGGTTAGAATGAACCCTGAACTATCTCGATTCTCCCTTCCTTCTTTGCGGCCTTCGTGCCCTCCTGTTCAAATCCCAAATACTTCACAGCGTGATCCGTCCCATTAAGAAAAGATATTGGAACAGAAGGCCGCCAAGATCGCAAAGGAAGGATCGGGTCGAGCGATGTTAGTCGGCGGGTGTTTCCACCGGTAATACAAGCACGACGCGCAAGTGAGTGAGACACGCCCGTAGATATTGGCAGACTTCGGGGCGCTGTCAAGGAGAGAAAATCGGGCTTGGTCGTGCCGGTGGAGCTCACCTCTATTCTTCCCCGCGTTGCGGATTTCCGGACTGGTACTTTTGCCGTCGTGCTTGCAGTTGACGCAGTAGATCGTCGCGGCCGGCACGTTTCGCCAATTCGATCGCCCGGTCGATGGTTTTGACGGCTGCAGCATAGCGGCCGGTCTCAGCTTGGGCGGCGGCCAGGGTATCCAGGAAGGTTGGTCGGCGGTGCTTTGTGGCTTCGCACAAGCGTGTGGCCAGTCGCAACGCTTCGTCTCCATTGCGAATGCGCGCGTTCGGATCGGTGGCAAGAATCCAGGCCAGATTGTTCATCGCCGATTTCAAGTCGGGTTGCAGCCGCAGCGCCGCGCGATACTCGCCCAGCGCCTCGGCGACATTGCCGGCCTGATGCAGCGATCGTGCTCGATCGAAATGCCAGTTGGCCGCCGCCGCGAAATGCTTCGCCGCCAAAGCGGTTTCGCCGCGGTCGCTGGCCATCGTCCCCAGCATGGTGTTGAGCTGCGGCGGGTTCATCAATTCCGCGCCGGGCTGTTTTTGCTCGACGATCTCCAGGCATTGTTCTAAGTATCGCCGGGCCGCGTTGAGGTATCCGCCTTCAAAAAATGTCATGGCAATCTGCAACGGGTCGAACCGCGCGGGAGGACGCAGGCGACGACCTCGCAACGGCACGGCCAATTCACGAGATTTTTCGTTGTCTATGGCCAGCAGGGCGGCGTCCCTCAGCAATCGATCGACCTTGAGCGGCCCTCGATAGATCGCCACCACACGACCGTCGCGGTCGATCAGAAAACTGCTGGGCAGCGGCAGCGGCTGCTTGATATCGAGCACCGTCCGCTGCACAACCTCCAGGCAATCGACGAGCTCCGTCGTCGCGGTCGCGGCGGTAAAGGGAAATTTGAGTCGGTCGAGCAGGCGATCGGCCGCGTCCGACGAAGCCGCTTCGTCGTCGAGCTGCTCGACGTTCAGCGCGATCACACGTAGCCCCACGGCGCGCAGGCGATTCTTGGCAGAGACAAGCTCGGTCAACTCGGCAACACACGGCCGGCACCACGGAGCCCAAAGGTTGAGCAACGTCATCCCATCGCCGTCGAAGGTTAGCGGCACCGTTGCGCCCGACGCCGCTCGATAGGTTACCTTCGGCAACGGCACCCGGCTCGCCAAGACAATCCGGGCGGCATCGGTCGTTGGCGGAAGCTTCGGGGTCGAAGCGATGAGATTTAGTTGCCTAGGTTGATTGGGGAGCATCTCGGCGCGCCCTCGCCCTTGAACGATGCGGTAGCGGCGATCCGCCGCGAGATCGTCGAACGTCTCAACCCGGCCGTCCGGCCATTGCACCACGGTTCGCTTGATTTGCCGATGATCGCCCAAGCCGAACATGAGCCATTTGGTCGACTGAGATTGGTAGGCGTCTCCGGCGTAAAGTGTGCGGTGCAGCTTGCGCGGCTTTTTGCCCGAAAGTTCCACCGTGACGCGAGCGCCGATCGCATCGCGATTGCAGGTGACGCCTTGCAGCCGCACGGCGAGGAAGTGGTTTTTCTGCCCGACGTCGTTGCGCAGAAATCGCAGCCGCGGCGCGTTGCGATTGTTGACCCACAGGTCGAGATCTCCGTCGTGATCCCAGTCGGTCACCGCTACAGCCCGCGCGTCGTCGGGAAAGTCGAAGCCCGAGACGGCCGAAACATCGGCCCAGCGATCGCCGCCCGTGTTCAGAAAACAGCAATTGCGTTCGTTGCCGCTCCACGAACGGCCCTCGAACATCAATTTGTTGGTGGCAATCCAGGCTTTGCGATAGCGGAGCAGTGCTTCGGGGCTGCTATCCTTTGTGGGCGATTGCGACGCGACCCGTCGCCAGAAAAAACTTCACAGGTCGTCGGAGTTCTGCGAGGTTACGAATCCGTTGGCCACGACGATGTCTTCGCGCCCGTCGTTGTTCAGATCGACCAACTTCGAGCCCCAGGCCCAGCGCCCCATCATGATGCCGGCGCCCTCGCTGACGTCGCGAAAGGTTCCGTTGCCCATGTTTTGGAACAAGGTATTTCCGCGTGCCAATCGCCGAATGTGGTCGCGGCCAGATTTATCTTTTTCACGAAACTTCCGCTGATAAGCGATGCGGTTGCCGGCCGCGGAGAACATGTTGCTGACGTAGATGTCGCGCAGGCCGTCGCCGTTGAAATCGCCCCAACTGACCGACATGCCGGTCGAAATATCCTCGACGCCGGCCGCCGCGGCCACGTCGACGAAGTGTCCGCCATCGTTGCGGTACAGATTATTCCGCCCGTAGTCGTTGGCGACGTACAAGTCCAGGTCGCCGTCGCCGTCGTAATCTTCCCAAGCCGCCGCGTAACTGAACCGCCGGTTATTCGCGTCCAAGCCGACTCGCGCCGTGACGTTGCTGAACGACCAGTCGCCGTCGTTACGAAACAGCGCGTTGGCGGCGCCGTTGTTGGCGTCTTCAAACGGAACGGGAATGCCCAGGGCGCTGTCCTCTTGGTCGGAGGTCGCCGGCGTATGTGCGCAGACGTACAAATCGAGCCGACCATCGTTGTTGTAATCGGCCGCCGTGATGGAATCGGGCGCCGTGTCAAACGGAAGCCGAGCCGCCACGGTAAATCGCCCGACGCCGTCGTTTTCATGCACCAACAACGTCAGGTCCGTGGTAACGATGAGATCTTGATCGCCGTCGTTGTCCAGATCGATCAGCAAGGCGCTCTCGCACGGATCGAGCCAGTCGACGCCCCACTGCGCGGCGACTTCCAGCACGGTGCCGTCGGGCTGCTGAACGAACAAACGATTCGGCAAGCCGTTGCCCTGACAAAGGTAAAGATCGTCGCGCCCGTCTCCGTTCACGTCGCCCACGGCCATGCCCGTCAGCCCGGCGATGTGCGGCGCGAGCGTGCGATCGACCGAGGCCCGCCAATGATCGACGCCGTAAACGAGTTGGTTACGATAAGCGGCCGTCTTTCCCAGCACGGCCTCGCTGCAATCGGACAGCAACGTGGCCGGCCCGGCGGCGGCGATTTCCTCGTATTGTTCCAAGTCGATTTGCTCTAACAGCGGGCTGTCCTTCTCGCGCAGCGTCCAGCGACATTGCCAGGTGGCGTTCTGCTGAACCAGACCGGTGTGGCCTTGGCCGCTGGCCTGAAAGAGCACGCGGGTGGTCATGCTCTTCGCGGCGCCGTTAGGGGCAATCTCAACGGATACGATTTTCAGCGCGACGCGTACTTCGGACGAGGGCCGAAAAGGTTTTCGTAGGGCCGAAAGCGCCGCGGCCAGCCGGACGGAGCCCCGCTGGCGTTCATGCGCTTGCGACGCCGCCGGTTCAAGATTCGACGGCAACGGCCGCAGCACAGCCAGCGACTCGTCGCGATACACCTTCTCCAGCGGCGGGCGAAGCGTGCCACATTGAAAGCTCTCAGCGACGAGTTGATCGAGCAGCGTCGATTCCGCCAGGTCGGCGCGAGCCAGAAACTTCTTGATCGCGCCGAGTTGCGCCTTGGCAGCCGCCTGCGATGCTTCGCTCTGCCAGCCATCCCGGACCGGATCGAGCCGGGCGTATTCACCCGACACCGGCAAATCGAATCGCCGCTGTTCGTGACCGGGGACAATCGCCCTGCGGTCGGAATGCGCCTGCGCGGACGCTTGCTCGTGCGTCTCATTAGCCGGCGAAGAAGCTGGCGGCGTCTTAGAAGGCTCGCCCGAACAGCCACCGATCGCGGCGCAGACAGCACCGCAGCAGAAGACCGAACGGACAAGTTGGCAGCGGTTGTAGAGGTTCATGGATTTGCCAATGGAGCGTTGGCCGGGAGCCATCATCACCGCATTCCAGTGTATACCTCAAATGGTTTAACGGCAAGCCGCAGGCGACGGTGTTTTGATCTACGCGGAACTTAGTTGGACAGCGCCACTTAGACTCCGGCTAGCATGGCGAAAGAGGGGAAAACAGAAGCCTAACCTCCCGGATACCTTACCCAAAAACACAAGACGATTACACGAGGCAAGCTCTTCTTTCCCTTTGCGTCGTTCGTGTTCTTCTGTTCAGATCCTTCTGTTCATGCAGACAGACCGTCGATCGAAGATGGAGTGATAGCGGATGTTTGAACAGAAGGTCACGAAGGCCGCAAAGTGAGTGGTGGGGGCATATAAGTCGTTCGTCCAATTCGTTGTAACTCGAAACAGATTCAGACCTTAACCGTGCTGTCACAACTCCAAGTGGCGCTGTCCAATTAGCAATGGATTAGAAACGCAGTCGCCTGCGACTTGCCGTTAAACGAACAATGTGCCGTTGTGATCCGCGAGCAATATAACGAAAAAACCCCGACCGTGCGCGACACGGTCGGGGCCAGTGATATGAGATAATCTGTCGCCGAAAACGCGGTTCAGGCTCGCCCCCTACGACGCGAGAAACGCCCCAGCCCACAACCTAACAGTCCCAGCACCAACAGCACCAGCGTCGAGGGTTCCGGAATCGGATTGATGATTGGGCCGTTGGCCAGCGCTGCGATCGCGTCGGCGTCGAGAACCTCGTCCCAAATGCCGAGGTCGTCCATCATAATGTTGCCGTAAGCGTTGTCGTCGCCGCCAATCGTCATCGGGCCGTTGTTACCAAAGCCGCTGCCGTGGTTGTACCCTTCCGTTCCCGTTTGCACGCCGTCAAGGTACGCGACCAACGTCCCATTGTCCATCGTATACGCGATGTGGTGCCAGGTGTTGTCATAGACGTTCGGGATGAGGCCGCCGCCGACGGCAAACACATTCTGGTTGTCTCCTGCCGATGTATCGACGCGGAGATTAACCGCGTTGTTGCCAAAGTGACGATTGACGTCCCAGCCATCGCCGCCGGACCGCTTTTGCACTTGCCGTCCCCAGTCTCCCTGGGCGTTGGAGCCTTTCATCCAAAACGCGACCGTCATCGTATTGTCGACGCCTTCCAAGGCCGGTGAATTCGGCACGTTGATCACCGAATTCGGGGTGGCGTCGAAGACGGCCGATTTTCCGACGCCGAACGGATTGTCGGTGCTGAACGCCGTGGTCGCGCCCAGGACGCCGTCGTTGCCGCCGCCCGAGATGTCGGTGGCTGTCTCATCGTCGAAGCTATAGGCAGCCACCAAGCCGGCGTCGACCGTGCTGGAGAGCATGAGTGGAAAGAGAAGGGCGGCCGATAGGATGACTCTCTTTGTGTTCATTACACGACTCCTCGGACGATTGAAAATGGCCCTATCGCTGGCAAAGGGAATCCCTTGAGAATAGTCGATGGTATCCAAGAATCAAGGAAAATGTGGGCCGCCGACCTGAAAAAACTGAATTCTCCCGATTCTTGGCGAAAAAACCTTGTTTCCGGCGATTCCAGCAGGCCGCTGCCTATGTGTGTGGCAAGTTTTTCTGGCAATCTCGGCCGTAGCTGAATTCGCAAGAATTCAGTATTTTCTGGGCGGACTGAATTCTTGCGAATCCGGCTACCGGCCGGAAACACCTGCCACACACAGACCTACGAATCTATTGCCAATGCGGCGCAACAGGGTAGAATTGCCGGGCGGTCCAAACGAGCCGCGCTGGGGCTATAGCTCAGTTGGGAGAGCATCGCGTTTGCAACGCGGGGGTCGCCGGTTCGAGCCCGGCTAGCTCCACTATCTCACCCCGTAAATCGCAAGGGTTTAGGCGACTAGCGAGCTAGACCCTTACGTGCTTCTGAAAGCAAGACCCTTGATAAGACCCCTTTTCACTCTCAACAGGGCGGCACCGCCAGCCGTGAATGGTTCTTGCCAGACCATGTCATTTTGGTAGGTTAAGGGCGTGTTTCTGTTCGCCTCCTCGTTCACGGGAGATTCTCATGTCGACGCGAATGAATCCGTCCACGACCGCATTTCCAATCCATTCTGGGACGCCGAGAACAGCGGTGTATCTTGCCCTGCTTGTCGCGGCTTTCTCCGCTCGGGCCTGGGGTGCTGAAATCACGATTAACGATCCGGCCGTGCAGGCAGGCTACCAAGTCTATTCCTACACGGCCTCTTCCGGGCCTTTAGACGTTAGCATTATCGGGGTCTATGAAACTCGTAACGACCACGCTTTCTTTTTTCACCCTCAAGGAACGGCAACCATCCATTTCGAGTATACTTTCGAAAACGGAGTGGGGAGACCGACGCATCCTCTCGTTCTGGTGCTGTCGTCCTACGAGCCCAATCGCTGGGTCTTGGATTATCAGGGAGATCCAGGCGTCGAGCACCGGGGGCTGCGACACGCACGGGCTCGTGGCCGGCATTGAGGAAATCGTCGGACAACCCATCACGGCGTTTGCCGGAACGTACCGAGCGACGGACTTCAGCATTGGTTCATCGACGTCGTACGAGACGACAACCGGGACATCCACCGACACACCACGAAATCCAACCGCCGACCTGACCGGCAACGGGACCGTGGACTTTGAGGACGTTACGATCCTGTTATCCAACTGGAACACACATGCGTCGATCGGCGAAGGGAATCTTGTGGGATGGGACAGCAGCGTTGTCAACTTCGGCGACCTTACGTATCTATTGTCCGAATGGACGGATCCCTTCGATATTAGCGATGGCGCCCACGGCGGCGCCGGCGACGACGTCATCATTTTGGCGATGGACCGGCCCCCTCGCCGGAAGCGGTGTTGGGCATGGAGGCCGTGCCGGAGCCGTCGGGGTTGCTGCTCGCCCTGCTAGCCACGCTCGGCTTGAGCTTCTACCGGCGGCGACGAGCTTAGGAACCGCCGAAGAATAACTTGCCGGTTTTCCGCCTTCGGGTGGCTGGTGGCTGGGCGTGTGTCGCGGGACATCAGGTTGTGCCACAATTTCGGAAGATTAGCTTCTGCCGTAGGGCCTTTTATTTAGCCCAGGCATTTATGCCTGGGAATAGGGAACGAATCGATTTAATTTTTCGTTCGTCCCCTTTAGGGGCTTGTGCAGTCTGGGAAAACGCCGAATCGCACGTCCGAGAGCGTCGTGCCCCTAAAGGGGCGAGGAGGAGCGCGTGCGGCGCCGCGGTCCCAGGCATAAATGCCTGGGCTAGATAAAAGTCGAGAACAACAATCCGTGTCATCCGTGGTCGTTTAAGCGACTTCTTTCATTTTGAGTACTCAAGAGAAACCTACAATGAACAGCTATTCCACTATCGTTCGATCCGCGGTCGTTTTGTTTCTTGTTTCGATTGGCGCCGCCTTCGGCCAAGGAACCGCCGCCGACTACGAACGGGCGGAGAAGGTTCGTGGGTTGACTAGCGGGAAGGTCTTTAAGACGCGGGTCGAGGCGCGGTGGTTCGGCGAGGAGAATCAATTTTGGTATCGCAACGATCTGGCCGAGGGGAAGCGGGAGTTTGTGTTGGTCGATGCGGCCAAGGCGACGCGGGCGGCGGCGTTCGATCATAAGCGGCTGGCCGAGGCGCTCGCGAAGAAGACCGGCAAGAAGGTCGAGGCCGACAAGCTGCCGGTCGAGGCGATTGAGACCATGCCCAAAGAGAATGCTCTGCGGCTGGGCGCCAGTGGCAAGGGCTGGAAGGTCGACCTGAAAACCTACGAGCTGAGCGAGATCGATCCGCCGGCGGTGCCGAAACGAGACGAGGGGCGGCGCCGTGGTCGTCGCGGCGGCGCGCGGCGCGATTCCTCTTCGCCGCGCGGCGACAAGTCACCCGACGGCCACTGGGTTGTGTTCATCAAGGATCACAACTTGCACCTGCGGGAAGCGAAAGGCGGCAAGGAGTTTGCCCTGACCAGCGACGGCACGCAGGAAGACACCTACAGTTCGCGGGTCTCCTGGTCGCCCGATTCGAAGCATTTCGTGTCGATCAAAACCCGGGCGGCCGAGAAACACACGATCTACATGATCGAGTCGTCGCCGAAAGATCAGCTTCAGCCCAAGCTGCACACGATGAACTACCTCAAACCGGGCGATCGCATCGCCAGCAGCAAGCCGCATCTGTTCGACGTGGCGACGAAGAAGGAACTGCCCCTCAGCGACAAGCTGTTTTCTAACCCCTGGCGGATCAGCGGCCTGCACTGGTTTGCCGACTCGCGCCGCTTCTCGTTTCTGTACAACCAACGTGGGCACCAGGTGTTGCGGATTGTCGCCGTCGACGCCGGCACGGGTGAGGCGGCCCCGCTCGTCGACGAGGTGAGCAAGACGTTTGTCGACTACAATAGTAAGGAGTTCACCCGCTATCTCGACAAGACGCACGAGATCATCTGGATGTCGGAGCGGGATGGCTGGAACCATCTGTATCTGTTCGACTCGCGGACCGGGCAGGTGAAAAACCAAATCACCAAGGGATCCTGGGTCGTGCGGGGTGTCGATCGGATCGACGTGGAGAAGCGGCAGATCTGGTTTCGGGCCGCCGGAGTCTTTCCCGAGCAGGACCCGTATTACATTCACTATGCCCGCATCAACTTCGACGGCAGCCACCTTACGCTGCTCACCGACGGCAACGGCACACACTCGATTCGCTATTCGCCCGATCGGCGGTTCTTGGTCGACACTTACTCACGCGTCGACATGCCGCCGGTCAGCGAATTGCGCCGTGCGGAAGACGGCGCTCTGGTGTGTGAATTGGAACGGGCTGACATCTCGGCGCTCTTGGCCACCGGCTGGCGTCCGCCGGAGCGATTTGTCGCCAAGGGCCGCGACGGCAAGACCGACATCTACGGCATCATCCACCGCCCGATGAACTTCGACCCGAAGAAAAAATACCCGGTGATCGAGAAGATTTACGCCGGGCCGCACGGGTCGTTCGTGCCCAAGCGGTTCGGGACTTTCTATTCGGCCCAGCCGCTGGCCGAGATCGGCTTTATTGTCGTGCAGATCGACGGCATGGGCACCTCGAATCGCTCGAAGGCCTTTCACGACGTCTGCTGGAAAAACCTCGGCGATTCGGGCTTTCCCGACCGCATCTTGTGGATCAAGGCGGCGGCCAAGAAATACCCGGCGCTGGACATCACGCGGGTCGGCATCTACGGCGGCTCGGCCGGCGGGCAAAGCGCGACGCGGGCCGTGCTGGCCTTCGGCGATTTCTACAAGGCGGCGGCCTCCGACTGCGGCTGTCACGATAATCGCATGGACAAGATCTGGTGGAATGAACTGTGGATGAGTTGGCCCATCGGCCCGCATTACAAGGAGCAGTCGAACGTGACCAACGCCCACCGGCTAACCGGCAAGCTAATGTTGCTCGTTGGCGAGTTGGACCGCAACGTCGACCCGGCCTCGACGATGCAGGTGGTCAATGCCCTGATCAAGGCCGACAAAGACTTCGACCTGATCGTCGTCCCCGGCGGCGGCCACGGCAGCGGCGGAGGGAAATACGGAGTGCGTCGGCAGCGAGATTTTTTCGTGCGGCACTTGCTCGGGGTCGAACCGCGGAGAAAGCCGTAACTGTAGGAGGCGACCGTAAGTTTGTAAGCCGCCGGCTTGCCGCGGCGCACATCGTTACTTCAGTTCAGCGCCGCGGCAAGCCAGCGGCCTACGGTTGTTATGCTGAAGCATAACCTACGACGAGGGAGAATTCGACGTCACGGTTTTAGGACAATTTTGCCGGACAGCGTGCCGGCCTTTTCGAGGGTGTTTTCCTCTTGCAGCTTGTGGGCGGCGGCGGCTTCGGAAAGCGGCATCACGCGGTCGATTTTTGGCTTGAGTTGGCCCAGGGCGAGCCAGCGGTTGATGTCGTCGGCGCAGGCTCGCAGTTCATCGGCGGTGGCCTTGAACATCACGAAGCCGTGCAGCGAGCAGCCCTTGACGTAGAACGGTCCGACGGGAAACGGTGGCAGGGCGTCGCGGCCGGCCATTAGCACGATGCGGCCTCGTTCGGCCAGGTAGCCGACGATCGCCTCGAAATTCGGCTCGCGAACCGTTTCCCAGTAGACATTAACTCCGTCGGGCGAGAAGGCCTCGACCGCCGCGGCGATGTCTTCGGTCTTGTAGTTGACCGCCACGTCAGCGCCCAACTCGAGGCAAGCCGCCACCCGAAGGTCGCTGCCGGCGGTGGTGATCACGCGGGCTCCGATGGCCTTGGCCATTTGCACGACGGTCGATCCCACGCCGCCCGAACCGCCGTTGACGAAAATCGTCTCGCCGGGCTGCAAGCGGGCGTTCTGCACCAGGCCGAGATGGGCCGTCACGCCGACCAGCGCAGCAGCCGCGGCATCTTCGTCGCTGACGCCCTCGGGCGTTGGATAGAGCCAGCACTCGTCGACCGCCGCGAACTCGGCGAAGGTGCCTTGCCGGCCGAGCAATCCCTGGTTGGTGCCCCAGACGCGCATCCCAACTTTGAACCGCCCGGCTTGCGGGCCGACGGCTTCGATCGTGCCGGCCAAATCGCAGCCGACGACAAACGGCATGGGCAGTTCCCAATACGGCGCCCCGCCGCGGATGTAGGTGTCGACCGGGTTGAGGCTCACGGCGGCCACCTTGACCAACACCTCGGAGCCCTGGGGTTCGGGCGTGGGCAGCTCGCCGTAGATGATGTTTTCGGCGGGACCGGTTTGACGAATGAAGGCGGCTTTCATGGCGATCGTTTTCGATTCGGTGGGGGTCGTTTGGAAGATTTCGCCGCCGCGCGGGGCGAGGTGGTGAACAACAGCGTCGCGGCCATGAGCATCACTCCCAACGCGACGATCCCATAGGTCACGTAGCGCCAACGCTGGTACATGGCCACCTGTTCGTCTCGGTAGAGAATGACCTCGGCGATCTTTTTCTCCGTCGGCGTCGAATTGCGGCCGACACGCGACCTGAGATCGCCCCACTCGCGCCAGGTTTGGGCGGGGCTCATCTTTTCGTAGGCTTGACGAATCCGCTCGGCCTTCTCTTCGGTAAATTCATAACCGGTCGGCGTAAACTTCTCGTAATCGGCGTTCGCCTTGACTTGCAGCGCGACCGAGACACTCGCGGCGGTCAATGTGATCACCGCTCCCAGCAGCAGCAAACCCTGTCGCGGGCCCCAGCGCGAGCCGGCCTTCGTCACTTCTTGTTGTTTAGCCTGCTGCAGCTTCGCCAGGCCGCGGATGGTCGGCACCTCCATCGATTGACCGCACGAGCAGCGCACCGTCTGCCCCGCCTGTGGAGCCTCGACCGGGAGCTTTTTTCCACAGTCACACGGCAGTAAGTAGGTGGTGGGCATTGGCGATTTAGGATTTGCGATTTAACGGAGCCGCCCTGTCCCCAGGGCGATACAGGTAGCGCAACGTACATCGCCGTGGGGACACGGCGGCTCTGTCTCTCCCTCTCTCCCTCTCTCTCCCTCCCTCCTTCCCTCTTTCCCTCTCTCCCCACTCAACCCGGCGCGGCCGATCCTCGCGAGGCCCACCACGGCAACGTAATACCGCCGTCGATGAGCAGCGAGCTGCCGGTCATGTAGTCGCTGGCCGGGTCGCAGAGAAACACGATACCTCGTCCGATTTCCTCGGGCTGGCCCAATCGACCCCAGGGGAGTTTGCTGGCGGCCGACTTGAGTGTCTCCTCGCTGGCGAACTTTCGTTCGCCTGGGGTGTCGATCCAGCCGGGGTGAACCATGTTGACGCGGATGCGATGTTCGGCCAGTTCGATGGCGGCCGTGCGAGACATTTGGTCGATCGCCGCCTTCGACATGTTGTAGGCCATCGAACGGGGAACGGGAATATAGGCGTGCGGCGAACTGACAATCACGATCGAACCGGGCTTTTCGGCCCGCAGCATCTCTCGCGTCGCCGCCCGCAGCAGGTGAAAGGCGCCCCACATCGTGACGTCGATCGTGCGGCGAAAGCCCTCCATGTCGGCCTCGTAAAACGGCTCGCGATCGCTATAGGCGGCGTTGCTGACGGCAATGTCCAGCGATCCGAATTGACTTACCGCGTCGGCGACCATCTTCTCGACCGCGTCGGCATCGGCCACGTCGCCTTGCAGGAGCAGGGCCTCACGGCCGGCCTTGCGCACCTGCTCGGCCACTTCCTCGGCTTCGTCCGGGTGAGATCGAAAGTTAATGGCCACATTCGCGCCGGCCTCGGCCAGGGCAATGGCGGCAGCACGGCCGATTCCGCGGCTGGCGCCGGTCACCAGCGCGTTTTTTCCAGTCAGTGTCACGTTTGCAAAATCTCCTTGGATGAGCCCAGATTTTTCATCAGCCGCGGGGCGCTAGCCCCCGGTTCCTACCGCGATGTGTGCCAACCGGGGGCTAGCGCCCCGCGGCTGATGCATAATCCGGATTAGGGGACGATGGCCGAAGGGGCAATGCGAATCAGTCCGAGCGATTGTATGCTACCGATCGCCGCGGGGGTCGGCAAGGATGTGATGGGCACGTCGCCGCTGCGGTTGGATATAGAGTGACAGGGGGCGACTGCGGACGTATCCCCCTCTCACGAAGTGTATTGTTTCGGTACAGCCGGCAAGAAACTTCGTGAAAAACGGCTTTTGCCTACTGGACCAAACGATTCGGCCAACTAAAATAAAGGCACCCATGGGATTGAGCCTTAATGGGGTTCGTAGGAATGATTGGCCCACGGGTGAGAAAGCACGAATCCACCCGCCTTAACTATGCCATTGTAAAGCGGCGCCGGTGTCGAACGGGCCATTCGACGACGGCACGTAAAAGCTCGCGACGATCCACAACCCACCTTGCGCGCGGTCACACTGCAAAAACCCAAACTGCCCCTTCCAATTGTTGCAGATCGACCCAGGGCGATTTCGCCAGAGGCGAGGATAAAGTGACGGATCATGCGGCCTTCGAGGGAAGACCAACTCGTCGGCCGCCGATGATCTGATTGCCGTGGGGATCTGATTGCAGTGGGGATCTGATTGCACTGGGCAATTTATTCAGGACGGATTCGCGCCTGTAAACGGAATCTCTTACCAAATACCAAGCGGGGCAAACCAACGTCCGACTCGGTGGTAGAATTGGCGTGGTTTGGTATGTCGATGTTTTCAAACCTGCTCACGCTAGAGCTGCCGCCCGTAGCGAATGTTTGCGTTCTCCCCATGTTCCTTTCGGCTATCGCAAACCATCGCCTGATCGATTCGATCGACAACCGATCCCTTACCGACACACTTGACGCATCTGAGGAGTTTTGAATTGTACAATACGATGATTGACGACGACACGAGGCCCGAAAGCCAGGAGTCTGTCGAATTAGAGAGCAAGACCGACAGCGTAGCCACGGAGGAAAACGGCGGGACGGCCGGTGTCCGACGGCATGAGGACGCTGAGGCCGAATCGACCAGCGGCGACTTGTCGACCAGTCTTTCGGAGGCCAACGAGTCGTGGTCCGATGACCCGGTGCGCATGTATCTAACGCAGATGGGAGAAATCCCGCTGCTCACGCGGCAGGAAGAAATATCGCTGGCCAGCCGGATCGAGGTCACGCGTCGGCATTTTCGCTGCCGCCTGCTCGAATGCAATTACGTGATTCAGGCGGCCGTGAAGGTGCTTCGCCGCGTCCACGAGGGGCAGCTTCCCTTTGATCGCACGGTGCAGGTTTCGGTGACCGACCGCCTGGAGAAAGATCAGATTCTCGGACGGCTGCCGCATAACCTCGGCACGCTCGACGTGTTGCTCAAGCGAAATCGCCGCGACTATCGAATCGCCACCGGAAAATCGTACCGCAAGACGGAACGACGTGCGGCCTGGAATCGCCTGGGCCATCGTCGCCGGCGCGCCGTGCGGCTGGTCGAGGAACTCGGCCTGCGCACGCAGCGCATCGAGCCGATGATCCGCACCCTGGAGGAATTCAGCCAGCGGGTTGACGAGCTCAAGGCGACGATCGACTACAGCAAACGGAAGCGGCGGCCGCTGGAAGAGCGGAAGTCCGCTTTGGCCGAATATCGCAACATCCTCCGTGCCCTGCAGGAAACGCCCACCAGCCTGCGCAATCGTGTGACCGATCTCAAGGTGGTCTATTCGCGGTATCAGCACGCCAAGCGGGGGCTCTCCGAGGGTAATCTGCGATTGGTTGTTTCCATCGCCAAGAAGTATCGTAACCGGGGCCTGAGCTTTTTGGATCTGATCCAGGAAGGCAACGCCGGGCTAATGCGAGCGGTCGACAAGTTCGAGTATCGACGTGGCTTCAAGTTCTGCACCTACGCCACCTGGTGGATTCGCCAGGCGATCACCCGAGCCGTGGCCGACCAGAGCCGCACGATCCGCATTCCGGTTCACATGGTCGAAACCATGTCGCGGGTGCGCAACGTCGCCCGCCAGTTGCTGCAGGAATTGGGCCGCGAGCCGACGCTGGAAGAAACCGCCAAGCGGGCCGATTGCATGGTCGAAGAGGCCCGCCGAGTGCTGGCGATGAGTCGCTACCCGATCAGCCTCGACCGGCCGGTCGGCAACAGCGAAGACAGCCAGTTCGGCGATTTGCTGCCCGACGCAACCGCCGAAAATCCGGCCGTCGGCGCCGCCCAAGAGATGCTCCGCACCCGTATCGTCCGCGTGCTCAAGACGCTCAGCTATCGCGAACGAGAGATCATCAAGCTGCGTTACGGGCTGGGCGATGGTTACAGCTACACGCTGGAAGAAGTCGGCCACATTTTCAAGGTCACCCGCGAGCGCATCCGCCAGATCGAAGCCAAAGCAGTCCGCAAGCTCCAGCAACCCAGCCGCAGCCAGGATTTGGTCGGGTTTTTGGACTAAGGAACATAAAGCCGCGACCGCTGGTCGCGCCGCGTATCCGAAGGAAATCCGAAGCACGAAATCCTAAACAAATCAGAAATTCGAATTTCAAATGCGAGGAAATAGAGGGCGTTTGACGGATTTTTGACATTCGTGCTTTGGATTTGTTTAGGATTTCGTGCTTCGGATTTGAACCAACGACGACGCCCAGGGCCATTGATCGCCGCCGCAGACACCTCCTACAGGTTTTTCGTGCGGGCTGCTTGGCGCAGCAACCCCGATACGCTAGATTCGCCCTCATAGCGTGTGCTGGTGGTTGATCGCTGAAGCTTTGGGCGGTCGACGAACAGGGAACTCCGGTGAAATTCCGGGACGGCCCCGCCGCTGTAAGCGAGCGCTATCGAGCAGGCCAGTCTGTTATTACGGCCATTGTTGTCACGGGGCCTCCTAAAGGCTTCGTGACGACGAGAAGGTCGGCCCGCTCGGCTCGCGAGTCAGAAGACCTACCAGCACGGAAAGAGTAGCGCTCCGCGAGGGACGGACGCTGCCAACACGTTTCGCTCGCTTAGCTGGAACCGCGCACCCGTGATGTCACGCCGCGCTTTTACGCTGATCGAACTGCTGGTGGTGATCGCCATCATCGGCACGCTGCTGGCTTTGCTGCTGCCGGCGATACAAGCGGTGCGCGGATCGGCCCGCCGGGTGCAGTGTTCCAGCCGGCTGCGGCAGATCGGCATGGCGCTGGGCGCCTATCACGGCGACCACGGCGCGCTGCCGCCGGGCAGCCACCGGCACGGACGGATTCAACTGGCCTGGAACGCCTATCTGCTGCCGTATCTCGAACAGGGCCCGCTGTACGACAAAATCGATTTTGACTCGCCGTTCATCAGCAAGTCGAACCGGCAGGCGACCAGCGCGGTGATTCCGGTGTTTCTTTGCCCCAGCACGTCGCGGACCGCTTGGGATCGCGACGGCCATCGGATTCGTTCGCCCAGAGATCGCGACGGACCGGGCCGCGGCGCCACCGACTACGGCGGCATGTTCGGCTCCAGCTTCACCGAGCCGCTCGACAACGGCGTGTTGATCTACGATCGCCCTGTGCGGCTGGCCGAAGTAAGCGACGGGCTGACCCACACGATCATGGTCGCCGAAGACACGGGTCGCGGTTATTCGTGGGACGGCGAATGGGCCAACGGCGGCAACGTCTTCGCGGTCGAGACCACGATCAACGAGACGCAGAACAACGAGATCTGGAGCGATCATCCCGGCGGCGCCTATGTATTGCTGTGCGGCGGATCGGTGCGGTTTTTGTCCAACACGATACGTTTGGAAGTGCTGGCCGCGTTATGTACACGCAGCGAAGGCGACCAGAGCGGGACTGCCGGATGGTAGGCGAGCCCCGGGCGTTAGCCCGGGGGTGATACATTCTACCGGTAAAAATTGGAAACCGATCGACGAATCACCGTCGGCCTCACGGCCGACGCTCGCCTCAAAAAGGAACGGCCTATGAAACAATGTTTGCGGTGATGGACATCCAGGGAAGGCGGTGAGATGCCGCCGCGGACGCGCCGCCGTGATGGGACGTCGACTCATGCGTGATTCGACCACCGCTCCGACAAGTCATGCCACTGCCCGCATACGAACGCGGGTGGGAAGGCCGTCGGACGGTTTGAGCCCCAAGCCGGAAAACCTGAGCGCCACCGCTGAAATTCTATAGACGTGAATTCTTTGATCTTATGCAACCCATGGAAAACTGCCCTGCGCGATTCAGGGCCAGGAGAAAACTATGTTACGACGAATGAAGCTAGTGTTGATTGCGTTTCTTGGCGCTTCCGCCATTCTTTCAGCCCGACCGACTGCTGCGGCCGAATTTGCCGTCGAGGTAATTTCTTATGCGGCGGGCACGGTGCCCGACGACCGCTTCACCGATCCGAATTCGGCGTTGGGGTCGCCCGACGGGGTGACCGGCGAGTCCGGCGCGTTTCCCGGCGTGCTGAGCCCCTTCAATCCGGCTTTTGGCGAAGATGAATTGACGCAAATCGGTGGCGGCGGACACCTGACGTTGCGGCTGGCTCGCCCGGTTGTCGTCGGCCCGGGTCCGGAAATCGGCGTGATCGAAAACGCCGGAATGATCGAGACCGATTTTCCCAACGGCACGGCCGGCAATCCGGTCGGCATCTTCGGCTCCGACGCGGCCAAGGTCGAAGTGAGCGCCGACGGGGTGACCTGGGTGGCGCTCCATGGCGGAGAACCGATCCTCTTCGACCGCCCGGCCATGTTCTACACAAACGCCGGTCCGTTCGACGCAGCGCCGCCGAGCGATCCACAGTTGAGCGATTTCGGCAAGCCGTTTCTGCCGGCCGGAGGAATCGCGGCATTCAGCGGCCTCACGTATCCCGAGATCGTCTCGCTGTTTGACGGCTCCGGCGGCGGCACCTGGCTCGATTTGGACGAAAGCGGATTGTCGCAGGTCGAATTCGTGCGATTCAGTGTGCCGGAAGGTTCTGAAACCACGCTGGAGATCGACGCGGTGGTGCTGAACAGTGCGGCCGTGCCGGAACCGGCAACTTGGATGTTGCTGGCTCTGGGAGGTATGTTAGTGATCGCCAAGCGCCGCTGTCGGGTCAGTCCATAAAGCCGCGACCGTTGGTCGCGCCGGCGCTGCGAGCGCCGCGCCGGACATCGGGGCGCGACCAACGGTCGCGGCTTTATGGTTGGGCGGTCGCGGCTTTATGATACGATTCGGAGATTCACAAATGAACGCGTTATCAAGAAAACAACTCGGGCGAGTGATGTTCGCGTCGATAGCTCTGCTTGCGGTCGGTGTGTCGACTTCATTGGCCGAGACGATTCTCGACGAGCGTTTCATCGATGATCCGATTGCCGCCGGGCGCGCCACGGTTGATGGAGACGCCGACCGTTTCGCGAGTCGTCCTTCATCGCTGCTCGCCCGCTACGACACGGCCCTGCCGACGGCCAGTCTCTCTTGGCCGCTGGGGCGAGCCTTTTCGCACAACACCGACTTCAGCTACAGCTTCGACTTCACCCTGCGGGGCGACACGCTAGCGGCATTGCCCGACGCCTTTGCCCAACTCAGCTTCGGCCTGACCAACTCGACAACCACCGGCAACGATCGTGTCGGCGGAAACGGGGGCGACACTTTCGACATCGTCACGGTCGATTACTTTCCCAACGTCTCGCCCGTCTTCGGCGGCCCCAGCCTAGGCCCTAGCGTTGTTGAAACCAATCGCGGAGGCAATTTTTTCGATCACCTGCAATTCCCCTTCGGAGCCGAATCGCAGCTAGACGATG
>JADFKK010000143.1 GCA_022564995.1 Planctomycetota bacterium | reverse complement strand
GGCATGTCGCGCAGCCACAGGGCAATGATGCCGCCGGTCCAAGCGAAAGGCACGCCGGTAAAGACCCGCAGCGTGTCGACCCAATCGCGGTAGGTCATGTAAAGCAGCCCGAGGATCAAGGCCAGGGCCAGCGGGA
This sequence comes from Planctomycetota bacterium, assembly GCA_022564995.1. Lineage (GTDB taxonomy): Bacteria > Planctomycetota > Planctomycetia > Pirellulales > JADFKK01 > JADFKK01. The sequence continues at coordinate 20,475 of JADFKK010000143.1, read as the reverse complement.
CCACAATCATCAGCCGGCGGCGGGCGCTGAGCAGGTGCTCGAATTGCCCGCCCCAGGTGATGTGATATCGACCCGTCGGCAGCGTGACTTGCTCGGCGATCGCGCGCTGCGCCTCGGCGACAAAACCGCCCAAGTCTCGCCCGCGAACATTGGTCGAGATCGTGATCCGCCGATGTCCCCATTCGCGCGTGATGGTCGAGGGGCCTTCGACCTCGCGAATGTCGGCCAATCGCGCCAGCGGAATCCGCTCGCCCGCGGGCGTTTGCAGTTGGATGGCTCCGATCGACGCGGGGCTCGCGCGCACTTTCTCCGGCAGACGAATCACCAGCGGGAAGCGAAGCTGGTCCTCCAGCACCTCGCCGACCGGCTTGCCGCCCAGCGATTCGACCACGTCCAACACCTGCCGGGCCGACAGACCATAACGGGCAATCTGATCTTGCTTAATACGGATTTGCAGCACCGGCTGTCCCGTGACTTGCTCGACCGCCACGTCGGCGCTGCCGTCGATTGACAGCAGCACCTGCTCGATTTCTTTCGCCTTAGCCTCCAGCACATCGAAATCGTCGCCGAATAGCTTGACCGCCACGTCGGACCGCACGCCGGAGATCATTTCGTTGAGCCGCATTTCGATCGGCTGGGTCAGCGCGATCCGCTGGCCGGGCATTTCGCGCAGCGTCCGCTCGATGAGCGTCGTGAGCTGTCCTTGGGTGGCGGCCTGCTTCCACGCGCTGCGCGGCTTGAGGGTGATGAACAGGTCGGTCAATTCGACGCCCATCGGGTCGGTCGCGACCTCGGCCGATCCGATGCGGCTCCAGACGTGGGCGACTTCGTCGGGAAATTCGTCGAGCAGCGTGCGTTCCATCTGGGTGTTGTAACGGATCGACTCTTCGAGATCGGTTCCGGCCAGCCGCACGATGTTGATGGCAATCGCGCCTTCGGAGAGCTGGGGCACGAATTCGGTGCCGAGTTGGGGGGCGATCATGCCGAACGAGACCACCAGCACACACAGGGCCAGCACCATCACCGCCAGCTTGTGACGCATCGTCAGCCGCAGCACGGGCCGATACATGCGCTTGATGATCCGCATCAGCAGCGGCTCGCGCGGCTCGAATTTTTTCGGCAGAAAATAGCTGGCCAGCACCGGCATCAAGGTCAGCGAGAGAATCATCGAGCCGGCCAGCGCGAAGATGACGGTCAGCGCCATCGGCCGAAACAGCTTGCCCTCGACCCCTTCGAGCGTGAGGATCGGCAGATAGACGATCATGATAATCAGCTCGCCGAACATCGTCGGCTTGCGGACCTCGACGGCCGCGTCGCGGACCACCTCGAGCACGGTTCGCCGGTCGGCCGTGTCGCGCGCAAGTTGGCGGGTGCAGTTTTCGACCATCACGACCGAGCTGTCGACGACCAGCCCGAAGTCGATCGCGCCCAGGCTGAGCAGGCTGGCGGCGATGCCAAACTGCAACATGCCGCTGAAGGCGAACAGCATCGAGAGCGGAATGGCCGCCGCCACGATCAGCCCGGCCCGCAACTTGCCGAGGAACACGAACAACACGGCGATCACCAACAGCCCGCCTTCAAACAGGTTTTGCTTCACCGTCGCAATGACATGGTCGACCAATTCGGTGCGATCGTAAACGGTTTCGACGGTGACGCCGGCGGGCAATTGGCCTTTGATCCTTTCAAGCTCATCGGCCAGCTCGCGCGTTACGTCGTGGCTGTTTTCGCCCATCAGCATGAAGCCGAGCCCGAGAACCACCTCGCCCTGTCCGTCGGCGGTCACCGCGCCGCGGCGGATTTCGTGGCCGATGCGGACCGTCGCCACATGGCCCACGCGAATCGGCACGCCGCCGCTGGCCTTGATGACGATGTTCTGGATTTGCTCGATGTTTTCGGTGCGGCCCAGCCCGTGAACCAGCAACATGCGGCTGTTCTGGCGGATGCTGCCGCCGCCGACGTTGCGATTGTTTTCCTTGATCGCCCGGATGACTTCGCCAAAGGTGAGGCCGTGCTTGATCAGTCCCTGGGGGTCGATGCGAACCTCGTACTGCTTCTTGTATCCGCCCCAACTGTTCACCTCGGCCGTGCCGCGCACCGTGCGGAGTTGCGGGCGGATGATCCAATCTTGCACGGTCCGCATTTCGGTCAATTGTTGTCGCCGCTGCTCCGTCGAAAGTGTCGACACGTCGACGCCCGTCGGTTTAACGACGTAGTGAAGCACTTCGCCCAGGCCCGTCGAGACCGGGCCCATCGACGGCCGCTCGATGCCCGCGGGCAATCGCACCGTGGCCAGGCGTTCGCTGACCAGTTGGCGGGCGAAGTAAACATCGGTGCTATCCTCGAACGTGATCACCACCTGCGAGAGGCCGAATTTGGAGATCGACCGCAGCTTTTTTATATCGGGCAGCCCGCTGAGCACCTGCTCGACCGGAAAGGTGATCTGCTTTTCGACCTCTTCCGGCGAGAGTGCCGGCGCGGTCGTGTTGATCTGCACCATCACCGGCGTCGTGTCGGGGAAGGCATCGACGTCAATGTATTGCAGCGACCAAACCCCGGCCACGATGACGCCGGCAGCGGCAGCCAGCACCAGGCCGCGGTAACGAAGCGAGATGTCGATGATCCAGTTCAGCACGTGAAGGTTCCGGTGTTTTCAGACTACGATTGCGTTGGGGGACGGAGCCGCCGTGTCCCCACGGCGATGCGTGTTGGCGGCGCAACGTACATCGCCCTGAGGACAGGGCGGCTCTGTCCCCTTTTTCCCGATCCGACCGGACCGCTACTGTCCGCACAGTCAGCCGGCGCCGAGGTTGCCTTTGAGCAGCTCGCGTCGCAGCACGTCGCTGCCTTCGGTCACCACGATTTCGCCCGGCAGCAATCCGGCGATGACTTCCGTAAGGCCATCGTTCGTAACGCCCGGGCGAACCATGCGGGTATGAAACACTTTGTAGGCACCGTCTTTGTGAAAGTTCTTGTCTTGCACGAAGGCGACGTGGCAACAGCCCTCCCAGTGAATGGCGTCGCTGGGCACGACAATGGCGTCGCTTGTCTCGCGAAGTACGATCCGCCCGGTGCCGAAATCGTCGCTGCGCAGCCGCCCCTCTTTGTTGGGCAGTTCGGCGCGAACTTGCACGGTCCGTGTCACGCGGTCGACTTGTGTGCTAATCCAAGTGAGGCGAGCTTCGTGCTCCTCGCGGTCTCCGTCGGACCGGAACAGCACTTTTTGTTTGAGATGAACGAGCTGCGCATCTTCGACGGGCACGTCGAGCAGCAACCACATGCGGCTCGTGTCGACCACGGTGAATAATGTTTTCGATGTGTCGATGACTTCTCCGGCCACCACGTCGCGGGTGACCACAACGCCGCCGCGCGGCGCGACGACCGGGATCAGATTGGTGGTCGCGGTCGAGGGGTCGAGCCTTTCGACCACCGCCGGCGGCAGGCCGAGAAATCGCAGCGGCTCGGTCAACTGCTCGGCCTTCTTGCCGCGGACCTGCTGGGCGGAGATGGAGAGTCCGAGATTGGCCAGGGTTTGAATCGCCCTGCCGACGGCCACTTCGGCCTCGGCCAGGGCCGATTCGGCCTCTTGTAGCCTTCCGCCGGGGATGACGTCTTTCAGATCGGCCAACCGCTGGTGTGTCTTGGTGCGCAGGTTTCGCCGGGCGACCGCACGCAGCAAGTCGGCTTTGGCCTCGCCCACCTGCGGCGCTTCGATCAGCGCCAGCACATCGCCCCGTCGAACTTGCTCGCCGACGTTCGTCTCGACCCGCCACACCACTCCGGCAGCGCGCGAAGCGAGCCGCGTGAGCCGCGTGGCGTCGTATTGCACCTTTCCGTTGGCGGTGATGGTCTCGACGATGTTTTTCCGCTCGACGTATTTATAGTCGATTCCCGCCTTGAGGACCGCCTCGGCCGAAACGAACTGGATGCGCCGCAAGTGCATCTTACATGTCGGATCGTTTTCCGCGCGCTCTTTGATGGCCAAAGCATCGGCCGCCCTCTGCAGGTCGTCCTCGGAAATGGTCGGCGGATTCGATAATTGGGCAATCTCAGGATGTTCCCACGGGCACTCAGCCACCCCGTGAATAGAGCACCAGCCGACCAACGGTCCCTTGGGCATCAACTCCGCGTCACAGGCGATACAGATCGATTCCGGCACGCCGTGGGCTGTACACCAGGGGTCTTCTTCGGCGGTCTTTGGGGAGGTGATTTCGGAAAACGCTGCCAGCCGCCAGCCGCTGTGATGGCCCCAGTAACCGACCGCGCCCAACGCGGCGAGCACCGCGACGGTTGGCAGAAGCCGCAACATTCGGCCGACGAATCTGCCAGAGGGCTGCGCCTCGCTGGCGTTTTGTTGTTCTTTCGCAATAGTCATTTTCTGTGCCTCACGGGCCACACGATTGCACCGGAAATCAAAACCCGAAGCGTTAGCGAGGAATGAATCGAGGAATAAACACACCAACCGCACTTCCCTCGCTTACGCTTCGGGCTATGATCGGTTGTTTTCAACGGGCGACTAGAGCAGTCGCGTGCAGAAGAGCGCGCAGAGATAACGCCCTGATTCAGTCGGCAAGTCGCGAGCATCGCGGAGGCGGGCGCGAGTCGCTTCGTCGACGTCGCATATCGTGACGGACAGCGCGGCAACCGGGAGCGGCGGCAACGGTCCGCTGGCGATCCGCGGTCCGTCGACCTTCGCCATGCCGACGATGGCACCATGGCAAATGCAGTCGGTGTCTTGCTCTGGCGGCGCTGCCGGGGCCTTTTCGTCCGACGACGATCCGCAGCCACACACATCGCAACAACTCGGCTTGTCTTGCGAGACGCACGCCTCTGCCGCTTCGCCCAGACAAAACACGGGGCAAACCAGCAGAGCGGTGACCAACAGAAGCGTAGTAATGGGTCGTAACATGTGCTTGGGATAATCGAAAGGTCGTGAATCAACCGCCGCTCACTCGAACGTCTTCCTTAATTGTCCGCCGCAATCGGCCCCGCGTCAAGCTCGGCCGCGGAAGCAACAAGGTGGCTCTGGGGACCATTGCGTTCATCGCAGGGCAAAAAAACAGCCCGGCTCACCCGTGCTGGGCAGTGACCGGGCTGCGTCCCCCCCTGAGAGCGCGCCGCCGGTAATCTTGGCGGCGCGCCGGCTGTGTCGGACTTCTCTAAGGTGTAGTGATGCTCCCGATGCCGAATTTACCGTGCCGAGAGGTGTCTGGCCCGGACACGGCAGCGCCGACACATGAAGGTATCGGCCCCCCGCCAGCAAACACTTTGGTAATCTTTGTCGATTATTCCGAAGCTTCGGCTGGACACGGTTGTCTGGCGCGTGGCCGAGAAAAGGCTCAGGAAATATAACGATTGCGCCGATTTGGAAGGTATGGAAGAACGTGCGCGCTGGCGAGAGTTTGCCGACGCTAGCACGGCAATGGCTCCCCCATGAACCAACCCCGCATTATGTATAAACCCAACAACATCGTGTCGGCCCTGTTTCGTTCGCCGATCCTGTGGGGCGGACTGGCGACCGCCGTGTTTTATGCGCTGATCCGCAAGGGGCTGATCGCCGGCGAATTCGTCGAGCGCTACTTCGCCAGCCATCCGGTTGAGTACGTCGCCACGGCCATGTTCCTGGTCGCGCTGGCGGCGCTGGCGATCAAGCTGGTCGACCTTTCGACGCAGACCGCCGCCCTGGGCAAGTTTAACTTCGATCGCGGTCCGGACGGGCAGCACACGGTTGAGGACTGCGAGCCGCTGCTCCAGCAACTCGCCCAGGCTCCGCCGCGGCTGCAAGACGGCTATCTTATTCGCCGGCTGCGCGAAGTGCTGGAGTATGTGTGGCGAAAGGGAGACGCCGATTCGCTCGACGAGGAATTGCGGCACTTGGCGGACGTCGATGCTTATCGATCGCACGACAGCTACGCGCTGGTGCGAATCATCATTTGGGCCATCCCGATTCTCGGCTTCCTGGGAACGGTGATCGGCATCACGCTGGCCGTGGCCAAATTATCGCCCCAGCAGATCGAAACTTCGATAACCGAAGTCACCGCCGGGCTTGGCGTGGCATTCGATACTACGGCCCTCTCGCTTGGGCTGTCGATGGTGTTGATGTTTGCGATGTATCTTACTTCGCGGATCGAAACACGCCTGGTCGCCGACGTCGACGCCAAGGTGTCGGCCGAAATGGTCGGTCGTTTCGAGCACTTCGGCGGCAACGACGGCGGCGGGCAGTTGGCTTTGCTGCGGCGGATGACCGATCGAGTCGTCCAGAGTAGCGAACAACTGGTCGCCGGCCAGGCCGAGCTTTGGAAGTCGACGATCGACGAAGCCCACCAGCGCTGGCAAAGTCTTTCCGGCGAGGCGGCGGAGCAATTACAGAGGACGTTTTGCAACAGCCTCGACAGTGCCCTCAACAATGCCCTGGACCGTCACACGGCCGCGATCTCGGGGCAGCAGGAGCAGTTAATCCGCCAGGGTGAAATCTTGCTCAAGGTGGTCGAAGCCACCGGGCAAATCAGGCAGCTCGAAACGGCCCTGAACGAAAACCTCTCGGCCCTGGCCGGCAGCAACGATTTCTCGAAGACCGTGCTTAGCCTCTCGGCCGCCATCAACCTGCTCACCGCCCGACTGGACGATGGCGATCAACGCACGGCCCGCGTCGATTTATCCGGCGACCAGCACAGGGAAACGGCCGCATGAGACGCTCCCGCGCCGCGCAGCAATCCGTCAGCGTGTCGCTGTTCCCCTTTCTTGCCGTGTTGATCTGCACGATGGGGGCGCTGATCGTCTTGCTGGTGGTGATCTCTCGACAAGCCAGCCTGCAGGCCGCCCAGGCGTCGGACGAACCGAGCGAAAACTCGCCAAACATCGCCGAAATTCGCGACGAGATCGAGTTGATTCAGTACGACATCGGCCTGTTAGAGCAGCAGTCTCGCGCGCTGACCGAACAGCAGCTTCACGAACAGCGCAGCCGTTTGGCCGTCACCGAACAACTCATTCGCGACCTGCACGACCAGTACGAACAGCTCAAGCGAGACGCGGAACGGGCCGCCGGCTTCATTAACGACGGCGCCAACGACCAGCGCGAATTGCAGCAACGCCTCGACCGACTTCGCCAACAACTGGCCGAGGCCGCCAGGCAGTTAGACGAAGCCCGACGCGAGGCGGACAACACGCCCCGCACCTACTCGATTCTGCCGTATCGAGGCCGCAATGGCACCCGCCGCCGACCGATCTACATCGAGTGTCGTCGCGACCGTGTGATACTCCAGCCCGAGGGTGTCGTGCTGAAACAATCCGACTTTGAAGAGCCGCTCGGGCCCGGCAATCCGCTGGCTGCCGCGCTGCGGGCAACCCGCGAATACTGGTCCGACGGCGGCAGGGTGAATCAGCAGGGCCAACGGGCACCCTATCCGCTGCTCCTCGTGCGGCCCGACGGCGCCGTTCCCTACAGCATGGTCCGCCGGGCGATCAAGTCGTGGGGGCCCGATTTCGGCTACGAGCTTATCGAACAAGACTGGAAGCTCGAACTGCCCAAGCCCGATCCCGCGCTGGCCGCCGTGCAGCGAAGGGCGATCGCCGACGCCCACGTCGATCAAGAAAACCTCCGCCGCGCCGCACCGGCTCGCTTTCGCGATCGAGATCGCACGCCGTTCAAACTGGAGCGGGCCGATGAGATTTTCGGCGAACTTTTGGGATCGAAACGTGGCGGCAGCAGCGCGCCGGGTGGACGCGGCACGGGCAATTCCGCAGCGCCGGGAAACCGCGGCGCGGGCCTTGGTCCGAATCGAGATCGTACGACTGGTGACCGATACGGTAGCGAAGACGGTACGACCTACGGCCAGGGGTCGGGACGGGGAGAAGGTCAGAGCCAGGGAAACCGAATTGGGGATCGTAGCGACCAAAATCGCTCCGGCCAAGATCCGGGCGGATCGCCGACGGAGTTCTCGCCCGGCGCATCGGGCCAGGGCGGAATGACCCACGGATCAATCTCACCCTCAAGAAAGGTCGTGAGTGGCAACGCAACGGGCAATTCGCCGACACCGCCCTCGGGTCAATCGGGCGGCGGCGGATCGCCTCGTCCGCTGGCCGATGTTCGCGGAACAGATTGGGCGCTGGCGGCCACTGCCCGCCGCAATACCCCGGTCACACGGCCGATTCATGTGCTCTGCGAGCGCGACCGTATCTCGCTGCTGCCGACCGATCGTCGCGGCACGGCGAAAGTGATTCCGCTTCGCGGCGCGACGGCCCGCGACATCGATCGGGTGGTCGAGGCGATCCAACAGCGAGTCGAAACGTGGGGCATCGCCGGCGAAAAGTTCTACTGGCAACCCGCGCTCAAACTCGTCGTCCGCCGCGGCGGCGAAGCGCGAGCGAGCGATCTAAGAATTCTGCTCCGCGACAGCGGCGTGGAAGTTGAAGGCGAATTCACGAAAGGGTTGCCCCAATGAAACGACGACCCACCTCCGCCGAAGACGATGCGGGGCAAGATTCCTTCCTCGACATCGTGGCCAACATTGTCGGCATCCTGATCATTCTCGTGCTCGTGGCCGGGCTGCGGGTTAAGAACGCCGCGGCCAGCGCGCAGGCCAATGACCGCGCCGATGACGCCGGCGCGGCCGTCGCCGCCGAGCATGAGTTGGCCGGTGCCCGCCATTATCTCCGTGAGCTGCAAGGCGACATTCACGACCTGCATCGCGAAGAGAGCCGGCTCGAGGCAGCGCAAAAAGACAAAAGCCGCGACCATGTGGCCTGGACCGCCGAGGTCGGCAAGATGCAGCAGCGGCTCGAAGCAGCCCGATCGCAACTCGACGAGCGCTCCCGAGAGCAGTTCGACCTGAACCGGCAGATTGATGCCACCCGCGACAAGCTCGGGCACGTTGCCGAGCAACACCGCGCGGCCAGCGATGCGCCCGAGGCGATCGAGATCGAGGTGTTGCCGACGCCCTTGTCGAAAACCGTGAACGATCAACAGCACGAGCTACACTTTCGGTTGCTCGACGGAAAGATCGCGCGCGTGCCGATTAACGCATTGATGGAGGATGTTAAGCAGGCCGTGCATGACCAGCTCTACAAATTTCGCGATCGCGATCGGCTCATCGACACGGTCGGCCCCCGCCGCGGCTTCAGCTTGCGTTATCGAATCGATCGGGTGAACCGGCCAGGATCGCTCGGAGGCTATGGCGTCATGCTTCGTTACGCCGCGATCATCCCCAGCGGCCACGAGCCGTCCGAAACCGCGAGCGAGGCCCTGTCCGCCGGCTCCCGCTTCCGCCAGACGTTGTCCGCCGCCGACCGTCGCAAAGCCGCCGTCACCCTCTGGGTTTACCCCGACGCCTACGCCGCCTTCCGCAGCCTAAGAAAATACCTCTACCAAAACAACTGGCAAGTCTCCGCCCGGCCCTTGCCGTTTAGTTCGCCGATAGCGATCAGCCCCAATGGGAGCAAATCTGCGGCGCAGTAGGGACCGCTACAACCGACCGGTGCCAGCGCTTCGATTCGTGTTGGCAGTTCGTCCCACGTCCGGCCGTCGAGTTGTCTGCCCTAGGCTAATCCTGCCCCGAACGGCGATCTCCGAGATAAAACCCAACGGCGAGCGTAACAAGTGGAAGAATCGATCCGAGCATGAATCTGACGAGTTCGAGAGAATCGCTATAAGTCGCGTCAGACATGCAGAACATCACGAACGCCATAACAAAACAGAGTAGATAGACGCCTGCGAAGATGATCAGCACCCAGCGAGCAATTTGAAGTGACGCAAATTGGTCGAAACTGATTTTCGGAAGCTCCTTCCACTCCTCGACATCTCGTATGTCTACAACCGGAATACCTGGATCGGAAGGTGCTGTGGTGCTCATCGTAGATTACCCGATTCCAACGATTTCTTTTACGACAGTATTGTCCTTGACAATGCCGATTCGATTGCCTTCCTTGCGTTCGCGCATCGCAACTTCGAGCAGTGAAAGGGCCGTTTTAAGTACTCCCGCTTTGGTCGTATCGAGTTCTTGCGCCATTTCATCGAGTGACTTCTTTTGCTTGTCACTGAATTGGATATTTAGTCGAGTACCCATTGTTACGTCTCCCTATGTGCTGCCCTGAGACAACAGTATTGAACATTAGTTAAAGGCACATGCCATTGTAAACGATTCTTTCGCGCTGGACAGTGCAGGCATCTAGAACATCCGCATGAATCCTTGCCCTACAAGTCGATCGACAAGATCATGTCGAACCTTGTCGCGAGGCACTTCATAATTGAAGTCGTCCTTCAGGATTTCGATAAAGTCACGCTCCTTCCAGACCAATAACGATGATGCCCCCATTTGCCGTTTTGCCATGGCCGCAAGCATGCAAAGCGTTCTCCCGCCACGACACGGTAGAATTCCACGAAACAGATCGTCGTCTAACGGATGGGGAAGCACCCAGAGCGATTCATGATCCTTTTCTAACCGTTCAACAAAATCGAGCGAGTTCTTCCGAATCCTATCCTCCTCTAACCGAATTGTTTCCGGTCGACGAGTCCGTTTCACATCAATCTGAAAGAGTTCAAAATCCGGAGTCGAGCGGTGTAAAACCAATGCCAGCGCGTGAACATCGACGGCCGGAAACGCTTTACGTATCACGTCGTAAGCAGTGTACAATGTCGCTACAGACGGTTCTGCTAGCTTCGGATTGTCAAATACCTTCCCTCGGAACAGTTTTCCCGAACCAGATTGGTGTCTTGCCAAGGATGAGTCAACACGCTTCGTTTCCCAAACGGTTTGTACGAGCCAGATATCACGACCGTGAACGCCGACTACGTCCAAGAGCGAAGATTCCTTGCCGAGCATCTGCAGGTCATCTTGAGTAAGTTGAGATTCATGACCGATCGCGCGCGCCACCTGATCGAGCATAGGCGCGGAGTATTCGGAACCAATTTTGTGCCATATCTTTGAATGAACGCCGTAAACTGCCAAATTCTCAATGTTCGCCAAAAGCCACGCAGCCCGCCCGGCTCGTCGGTCCCCCGAGTTCATCGATTGACCAGTCAACTCGGTCACTTCAAGATAACTCGGGGGCTGACGCAAAGCTCGTCGAAACAAGCGTTGGAATTCGTCGAACGGCGCCCCCCATGTCTCCGTCTTGCAAGTACGAATTCAGGCTGGCCAATGATGACGCGAGTTCTTCAAACTCCAGTGCATTCGTGTTGACACTTGGTGCCGTTGATACGGGGTTCATCTGTCGCTCCTTCGGTTTACAATGTCGACGAAATAGAACGCAATAATTACACTCTTTTTACACACATTGCGCACCGTTGTCAACACTCAAATGACACTCAGTGCTTGCCCCAGAGGCCGTTCAGTGCGTAAGTGCATTCGCATTAAGCACTTATGGAATTGAGTCACTCCTTCGCATCCCGTTTCCGTATCACCTCCGGCGGGAACTGCGCCGGACGGCTGCCAGTGATCTTGCGCAGGTTCGCTCCGTGGCCGCGATTCGGGGTTAGCGGAATCTGCGCCCCGCTGCTGGCTTTTAGCTCTTGAAAAATGCGGGCGCGCAGCTTGCGGACGATCTTTTGGTGCTTCGGGCTGTGAATCAGATTATTCCGCGCCAGCGGGTCGGCCTTCAAATCGTACAACTCGTCGGTGTCCCAGACGCCGCGGTATCCGATGAATTGGTATTGATTGCCGCGCAGGGCGAACATGGTGGGCGTGTGCGAGAAGTTGTATTCCCAGTAGTATTCGTCCAAGAGAAAGTCTCACCAGCGGTCGAGACCACGTCGGTGTTGGCCTGCGAGTCCATGTGCGGCGTCTTGAGAAACGGATGCCCCAAGAATCCCATCGCGTCGTAACGATGATCGTCCGCCAGGATGAGCGAGCAACCCAACACGATCAGCCCCAACTTACTCGCCCGCACGTCGACAATCAAACGGGGCAGCATCGTGCAGTCCACCCTAATAACCCCTTCGCGCCTCTGCGCCCTGGCGCCTTTGCGTTGAAACCCAAGCCGATTTCTTCAACGCAAAGCCGCCAAGATGCGAAGTCGCAAAGGAACGACGGGGTTGCTATACTTCATCCGCGTTGATTTCCTCGTTTCTGCCCCATCAAGGAGAAGTTCATGTATTCACAGATCCATGAAGGCGAACACCGGCGGCTGATCAATCTCAACCACGTATCGAGCATCCTCTTCACCGGGGATGGTCGGGCGCAAATCGAAATGGCGCATTCGCCCGGCAAGATAAGCCACGAGACGAGCCACGAAGAAGACGTGGCCCAACTGCACCGCGACATGACCATGCTCAATCGTCCTTCGGCCCGAGAAAAATCGGGCGGCCGGATGGGGTAACATGACGAGAGGTTTTTGCGACACAATCGTTTAACGGCAAGCCACAGGCGACTGCGTTTTCCGGACTTCTGAAACACCGTCGTCTGCGGCTTGCCGTTAAACATACGAGACCATTCATTGAGTAACCCTGCTACCGAAAACCGGCGGGAAGACGACCTTGGCCGACGATGCTGAAATACAGACGCAGGATTCGGTGACCGCGGATTGCATCACGAAAGCTATCGAGGTGCTCGAACAGCTTGCCGACGATCGCGGATTGCTCGAGCGGCTCTCGCGTGATGAGACGCAGCGGTTGATGCGCGCGGCGCAGCGCGTGGCGGTGCCCGATCGTATCGCGCGGGAAAAGCTGAAGCGTGCGATCCGAAATCGCGAGCAGGCCGAACGCTCGCGGAAGAAGGCCGAGGACGAATTGCTGCTGGCCAAGACGGGCATCCGCGCGCAACATTCCGCTCGACAACTCAAACAGCCCCGCGCGCCCGCGCCGTTCGAGCCGAAACTGCCGCCGACCAGCAATCAGCCCGACGATCAATTCGGGCCACGTTTGCAGGTGCCCCGTTGTTGCTATATCTGCAAGCGAGACTACGATCGGGTGCATGTGTTCTACGATTCGATGTGTCCCGATTGCGCGGAGCTCAATTGGACCAAGCGAGATCAAACCGCGGATTTGTCCGGGCGATACGCACTGCTCACCGGCGGGCGCGTCAAGATCGGCTTTCAAGCGGCGCTGAAGCTGCTGCGGGCCGGGGCGCACGTGATCGTTACGACGCGCTTCCCGCGCGACGCTTCGGCACGATTTCTCGCGGAAGAGGACAGCGGCGATTGGAAAGATCGGCTGCAGCTTTACGGCATCGACCTGCGCCACACGCCGAGCGTCGAGAAGCTTGCCGATCATCTCGTCCGCGCGCTGCCGCAGCTCGATTTTCTGCTCAACAACGCCTGTCAAACGGTTCGCCGCCCGCCGGGGTTTTACGCCCACTTAATGGAAGGCGAATCGCAATCGGCCGCCTCGCTGCCGGCCGCCGCGCGTCCGCTGCTGGAATCGTACGAGCAGCTGCGCGGCAACGGTCTCTCGAACGCAACCCGCGACAAGAATCTGCCCGCCCAAGTTACCGACAGCCTCGCGGGCATTCAGCGGGCGGCCGAACTCTCGCAGGTTCCTTTGGCCCCCGGCGACAAGAATGACGGCGCAAAGATTTTCCCCGCCGGCCAATTCGATCAGGACTCGCAGCAAATCGATCTGCGGACCATGAACAGTTGGCGATTACCTTTGGCCGACGTGCCGACGGTCGAATTGCTCGAGGTGCATCTGGTCAACGCGGTGGCCCCGTTCATTCTCAATGCCCGGCTCAAGCCGCTGATGCTGCGCACTCCGACCCGCGACAAGCACATCGTCAACGTCTCAGCGATGGAGGGCATCTTCTACCGGGCCTACAAAACCGACAAGCACCCGCACACCAACATGGCCAAGGCGGCGTTGAACATGATGACGCGCACCTCGGCCCAGGATTACGCGGCCGACGGGATTCACATGAACAGCGTCGACACGGGCTGGATCACCGACGAAGACCCGGCCGACATCGCCCGCCGCAAGCGCGAGCAACTTAACTTCCATCCTCCGCTCGACCTCATCGACGCCGCCGCCCGCATCTGCGACCCGATCTTCGCCGGGCTGATTTCCGGCAAGCACCAATGGGGAAATTTCTTGAAGGATTATCAGATCGCGAATTGGTGATGAGATTTGGTCCGCTTGTTCCATCGTGGTTCTCAACGGCGTGATCGCACATGAGCGGCAAGGCGCTAGCCGCCGGTGAATGTGCGTTGCGTTTTCCCGCCCAACACCCGCGGCTAGCGCCTAGCGGCTCACGGTCGGCCCGTCGGCCTGATTCCGACTCGCCCTTGCAATTCCCCGCCCCAGGCCGGATAATGGGGGCTATGTCCACCACCGCCCAACCCCCGAAACCGACACGCCGCTGGTGCCGGTTTAGTTTGAAAACGCTGCTGATCGTGATGACGGTCGCGATAGTGGCGTTTGGCGTCTGGGTTCAGTACATGCGGCAGCGGGCACAGGAGAATCGCGAAAGGGTGGCGGCGGTTCAAAAGGCGAAGGCTGCTATTGAGGAATTGGGCGGGACGGTTGCGTCGACATACGAAAAGCGGCGGACGCAAACTTGGCTGGAAAAGCAACTCGACGATCCGGGCGGCGCGGATGATCCTGTTGGTTTCTTAAAGATCGTCGAAGTACAGCTCTACTGGAGCGACAAGACTACTGCCAATGACCTGGAACACCTGAAACTTATGAAGGACCTCAATGCCCTGCACCTCAGCCACACACCTGTCACCGACGCCGGACTCGAACACCTGAAAGGGCTGACCAATTTGGGACATCTCGGCCTCAGTTTTACCAAGGTCACCGACGCTGGGCTGGAACACCTGCAAGGGCTCACGAAACTGTCCGCGCTGGGTCTCGAACACACCAAGGTCACCGGCGCTGGGCTTGAGCATCTGAAAGAGCTGCCGCAACTCCGAAACCTGTTTCTCTCCTACACGGATGTTGCCGACACGGAACATCTAGGCGGGCTCACCAACCTCGAATATCTGATGCTCGACAACACACGGGTCACGGACGCTGGGCTGGAACACCTGGACGGCTTGACCAATCTTCAACGGCTTTACCTCTCTGACACGAACGTCACAGACGCCGGCGTCGCAAAGCTCCAGCAGGCATTGCCGAACTGCGAGATTTTCCACTAACCGCTGCCAGTGATCGTCGGCATGGCACCATGCCTGCTTGGCGAACGCCCCGCCACCGGTTAAATTGACCGCCAAGCCTGGATAGTTCATTGGCTTGGCATCTGGTCGACACTAGCCCGACGCGCAAGCGAGGGACGGTCCGGGTTGTCCCTCGCTTGCGCGTCGGGCTAATGAATGAACCAGACCGGCAACTCGCCAGCACGAAGCACATACTATACAATTGTCACCTACTAGACATGCAGGAGGTGGTTCAGGTGGGAAATCGGCTTAATACGATTCAAGAGGGCGATTGCGTCGAGCGGCTGCGGGAGGTGGCGGCTGGGAGCGTTGATTTGGTGTTTGCGGACCCGCCGTTTAATATCGGCTACGACTACGATGTTTATGACGACCAGCAAAGTAGCGGCGCGTATCTTGATTGGTCGAAGCAGTGGGTCAGCGGGGTGCATAGGGCGTTGAAAGACGACGGCACGTTCTGGCTGGCGATTGGCGATGAGTATGCGGCGGAGCTCAAGGTGCTGGCCCAGCAGGTCGGGTTTTCTTGCCGCAGTTGGGTCATCTGGTATTACACGTTCGGGGTCAACTGCGTCCGCGGTTTCAGCCGCTCGCACACGCACCTGTTTCATTTTGTGAAAGACCCGGACCACTTCACGTTCAATGCCCACAACCCGGCGGTCCGCGTGATGTCGGCCCGGCAGTTGGTTTACGCCGACATTCGGGCGAACCCCCGGGGCCGGCTGCCGGACAACACCTGGATTCTGCGTCCGCAAGACGCCCCGCCGCCGGCGTTCGACGCCTCGCACGACACCTGGTATTACGCCCGCGTGGCCGGCACGTTCAAAGAGCGCGAGGGTTTTCATGGCTGCCAGATGCCCGAGCAACTGCTGGGCCGCATCATCCGCGCCAGCAGCAACCCGGGCGAGGTGGTCCTCGATCCGTTCGGCGGCAGCGGGACGACGCTGGTGGTGGCGAAGAAGCTGGCGCGTCAGTGGATGGGGATTGAGCTATCGAAGGAGTACGTTAGGCATATCAAGGGGCGATTGAAAAAGACGCAGGTTGGCGAGTCGTTGGACGGGCCGGAGAATCCGGTGAAGAGCGCGCCGACAACGGCCAAGGGGAAACGGAGAGTCAACGTGCGCGGCGGGCGGCCCATGCCGAAGGCCGATGCGGAGACGGAAGAACGCATCATTCTGGCCTATCGCGAGGCGGCCGACGGCGCGTCGACCGATTACTTGCTGTGCGATCCGGAACTGAACGCCCAGTTCGTCGCCGCTTGCAAAAAGAGAAGCCTGCCCGGCGGCGCCGTCGTCTGGAATCGCCTGCTGCTGCGAATCCGCAAGGCCGGAAAACTGCCACGTAGCAAGCAATCGGGTCGGCGGCTGTCGCGCGCTTCGATGGATACCTACAGCTTCGCCAGCGAAATCGCCATGCAGCTCATCGGGCTGGACTATGCCCTGACGCTCGACGACATGCTGTGCGATCCGGCCGCCGCGGCTGCGTTCGACAACATCGCCAAGCGATTCGCCCCCGGTCACACACCGTTTGAATACCGCTGGGCCGCCCTGGCGATTCGCAAGCGAGCCCTCACGGCGAAGAAGCTGGCCCAATCGCAGTGTGCTGATTGGCTCGACAAGAGGCTTCCGCGCTCGATTCCGCTGTCGCAGTGTCAGGCGGAAAAACACGACCGGCCCGGCGTCTACATCCTCTCGAACCACAACCAACAACTCTACGTCGGCGAGACCAACAGCCTCCGCGATCAAATCGCGCGCATCGCCCGCACCAAGAGTTGGTCCGACTTCGATCCCCGCAGCGCCAGGTTTATTCCCACCGAAGATCAACGCCAACGCCACGGATTGCAATCGCTGTTGATTCAACGCACCAATCCGCTGTTGAATTCGGGGCTGCTGCGGGCGGAGATGACGCCGGCGACGAACGAGAAGCCGACTAAAGTCGGCTGACGAAAATAGGGAGGGCCAAGCTGACCACCGGCTAAAGCCGGTGGCTGACGAGGGAGCCGGCTGAAGCCGGCAAGGGTTGACCGATCTGGATTGTGACGTTCAAGGTCGGAACCAAGGCGTGATTTGGTATCAAGACGATCTGTCTGCACTTTCTGAAAAAACGTCCGTAATTGGGGTTTCATGAAAAAAGGCTCTTCCATCATGCTGCGGTTTGAAAACAAGCCGCACAATGGAGGAGCCAAGGATGGCAAATTCAAAATGTCGTTGGGAATGTCCGCAGCAGTGGTCGCAGTGGAGCGAATGGTTGGCGGCTGGGTTGCACGCTCGCAATCGCTGGCGGTTGCCTGTGTTGCTGATGGGAATTCTGTTCGCCAATGGCCGGCGGACGGTGACCAGTTGGCTGCGGGCCGCCGGCATCAGCGACGACTATCAGGACTATTACTACTTTCTCACCCCGGTGGGACGCAAGAGCAAAACAATTGCCACGCAGTTGGTAACGCTGATATTGCGAACCTTGCCCTTGCCGGAGCGACTGCTGCTGGTGATCGACGATTCGCCGACCAGGCGATATGGGCCGCAAGTCGAAGGGGCCGACGTGCATCACAACCCGACGCCGGGGCCGGCCGACCAGCCGTTTTTGTACGGACACGTCTGGGTCACGATTTCGCTGGCCTTGCGACATCCCAAGTGGGGCCCGCTGGCGTTGCCGCTGTTGGCGATGCTGTACGTCCGCAAGCGAACGCGGGCGACGATCCCCACATCTCGCGGCTGGGGGCATTTTGCCACCAAGCTGCAACTGGCGGCGCGGCTGGTGGAATGGATCGTTCCTCTGCTGAAACAGGCGGGAAAAGAGGTCTGGATTGTGATCGACGGCGGCTACACCAAGCGGCCGTTCTTGCGACGTGCGCAGAGACAACGCGTCACGATCGTCGGTCGCCTGCGCAAAGACGCCGCCCTGAAAGACTTGCCGCCGAAGCTGAAAAAGGGGCAACGTCGCCGCCGAGGTCGGCCACGCAAATATGGCAAGCACAAGATCAGCTTGGCCAAGCGCGCCGGGCAGCGGCGCGGATGGAAGAGCATTGCCTGTGTGATCTATGGCAAAGCGACGACCAAGACGTACAAAACCTTTCTGGCCACCTATGCTCCGGTCGGCGGCGTGATTCGCGTGGTGCTGGTCAAGGAAGATCATGGTTCCTACGCCTTCTTTTGTACCGATCCGAATGCCAGCGTCCAAGAAATAATCGAAGCGTTCGCCGATCGTGCTACCATCGAACAAGATTATCACGATGTGAAGGAGGTCTGGGGTTCGGGGCAACAACAGGTCCGCAACATCTGGCACAACTTGGCCGTGTACAATTTGAATCTGTGGATGCACACGCTCGTCGAATTATGGGCCTGGGACAAGAGTCACGGCGAACTTTGCGATCGCAGCGACTCACCCTGGGACGACGCCGCTCGCCGCCCTTCTCACGCCAACCGTCGCAACGCCCTGCGCCGGCACATTTTACGAAACGAATTATTGAGCATCACTGCAATCTGGTCGTTACCCCAAAAAATCATTCGCCTAACCAAAAGCCTCATGGCCCTAGCCAATTAACATAATCCAGTTCTCAGAAAGTGCAGATTAGAAGCCAAGTGGCGAAAACAAAAGGAACAAGGGACCGTTTTCAGAGTGCCATCGCGCGTTCCGAAGACGAATCAGAACGAAGTGTTAACTCGATTTTCGGACCAGGTGCTTGCGGCAGTGCAGAGTGAGCCGAAAATAGGTCGCGCACTTCACAAGTTGCTCGTTAAAGTCGGCGAATTCATGACGCATCGCCTCTACAACATGCCGCTGACGACGGATCAGATTTCCTCAATTGAGATCGACCACCAAATTGATGATGCGGAATGGGGACTCATCCGACGAGCTGTCGCGATCGGGCTTTTGTATCCAAATATCAACCCCAATAATCCGGATGAATTACCGGATCGGGAAGGAACATTCCACCTTGCGTACGCGCTGGCACCACATTTTCGTATTCTTCCGAGACGAGGAAAATCCAGAATATTGTCGGCAATTCTCCGTTTTGCGGAAACTGGTGCCGACGACGAAACGGATGCCGCTGGGCCAGAGGATCACCAAAGGTTGCTATTCGACGATAAAGAGGGAGGCCAGTAATGATGTCCTTTATAGTCAAGGATCTTCCTTTGTCGGAAAGCCGAGCGAGCAGGTATGACATTGCGATGTTTAGCAGCGGTTATGAAGAACGTTGTACTCATGCTCCGAAGTATTTTGAATCGACTGATATATCCGAGGTCGCAGTATTCGGCTTCACTAATCTCAGCAATACCGAGCAGAGGCGGAGAAACGACAGCTACTTTCGAGAACAATGGAAGCGAGATCCGGACTTACTGAATAGTAATGACGATGGCATCGTTTATGAGTATCTCCAGCGGCTTGCTAATGCAGGGGCCGAACGAATTCGGGTGTTGGTCGACTACTCATCAATGTCTCGCCTTTGGTATGCAGCCATAATTAACTGGGCTCGTTTTGTCCCAAGTGTCGAGAGCATCGAGATCGATTTCGTTTATTCGATCGGGCGTTACGAACCTGAGTTAATTCCAATTGTTATCCATGACATACTGCCAATTCCGGGCTGTGAAGGCGGATCTCTGCGGTTTTCAAAAACTGTGGCAATATTCGGTCTGGGATTCTACGGCGCGATGGCGGACTGTGTAATGGAGCATTTAGAGCCGGACACCGTCTATGCGTTTCTCGCCTCGCCGGGCGCATCAGAGCAGTACCTCAGTGTCGTCAAGAAGAGCAATGAATTCCTACTGTCGCGCGCTGACTCGGTTCTTGAGGTGCCTTTAACTAGCGTTGAGATGACCGTAAGGTACTTGACAGAATTAGTCATACCCGAACTACCGCACAGCGAAGTCGTTCTAGTTCCTATGGGACCGAAACCGCACGGATTGGCATGCATTCTAGTTTCGATGCAGTTTGGCGATGTCTCATGTTTGCGAGTGAGCGCCAAGCGTGAGCGCACCGAACAAGTGCCGGCGACGGGCGAGCTTCTTGCAACCCGAGTCCTGATTCAGCGATGATAGAAAGCCAAAGGCCCCAGCAATCAAGACGATTGGTCGGCAAAACGACAAGAATATGTCTCCCCCTCAAACCACCAAATCCCGTATCACGTGCCCATGCACATCAGTCAACCGGAAATCCCTCCCTTGATACCGATACGTCAACCGTTTGTGATCGATTCCCAGCAGATGTAACATCGTGGCGTTTAGGTCGTGGATGTGCATGGTGCCGGGGGTCCAGGTGGCTTTGTTGGGCTGGGGCTTGAGCGGCACGCCGTCGGAGTCGGCGATGTTGTAGGCGTAGTCGTCGGTGTGGCCGTAGGTGATGCCGGGCTTGATGCCGCCGCCGGCGAACCAGACGGTGAAGCAGCGGGGGTGATGGTCGCGGCCG
>JADFKK010000142.1 GCA_022564995.1 Planctomycetota bacterium | reverse complement strand
GAGCAGGAAACAGTCGAGCAGGAAGCAGTCGAGCAGGAATCGCCGGCGCCGACAACGCCCACGGGCGATTTGCCGAAGGACGTCCCGGGCATGATTGCCTGGTGCCGCGAGCACGACGCCAAGTAGAGGCCGCTCGGCAAGCGAGATCTACTCAGTCTCGGGCATCGGACGCCAGGCGACCAAAACGGCCGCGAGCACGGTGACGGTGCCGATTACCAAGAGGGTCATAATCCATTGACACATGATGGCCGCCTCCTCCCTAAGGCAGGTCTGATTTCTTATCTTCCCCCGCCAACCGTATAGAGCAAGCGGTGTGCCAAGGCGCTATCAAAGGCGGCAGGCGCACGCCCTAACTCTCAATACGGACCAGACTTACGCAGATATCAAACGCCAAGAAACGTCGTCGCCGTTTTGTAAAAAGGTAAAAACCGCTTGGCAAGAGGTCAAAATCCGAAATCCGAAATCCTAAACAAATTCCAATCACCGAAATCTCAAGACTGAGTGAGGCCCACGCGCGTTTCGGTCATTTACTCATTCGAATTTGTTTCGGATTTCGGATTTCGTGCTTCGGATTTTCCCAAAGTTGGTTTCATGCCCAGCACTTTGACCAGAAACGCCAGCTTGTCGGCGCCCTCTTCGATCTGCTTGCTGGTTGGCTTGCCGGCGCCGTGGCCGGCTTTCACTTCGACGCGGATCAGCACGGGCGCCGCGCCGGCTTGAGCGGCTTGCAGGGTGGCGATGAACTTGAAGCTGTGGGCCGGCACGACCCGGTCGTCGTGATCGGCGGTAGTCACCAACGTCGGCGGGTAATGTACCCCGGGTTTGAGATTGTGCAGCGGTGAATACTCGATCAGGTTATCGAACTGCGCCGGGTCATCGCTCGATCCATATTCGCCGACCCAGGCCCAGCCGATGGTGAACTTGTGAAAGCGGAGCATGTCCATCACGCCGACCGCCGGCAGCACCGCGGCGAACAATTCGGGCCGCTGCGTCAGGCAGGCGCCGACCAATAGCCCGCCGTTGCTGCCGCCGGAGATCGCCAGCCGCTGGCTGCTGGTGTATTTGTTTTCGATCAGCCACTCGGCCGCCGCGATAAAATCATCGAACACGTTTTGCTTTTTCTCGCGCATGCCCGCGGTGTGCCAGGCCCGGCCGTACTCGCCGCCGCCGCGCAAATTCGGCACGGCGTAAATGCCGCCCATCTCCAGCCAGATCACGTTGCGGACCGAGAAGCCGGGCGTGAGCGAGATATTAAATCCGCCGTATCCGTTGAGCAGTGTCGGATGGCTGCCATCGAGCTTGAGCCCCCTGCGGTGCGTGATGAACATCGGCACCCGCGTGCCATCCTTGCTCTTGAAAAACACCTGCCGGGTCTCGTATCGCTGGGGATCGAAATCGACCTTTGGCTGGCGCAGCAGCGTGCTCTTGCCGGTCTCGACGTCGTAGCGATAGATCGTCGCCGGGGCCGTGTAGCTGGTGAACCAATAGAACGTCTCGCGATCTTCGCGGCGCCCGCCGAATCCGCCGGCCGAGCCGATGCCGGGCAATTCGACTTCCCGCAGCAGCTTGCCGGCCGTGTCGAACACCTTGACCTGCGTTTGGGCGTCCTTGAGATACAGTGAGATGAAGCGCTCGCCGACGAAGTTGACATCTTGCAGGACTTCGTCGGCCTGCGGGATGACTTCTTGCCAATCGGCCCGCTGCGGCTCAGATATTTTGACGGCGATCAAGCGGCTGCGCGGGGCATCGAAATCGGTGTGGAAGTAGAGTTTCTCGCCGTCGTTGCCGACGAAGGCGAATTGCGAATCGAAGCCGGTAATGAGTTCGACGACCTGGGCATCGTTGTTGGCACCGTCGCTCGACAAATCCTTGATGAACACCTGATTCTTTCGTTCCGATCCACGCCAAACACTGATTACCAGGTAGCGGCCGTCGTCGGTCACGCCGCCGGAGAAGCCCCACTCCTTTTCGTCCGACCGCTCGTAGATGAGTGTGTCTTTTTCTTGCTCATCGCCGAGGCGATGGTAATAGAGCTTCTGAAAGTAATTCGTGCCGGTAAGCTTTTCGTCCTCTTCCGGCTCGTCGTAACGGCTGTAGTAAAAGCCCTTGTTGTCGGGCGTCCACGAGACGGAGGAAAACTTGATCCACTTGAGGTGATCGCCCAAGTGCTTGCCGGTCGCCACGTCGAGCACTTTCCACTCTTGCCAGTCGGACCCGGCGGTGGATAAGCCGTAGGCCATCAGCCGGCCGTCGTCGCTCACGCTTCGTCCAGAAAGGGCCACCGTTCCGTCCGCCGAGAGCTTGTTGGGATCGAGCAACACCCGGGGCTTGCCGTTGAGAGATTCGTCGAGCATTTCGTCGAGCGATTCGGCCGTGTACAACACGCTCTGGTTCTGCAAGCCGTCGTTGCGGCTGTAGAAGTAACGTCCGCCGCGCTGCCGGGGCGTGCCGAAGCGTTCGTAATTCCAGAGCTCGGTCAGCCGCTTGCGAATCGCCTCGCGCTGGGGGATGCTCTTCAAGAATCCGAACGTCAGCTCGTTTTGGGCCTTAACCCAGGCGGTCGTCTCGGGGCTGTCGGCATCTTCCAGCCAGCGATAAGGGTCGGCGATTTTCCTGCCGTGATAGTCGTCGACGTGGTCGCTCTTGCGAGTTTTCGGGTAGATCAGTGTATGGTCCTCCGTCTTGGAAGATTTGTCACCGCCATGTAACGCGCCACACCCAGTGGCAACCACAGATGCGATGATAAGACAGCACGACAATCGAAATAGTAGACGGCAGTTGGAAGTGTTCATGTGAAGCCGGGATGGAGACTCTGGACCGCTAGACCGCGGGAAAACCAACGTGGCACAGGCGTCCCGCCTGTGAATCACCGGCGGGACGCCGGTGCCACGACAGAGTAATCGTACTACGCCGTATCAAGTAATTTCAAGTTGGGGGCGATCTCGGCGATCTGCTTGGCCATGTAGCGCATCACGTGGGCCGTGGTTTTTAGCCCCAACACATGCTTGAGGATCGCCTGGGCTTGGGCTCGGGTAACATGCCGGGCCAAATCCTTGATCGTCGGCACGAAGGCCGGGCTCATGCTAAACGTGCTCAGTCCCATGCCCAACAGCAAGACAAACGCCCGCGGCGAGCCGGCCATTTCGCCGCAGAGGCTGACCGGCTTGTCGGCTTCGTTGCAGGCGCCGATGACATCGGCGAGCACGTGCAGCACGGCCGGGCTGAGCGGCTGGCAGAGGTGGCTCACTTTGGGATTGTCGCGGTCGGCGGCCATCAGATACTGGATCAGGTCGTTCGAGCCGATCGACACAAAATCGACCACCTCCAGCAGCGAGCGGATGCAAACCGCGGCGGCCGGCACTTCGAGCATCAATCCGAGCGGCACATCGCCGTAGACGATGCCTTGCTCCTCGAGTTGTTTTTGAGCACGCCGCACCATGCCCCGCACTCGGCGGATTTCTTCCAGCGTGGTAATCATCGGAAACATCATCCGCACCTGCGTCTTTTCCGCAGTTTGGTCAGAGGTTGTCTCGGTTGCCGCCGCTCGCAGTATCGCCCGAATTTGCGTGGCGAAGAACTCGGGATTTTCAAACGAAAGACGAATCGACCGCCATCCCAAAAAGGGATTCGCCTCGCGCGCGATGCCCAAATACGGAACCGTTTTGTCGCCGCCCAAGTCGAGCGTGCGGATGGTCGCGTGCCGATTAGGGCTGGCGGCAATCACTTCGCGATAGGCCGCGAGCTGTTCTTCCTCATCCGGCACGTCGGCATGCGTGAGGAACAGGTATTCGGTGCGATAGAGTCCCACGCCGCTGGCGCCCATCGCGACCGCTGCTGCGGCGTCGGCGGTGCTGTTGATGTTGGCCAGCAGTTCGATCTGCTCGCCGTCGGCAGTCACCGCCGGCAGGTCGCGATTTTCGGCCAGCTCGTCCTTGAGCAGAAAAAACTCGCGCTCGAGCTTGCGATAGGCGCTCTCGGTCTCCGGGTCCGGGTCGACGATAACGTGCCCTTCACGGCCGTCGACAATGATCACATCGCCCGTCTTGACTTGTTTGAGGATGCCGACGACGCCGGAGACGGCGGGGATTCCGCGGCCGCGGGCAAGAATGGCCGCGTGGCTCGTCTGGCCACCGGTCTGGGTCACCACGCCGGACACATCGCGATCTCCGAGCGTCATGACGTGCGAGGGCAACAATTCGTCGGCCACCACAATCAGCGGACCGCTCAGTGCTTCGCCGGTCGCCTGAAGCACCTCGCTCAAGTGACCGCTGAGCCGCACGAACACGTCGCGGACGTCGGAGAGCCGCTCCTTGAGGTAGGCGTCTTTGGTGCGGGCGAACAAGGTCGAATACTCATCGAGCTGTTGCCGCAGGGCAGCCTGGGCCGACATCCGCTGCTCGACGATCAGTTTGCGAATGTTTGCCGAAAGCGCCGGATCGTTGAGGATCGTCTCGTGGGCAAGAAAGATCGCCCCGGCCTCGGGCCCGACCTGCCTCGATATCTTTTGATACATGGTCCGCAGATCGGCGGCCGTGCGGCGGCGGGCGTCGTCGTAGCGCGTCAGTTCCGGCAGCACCTGCCGCTGTTCGAGCCGCCGCGTGTGCGGATTGACGAAGATCTCGCGGATGCAATACGCCGTGCCGACCGCGACTCCCGGAGATACCCCAATGCCCTTTCGCATGAATCTGATGGTATCGCGGATGGCTTGCGCGTGCTAGCTGACTCGACGCAACGGCTGTCGGGCCAATGAGTTGCGGACTTGATGATGCACGCACGGGGGCGAGACGGGCATCAATTTTGCTCTCACCCACCTCATCGCGGCGGATAACATCGACGGCAATTGCCAGCTTGCCAATGCCACAACTCGGTTGTGGGGGCGGCCGAATCAGGGTATATTGCCCTGTTTCGCAGATACAAAGCACACAACAGAGCCCGACAGGGCAGCCGTGCCACCCCTCAAAGCCCGCGGCCGGACCGCTCTGGCGACACGCGACATGCGATTTTCGCTTATCGACCGCATCATCGAGCTGCGCCCCGGCGAGAAAATCACGACGAGCAAGTGCGTGGCGCTGTCCGAGGATTATTTGCAGGATCACTTTCCGAAGTTTCCCGTGCTGCCGGGCGTGCTGATGCTTGAGGCCATGACCGAGTCGTCGGCCTGGTTGGTGCGAGTCAGCGAAGACTTCGCCCACAGCATGGTGGTTCTGGCCGAAGCGAGAAACATTAAATATGCCGATTTCGTTCAGCCCGGAAAATCCTTAATGATCGAGGCGGAACTCCTCAAGCAGGACCAGCGGCAAACGAAGCTCAAGGTCTGGGGGACAGTCGATGGTCGCGTCGCCGTCAGTGCCCGGCTGGTTCTGGAGCGTTACAATTTAGTCGAGGAAAACCCTTTGTGGGCAGATACTGATCGAAGCATCGTCCGCCAGATGCGGCAGCGCCTGGCGATATTGGACCGAACCGCCAGCCAGGCGTCGGACCAAGGCGACGGGAACCGAGAGAGTGGCGAGCCCCGAGGATAGGTTAAGTTCAAATACCGTCAGTACGACGCCGTTTTGTCACGGGAGATGAATTGCAATGGCATTGTCGGAAGAAAACTTTGGCAAGATTCAAGAGGCGCTGACCGAAGCGCTGGGAGTGGATGACGATGAGGTGACGCCCGAGGCAACCCTGGTGGGTGACCTGGGAGCCGAGTCGATCGACTTTCTGGACATCGTGTTTCGGCTGGAAAAGGCCTTCGACATCCAGATTCCCCGCGGCGAGTTGTTTCCCGAAGACATCTTGGGTAACTCCGATTACGTCACCGATGGCAAGGTCAACGAGACGGGCCTGGAAGAGCTCCGCAAACGAATGCCCTTTGCCAATCTCGATCAATTCGCCGCCAATCCCCTGGTCAGTGAGTTCGGTAACACGCTGACCGTGCAGGCCATGTGTAATTTCGTCGAGGGAAAGCTGTCGAGTTAGGAGTTGAACGGAGCCGCCCTGTCCTCAGGGCGATGTACGTTGCGCCGCCGACCTGCACCGCCGTGGGGACACGGCGGCTCTCTTCCCTCAGCCCCTTGTTTTCGGATGCAAGACCATGCGCTGGTTCTGGATTGACCGTTTTACCGAGTTCAGGAGTGGACATAGCGCCACGGCCCTGAAGAGCGTATCGCTGTCCGAGGACTATCTACACGATCATTTTCCCGCCTATCCCGTGATGCCCGCCTCGCTGATCCTCGAAGGCCTGGCGCAAACGGCGGGCCTGTTGATCGGAGAACACAGTGGCTTCACTCAGCGGGTGATTCTGGCGAAAGTATCACGGGTGCAGTTTCGTTTCTTGGCGCTGCCAGGAGACACGCTCACGTATCGGGCCACCATCATTGATATCAACAGAGACGGGGCGATGGCCAAGACGACCAGCCACGTTGGTGATCGATTGCAGGGCGAGGCGGATATTTTCTTCGCACACATCAAGGACGACGTAGCCGGCGAAGATTTGTTCGAGCCGCAGGGATTCCTCGATCTGCTCAGGATGTTAAGAATGTTCGAAGTGGGGCGCCAATCCGACGGATCGCCGATCGAAGTGCCCGAGAAATTTCGCCATTTGCAAGGTGCGTGAATTCCGTCCTGGGGCGCGACCACTGGTCGCGGCTTTACAATTCTTAACGGAACTTCTTATGAGACGACGTGTCGTAGTCACTGGCATCGGAATGGTCACGCCGATGGGCACCGAAGTGGAAGAGGTTTGGGGGCGGTTGCAGCGTGGCGAGTCGGGCGTGGGCCGCACGACGCTGTTCGACGCCCGCAATTTTCCTACCAAGATTTCCGCCGAGGTGCGAGATTGGGACATCTCGCAGGTGGGCGAAGATCCTCAGCGTTGGCAGCGTGTCGGCCGCCACACGTTGTTTGCCGCCGGCGCGGCGAAAATGGCCATGGTCGATTCCGATCTGGCGGCGGCACAGCTTGACCCAACTCGGCTGGGCGTCTACCTGGGCAGCGGCGAAGGTCAGCAAGATTTTTCCTGTTTCACCAAAATGATGACCGGCGCGCTGCAGGAGGGTGAACTCGACATGGCCAGCTTCACCCGAGTCGGTCTGGAGCAGCTCGACGCGCTAGAAGAATTGGAGCAAGAGCCGAATGTGCCGGCCGGGCACGTGGCCAGCATGTTCGGAGCCCAAGGCCCCAACGTCAACTGCTTGACCGCCTGTGCGGCCAGCAGCCAGGCGATTGGCGAGGCGGTCGAAATCATTCGCCGCGGAGATGCCGACGCCATGATCTCCGGCGGCACACACAGCATGATTCACCCCTTCGGCGTCACCGGTTTCAATTTGCTTACGGCGCTGAGCACCAACAACGACGAGCCCACCAAGGCTTCGCGGCCCTTCGACCGCGATCGCGACGGGTTCGTGCTCGGCGAGGGCGCGGCCATGGTGGTGCTCGAACATCTCGATCACGCGCTGGCTCGCGGGGCGCACATTCACGGCGAGATCATCGGCTACGGCTCGACGGCCGATGCGTTCCGCATTACCGACACGCATCCCGAGGGCCGCGGCGCGATCAGTTGCATGAAAATGGCGTTGGCCGACGCCCGTATTGAAGGCGACGAGGTCGATTACATCAATGCCCACGGAACCAGCACGGCGGTGAACGACCGCGTCGAGACACTGGCCATCAAAGAGGTGTTTGGTGAGCGGGCATATAAAACGCCGATCTCCAGCACCAAGAGCATGATGGGTCACTTAATCGCGGCGGCCGGCGCGACCGAGCTGATCATCTGCCTGCTGGCGATACGCGATAACGTGCTGCCGCCGACCATCAACTACGAAACGCCCGACCCAGACTGCGATCTCGATTACATTCCCAACGAAGCCCGGGCGGCGAAGTGCAACACGGTACTCTCGAACAGCTTCGGCTTCGGCGGCCAGAACATCACGCTGGTGGCCCGAAAGTTTGTAGGGTGATCCTAACAAAAAAACACCAGCCGCCCCCGCACGGGAAAGTGGCTGGTGTCGTGCGAATCCATTCGCGTTGTTATCGTGAGAAGACCTCCCTATCCTCCCACGCTGCGCGGATTCCTGGCTAAAAAATCGCGGGGACCGCGAGTGGTATAGTAAGGGTAAGCGACTTGGCCCGTCGGCGGACCGGGCTGATAACCGACGTCGCAGCCGCCGTCGGCGCAGCCGCCGCGGCCTAACAACCGCCCTCCGCCTCCACAACTTGCGCAGCCGGCGGCCTCATTGTCCCCGCCTTTGCAAAGCGGATTGAGCGAACGGCAACCGCTGCTGCCGACGATCATTGCGGCGGCCAATAAGGCGAACATCGCTGACTTCATCGTATTGGGTCCTTTCTACAGCCGAGTCTTTGACCGTCCCACGAAAGGGCCTCTCGCGAGATGGTCGATCCAGCCTGATTTGTCGAGTGCTGCGGGAATTCGCACGCGAGTTTTCTTGACGGGCAGCCGGCAGAGGTCTGACGGCCTCCCGCGTGTTCTTACCTAAATGGTCTATCGGCGACACAAGCACCAGAATCCAATGAATCGTCACAACTGACGCCACTGGTGTATCCGGAAAACTCACCGCGGCAGATGAACGAGCCGAGCAGCCCACCGAAACTGGACGACACCGCGCAAAGCTGTTACCGTGCAAGAGATATGACCGCTTCCATCCAGTACATCGAACGCACTATCGCGGCCTACGACGACGCCACCGAGGCCAACCAGCAAACGCCGGGACGAGTCGGCAATGTCGTCGAAATCACCGCCGAGATGGCCGACGAGGTGATGATTACGGCCGATGTGCATGGCCACCGGATGAACTTCAACGCGATTCGCACGAAGGCCGCTTTAGCAGCAAATCCTCGCCGCCATCTCGTCTTGCAGGAGGTCTGCCACGGCGGCCCTCTGTCGCCCTCGGGAAACGGCTGCCTGTCGTACACGATGCTCGAAGACGTCGCCCGGCTGAAGGCCGAATTCCCCGACCGGGTCCACTTCATTCTCAGCAATCATGAACTGGCCGAGTTGACCGATTATCCGATCCTCAAGGCCAAGAAGATGCTTAACGTGATGTTTCGCATGGGCTTGCAAGAGATGTACGGCCCGGCCGCCGATAAGGTCCGCGAGGCCTATCTGCCGTTCCTGCGAAGCTGCCCGTTGGCCGTGCGGCTGGTCGACGTAGGCGTGCTGGTCTGTCACAGCTTGCCGGAGCGGGTCGACGTCGGCGGCTTCGACACGACCATCTTCGACCGCGCGCTGAATGCTGCCGACCTGAACAATCAGGGCAGCGTTTTCGCCCTGGTTTGGGGCCGCGACTATCGCGCGGCCAACGCGCGGGCGTTCGCCGAGATGGTCGATGCCCGGCTGCTCATTCACGGCCACGATCCGTGCCCCGACGGTTTCAAGGTGCCCAACGAGTACCAAATCATTCTCGACTGTTGCGGCGCGAAACCGCATTTTTTAACGCTCTCGACGAGCGAGGAAATCACTCATGCCGAGGCCGTCGAGCGGATTACGCCGCTGCGTTAAATGGACGACGCCGTGAATCGGGCCCTCAGTTGACCAATGACGAATGACAGATAATGAATGATGAATTCCCAAAGCCCTGAGGTCGTTCCAGTTCCGCTCCGACATCGAACTTCCGGCACGCGGGAGTTGGACGCCCGAAATAGTGATTCCATTTATTATTCATTATCCGTCATTTGTCATTGGTCATTTACGACGAAGCTGTCCGCACAAAGTAACGCTCCCCAACTGCCATGACCCCCGACGTCCCAACCAACCATTCGACTTCCGATCCGCCGAGCCGCTTCGGCCTAACCGGTCTGATCCTCAGCGTGATCGCGCTGGCGGTGTTGCTGTTCGTCGGCGTGTCGATGTTTCGCCGCTTCAATCGGCCGCCGGAAGGCATCGCGGTTCTGTATCCGATTTTCGCCCCCATGGCCTTAATGGTCGTGCTGGGCATCGTCTATTCGGCGATGCGGCTGGTCTCCGCCTGGTGGCGTCGCCGAGAGCGTCGTCGCACGAAGAGTGGTCCGATTGACGAAGCTGGGTAACGTGGGAAGCGAAAGCTCTCCGGCGTGATCTTGGAGATTTTCGCCGCTTCTGGTAAAAGACGACTCCCCGGCGGGCTGTAGGAGGTGTCTCCGACGGCGACCGAGGAAATGTAGGAGGCGTCTCCGACGGCGACCCGACTATCGCCGACGGAGTCGCCTCCTACACGAATCGCCGACGGAGTCGCCTCCTACAAAATGTGGATTCAGGGATGAAGAACTTTGGCAGGGCGCTTCGCTTGGCGCTGAAAAACCGCTGGACGTTTGCCGCGACGGTCGGCTGCGCGCTGGCCGTGGCGGTGCTCTGGGGCGGTAATATCGGCGCCCTGTTTCCGTTCATCGAAGTGGTCTTCAAGGGCCAGTCGCTGCCCGATTGGGTCGACGCCAGCATCGAAAAGGCCGAAAAAAAGTCTGGTGAATTTGAAGGCGAGCTGCTTGAGCACCAGCAGCAACTCGACGCCCTCACGCCGGCTGATCACGATTCTGATCGGCAGAAAGAACTCCGCCGCGATCTCGCCAGGATCACCTCGCGACTTGAGGCTGAGCGCAAAGCGCTAGCCCGGTTCAAATCGGCCCAGCCCTACATTCACCGTTACATGCCCGAGGGGCCGTTTCAGACCATGGTGCTGGTCGTTTTCGTGCTGTTGGCCGGCACGGTCATTAAAGACGTGTTTCTCGTCTGGAGCACCATCCTGGTCGAGCGGCTCAGCCAGCGGACCACCTTCAACCTGCGCAAGCAATTCTTCCGCCGCACGCTGCGGATGGAAACCGCCAGCTTTAACGAACAGGGCACCAGCGCCCTGACGAGCCGCTTTACGAACGACATGGAACAACTGGCCGGCGGCTTGCAAACGCTCTTTGGCCGGGCCATTCGCGAGCCGCTCAAGATGATCGCCTGCCTGATCGGGGCCGGCCTGATCTGTTGGCGGCTGCTATTGCTCTCGCTGGTGCTCGCGCCGCTGGCCGCCTTTTTGATCCGCCGGCTCACCAAGCTGCTCAAGAAGGCCAACCGGCGGGCGCTGGCCGGCATGACCGATTTGTACGCGGTGTTGGAAGAGACCATCTCGGGCATCAAGGTCGTCAAGGCGTTCACCATGGAACCACACGAGCGCTCGCGATTTCATCAAACCAGCAAACGATATTACCAGCAGGCCATGAAGATCGCCCGTTACAACGCGCTGGTCCGCCCGGTGAACGAGTTGCTGGGCATCACGACGATTTGCTTTGCGATTCTCGCCGGGGCTCACTTGGTGCTGAACGACGCAACGCACCTTTTCAATATCAAGATGAGTGATCGGCCGCTGGACGTGACTTCGCTGATCTTGTTCTTTGGTCTGTTGGCTGGCGTGAGCGATCCGGCCCGCAAGATGTCCGACGTGTTCAGCCGCCTGCAACGCGCAGCCGCGGCGGCCGACCGCATTTATGAAATGCTCGATCGCGAGCCGACCATCCGCGATCCGCAGCAGCCCGTGCCGCTGCCCCGGCATCATCGCGAGTTGGTCTTCGAGAACATTCATTTTGGCTATCGACCGGACGAGCCCGTGTTGCGGGGCATTGATGTGCGCATTGCCTTCGGCGAGACCCTGGCCATCGTCGGGCCCAACGGCAGCGGCAAGACCACGCTGGCCAATCTCGTGCTGCGGCTGTTCGATCCGCAGAGCGGGCGGGTGACGATCGACGGCGTTGATATTCGACATGTTCGTCTGCGGCAGTTACGAGGCCAAATCGGCATGGTCAGCCAGGAGACGCTGCTGTTTGACGACACCGTCTACAACAACATTCGCTACGGATCGCCCTCGGCGTCGACCGAGCAGATTGTCGAGGCGGCCCAAGCGGCCCATGCCCATCGCTTCATCGAGAACGACTTGGGCGAAGGCTACGAGACCTCGGTCGGCCCCCGCGGCAATCGGCTCTCCGGCGGCCAGCGGCAGCGGATCGCCTTGGCACGGGCGATTCTGCGCGACCCGGCGATCATGATCCTGGACGAAGCCACCAGCCAAATCGACCTGGAAAGCGAGCAGTTGATCCACCGGGCGCTCGAGAAATTCACCGCCGGGCGGACCACGCTGATCATCACCCATCGCCTCTCGACACTCGACCTGGCCGACCGCATCTTAGTGCTCGACGAAGGCCAAGTCGTCGATCTCGGCACCCACGACGAATTGTACGGTCGCTGCACCCTCTATCGTCGGCTACACGAGATTCAATATCGCGAGAGCGCGTAAGTAGATCCCGCTTGCCGAGCGGGACATTGGTCGTCGATGCCGGTGCTTTTTGAAGTTGCGCGTTTTTAGTCCCGGAGGGGCGACACCGTGCGACGTCATCCGATGTCGCCCCTCCGGGGCTTTCAGAACTTAATTCCACGATTTCCTGGGGCTCACGCCCCAGGCTATTCGATGTCGCCGCTCCGCGGCTGTTTTGCGCAACTTCAAAACTTACGCTTCGGGTTACGATTCCAGACAGAATCTCGCCCTGCTCGTTGATGCGGGCGCCGCCGGGCAGATCGTCGCGCCTGTGTTACCATAGCGGATCAATGATAACTTGCCATCGCCGCCGACCGCCAACGCCACCCGCCATGAACCAACCTACGCTCAGCCGAGACCAGATTCGTGAGCTTGACCGGCGGGCGATTGACGAATATGGCATCCCCGGCATGGTGCTCATGGAAAACGCGGGCCGAGGCGTAGTCGACGTGCTGTCGGCCCTCGGTGTCGGCGGCCCCGTGGTCGTTTGCTGCGGTAAGGGAAACAACGGCGGCGACGGCTTCGTGATCGCCCGGCATCTCGATTTGCGGGGCGTCGCGGTCCGCGTGTTGTTGTTCGCCGCTCCCGACGTTCTGAGGGGCGATGCGGCGGCCAACTATCAGATTCTCTGCAAAGCCGGCGTGCCGATCGAAGTATTCGACGAGGACGTGAGGGCCAACACACTGGACCAAGCGTTGGCTGAGGCGGAATGGATCGTCGACGCCCTGCTCGGCACCGGCGCCCGGGGCAATCCGCGCCGGCCGCTCGACGTCGTCATCGCCGCCATCAATAACGCCGCCAACAACAGCGGAGCGAAAATACTTTCCGTCGACCTTCCCAGCGGGCTCGACTGCGACACGGGCCGCGCCGGCCGTCCGACGATTCTCGCCGCACACACCTGCACCTTCGTCGCCCCCAAGCCCGGCTTCTTCGTCCCCGGCGTCGATCGCTACACCGGCCAACTCCACGTCTGCGACATCGGCGCCCCCCGAAAACTGATCGAAGAGATGTTGAAGTAGGTCACGGCTTGCCGCGGTTTTCGATCGGAGTGAATTTTTCTTAGGCCGCGATCACACCGAGTCGGGCTGACGCGATTCTTCGCTGCCGTCGTAGATGGCTAGTTCTTCGTGTAGGCGCGCAATCATTTTTCGAATGCCGGCCTTAGTGAATCCCTTCGACCCGATCGGATGGCTTTCCTGCAACCGCTGCAATCGCTCTTCGAGGCTGCGTATTTCCTCCTGGGCTTTCTCGTAGTCGGTGGCGCTGGCGATCATAATTCTATCTCCACAAGACCCTTGCGACGCCCGTCGATTTCTCGGGTCTGACTAAAGAACTCGGCCCATTCGTCCCAGTCGGTTTCATCCTCAGCGGCGAATATCTCTTCCGGGTGACGAGTCAGTAGCATTTGCTCCAATTCGAGAGCCGGCTCGATTTCATCGTCGATCTGTTGTTGGAAATCCAGTGGAAGAAGAACGACCGCGTCGATGTCGTTGGGTTCGTTCTTTGCGGTGATAAAACTTCCATCAATCAAAAGCCGAGCGGCGCCAACCTGCCGGGCCAACTCGATCCATTGTCGCAATCGAAGAATCAAACGGCGGCGCCGACGCGTCGACGTTCCGAAACGAAATGTGGCCTGTGCTTCCGTAGTACGATGCAATCCCTCCGGCAAATAGCCGTCCGTCCGGAATTGAGGAATCGCAGATTCTTGCGGCGCCATTACGACTCCCTTTCAGGCGGACCATCGCATTATAGCAGCGAGCGCGGCGCTCTTACAGGCGTCCCGCGCCGTCACGGTCATCCGATCTCACTTTCCGCCCCTACCTGAACACATTATTACCTTTCAGCAGTTTCACGATTTGCTCGACACACTCTTCTACCGACAGCTTGTCGGTTTCTAATCGCAGATCGGGCTTCGGCGATTCTTCGTAATCGAAGCTGACGCCGGGGAAGTTGGGAATCTCGCCGCTGTCGGCGCGGGCGTACATGCCTTCGGTGTCGCGCTGGCGGCAAACTTCGATGGGGGCGGTGAGGTGAATTTCTAAGAAGCGATCTTCGCCGATCACGCGGGCGGCGCGCTGGCGGATGTCTAGGTTGGGCGCCAGGAAGGCCGCGATGCAGATCAGGCCGGCGTCGTTGATGAGCTTGGCCACCTCGGCGCTGCGGCGGAGATTTTCGCTGCGGTCTTCGGCCGAGAAGCCGAGGTCGCGGCTGATGCCGATCCGCATGTTCTGCCCGTCGAGCACGGTCACCGCCCGGCCTTCGTCGAACAGCCGCCGCTCCAAGGCCGCGGCGATCGTGCTCTTGCCGGCGCCAGCCAATCCGGTCAGCAGCAACGTGACCGGCTGCTGTCCGAACCGCGCGGCGCGCTGCTGGGCCGTCACTTCGCTGGCCTCGGCGTGCAGGTGCGTGCCGGCGGCGGTCTCGTCCCAGTAGTCGTGCTGATCTTCGGCGGTCACGCGGTCGATCAACATGCCGGCCCCGACGGTGACGTTGGTGATTCGGTCGATGACGATAAACGCCCCGGTGGCCCGATTGCGATGATAGCCGTCGAACATGATCGGCTCATTGAGCGAGATGTGGCAGCGGCCGATTTCGTTCAGACCCAACGTCGGCGAATCCTTGCGATGCAGCGTGTTGACGTCGATCTGGTAACGCAGCGTGCGGATCGTGCCGGGGACCATCTTGGTGGTCTGCTTGAACAGATATTGCTTGCCAGGCACGAGCGGATCTTCGGCCATCCAGACGAGGTTGGCCTCCAACTCCTGCTCAACCCGGGGCAGATTGCCGGGCCGCACGATCATGTCTCCGCGACTGACGTCGATTTCATCTTCCAGCGTGAGCGTGACCGCCTGTGGCGCGAAGGCCTCGTCCAACTCGCCGTCGAACGTAACGATCGACTTAACGCGGCTCGTCTTGCGCGAGGGCAGCGCCATGATCTCGTCGCCCGGCCGCACCATGCCCGAGGCGATCGTGCCGCAGAAGCCGCGGAAATCGAGATGCGGCCGATTGACGTATTGCACCGGGAAGCGAAAATCCTCCAGGTTGCGGTCGGAGCCGATGTAAACATTTTCCAGAAAGTGCATCAGCGTGCTGCCCTCGTACCAAGGCAGATTATCGCCGTGATCGACCACGCAATCGCCGACCAGGGCCGACATCGGAATAAAGTGCAAGTCGGGCAAGTCCAGCCGCACCGCGAAGTCCATGTAATCGCGGCGAATCTCCTCGAATCGCTCCTGCGAGTAATCGACCAGATCCATCTTGTTGACCGCCACCACGATGTGCTTGATGCCCAGCAGCGACGTGATGAACGTGTGCCGTTTGGTCTGCTCCAGCACGCCATGATCCTCGCGGGCGTCGATCAAAATAATCGCCAGATCGCAGGTGCTGGCCCCGGTGGCCATGTTGCGCGTGTACTGCACGTGGCCCGGCGTGTCGGCGATGATGAATTTCCGCTTGGCCGTCGAAAAATACCGATAGGCCACGTCGATCGTAATGCCCTGTTCCCGCTCGGCCTTCAGCCCGTCGGTGAGCAGCGCCAGATCGAACGTGTCGCCCGTTGTGCCGAACTGCACCGAGTCGCGCTCGATCGCCTTGAGCGTATCCTCATAGATCAGCTTCGCGTCATACATCAACCGCCCGATGAGCGTACTCTTGCCGTCGTCGACGCTGCCGCACGTCAGCAGGCGCAAAAGTTCCTTGGTCTCGTGCTGGACGAGATAAGCGTCGATGTCGGTGGCGATGAGGTCGGATTGGTGAGACATATGGATTTGGAATCTGGAATCTGGAATTTGTAAAGCCGCGACCACTGGTCGCGCCCGGATTTTGGATTCGAGTATCTTCGCGGCTTACCCCGAAGGGGTTTAAGTCCATAGCCCAGGGTCGCGCAGCGCACCCTGGGTACAAAGCCCAAAAAATCCAATCAACCCCGCAGGGGTTGTACAACGCAAATCGCAAACGGACGGTCCACCTTGTGCAACCCCTTCGGGGTAACGTGTTTCATTATTCGCTAACCCAGGGTGCGCTGCGCGACCCTGGGCTGTGGAGTTGAACGCCTGCGGCGTAAAGAAGGGCATCACATTCCAAATCAAAAATACCCTTCCTTCTTTTTATCTTCCATGCCACCCTCGTCGTCGTTATCGATCACCCGCCCTTGCCGTTCGCTGGTCTTGGTTAGCAGCATCTCCTGGATGATCTCCGGCAGCGTCGTCGCCGTCGATTCGACCGCGCCGGTTAGCGGGTAGCACCCCAAGGTACGAAAACGGATCATTTTCTCCATTGGTTTTTCGCCCGGTTCGAGCACCAGCCGGTCGTCGTCGACGAGGATCATTACGCCGTCGCGGATCACCACGGGCCGCTTCTTGGCGAAATAGAGCGGGACGATGGGGATGCTTTCCAGGTGGATGTACTGCCAAACGTCGAGCTCGGTCCAGTTCGAGAGCGGAAACACGCGGATGGTCTCGCCTTTGTTGACCCGGGCGTTGAACAGATTCCATAGTTCGGGCCGCTGGTTTTTCGGATCCCAGCGGTGGTTTTTGTCGCGGAAGGAGAAGACCCGTTCCTTGGCCCGGCTCTTTTCCTCGTCGCGCCTCGCGCCGCCGAAGGCCGCATCGAAGCCGTATTTATCGAGGGCCTGCTTGAGCCCCTCGGTTTTCATCACCGTGGTGTGCTTGCCGCTCGACTCGAAGGGGTTGATGCCGAGCGCCCGCCCCTCTTCGTTGATGTAAACGATTACGTCCAGCCCCAATTCCTTCTTGGCATACGTCTCGCGGAAGTCGTACATCTCGCGAAACTTCCAGGTCGTGTCGACGTGCATCAGCGAGAACGGCGGCTTGGCCGGGTAAAACGCCTTCAGCGCCAACTGCACCATCACCGAAGAATCCTTGCCGACCGAATAGAGCATCACCGGATTGTCGAACTCCGCCACCACCTCACGGATAATGTAGATGCTCTCGGCTTCAAGCTGCTTGAGGTGGGTCAGGTGGTAGGAAGGCATGAGGTGGTTGGCTTTTAGCTTTTAGCTTTTAGCTGTTAGCGGTTAGCGGTTGGGATGGTGAGGGTTTCCAGCGGATGGTTTGCCCGAAGAGGCAAATCGCTCAGTCTAGGAGAAGGTCGCGGAGCGGACAACCACAAATGCCGCGGAGCTTTTGCAGTCGGAAGGATCTCAGTAATTTAAGACTCGGCACTCGGTACACAGCATTTCGTGTCCAGTACCATATGATATATATTGTTTACCTCTAACGAAGGGTTCATTGCTGCCGGGCACAGTGGTTGATGTCGTGGAAGGTCGGGCAGCTAACCGAGAGCGGCGGAGACGTGGATAGGGCCGTTGAGCGAAAAAGGCAGTCCCATTTGACGGCGAAATCGGTCTAGACCACCGCAGATAAGCGGTTTGGGAAAGATTCGCGGGGCCGCATGGTATCCATCGGTCAAGAATTATAAATCCGGTCGTCAGCTAGCACCTTGCAAAACATGCCAACATCTGCTTAGATGTGGAGGCTCGCCTCGAACATGAAGCAACGCGAAAAACATTTAGGTCATTAAGAACAACCTAAGTCCTTTTGTATTAGAAGTTTGCGTCACATATACTCAATACACCATGAAAAACATGAGGGATCAAAGCTTGCTTATCAGGTGACATTGCCGCCTATATGAATAGAGGGAATCACGAAAGGACACGTTCTCACATGATCGAATCATTTGAAGAAGAGTTCCTGCACGGCGTTCGGAAGGAGGCAGGCCGGACGTACTGGAAATCGTCGAAGTGGGTGGTCCCGTGCGAAGAGATTGAAAACCTCATAACCGAGGAAACTTGGGAGTCTTGGTTGACAATGAAACACTCAGGCTCTAGAACAGAGCGGCGTCAAGAGGCCGTAGACCTAGCCCATTCAGCTCGATGGAGAGTCAAGCGACGTCTGGATCGTTATTATCGACGGAAGGTGATAAGAAATGCGTGGAGCTGAAGAAAGCCTGCATGATGCAGAGGGACGGATTCGCGACATACCCTCCACCGACGAGGGTCCGGCGGAGATGTTTGCCCGATCGGAAAGGGAGCAGCGTGTGCGAAAGGCCTTAGCTACGCTGTCCTCAAGGACAGCCGAGATTGTTCGACGGCGCTTTGGTATTGGTGGTTCACCGTTTGCGACGCGAGGTCAATTATCGGAAGAACTTGGGGTTACTCCTGAGAGGGTCCGACAGATCGAGCAGGCCGCATCGTGCCGATTACATGAAATTCTCACTGAATTCGAGGGACTTTAACATGTCATACGAAATGATCCAAATCCCCGTCGATGAAATCAAATTCTTCGTTCGCCGCGCCCGGCCGGAGATGCCGTACAGTCGGTTGAAGGACAGTATCCGGGAGGTCGGCCTGAAAACGCCGATTGGAGTCCGCGACATTTCCGATCGACCAAAGAGCAAGC
This sequence comes from Planctomycetota bacterium, assembly GCA_022564995.1. Lineage (GTDB taxonomy): Bacteria > Planctomycetota > Planctomycetia > Pirellulales > JADFKK01 > JADFKK01. The sequence goes on along the minus strand of JADFKK010000142.1, from coordinate 1,934 downwards.
GTCGTCGGAGCGATGGTGGCTATCACAAATATGAGTTGGTCTACGGGCAGGGCCGATTGCAGGCATTTCGGGAATTGGACATCGCAAAGATCCCTGCAATCGTTGTTGCCGTCTCGGAAGAAGAGATTGTTGGCCGATTTCTGGCCGAAAACATGATGCGGCGCAAGCTCAGTTGGAGTGACAAGGCGCGACTGATCAAGGCTGATGTTATGGATCACGGCCTTACTGTGGAGGAGGTCGCTAAGAGGTACTGCATTACGCAATCACATGCCAAGAAGTATTTGAGGGTGATGAACGGCGCCTCACAAAAGGCATTGGATCGAGCCGAAGCAGGGGAGCTCGACATGAATGCAACGGAAAAACTAACGACGATTTCGAAGAAAGATCAGGACGTTGTTATTGAAGTTATGGACGAGGAAGGACTCGACAAGTCATCCGTAATGCAGCTCGTTGACGAGGCCGCCAAGATACGGAAGGCGAATGAAACACCGTCCAAGGACTCGTTAAAGGGTTTTTTGGACGACGTGAATGCAGAGTTGCGACTCTTTCGGGGTCGATTCAAGTACAAGAGACTTGAATACGGTCTAGGTCCGCAAAACATTTTCCGGCTATGCGAGGATGAGGCATTCGTCGTCCTGGCGACGCAAAAGGGGATCGATCTTGGCCATTTCGTAGACTTAACATAGATCCATTTTACTCAATGGAGGTGAAATGATGACTGCTACGCATGTCGTAAAGGCACTGATGGTCTCCGTCGACGACCTTATCGTGCCAAAAGAAATTGAACAAGCGAAATCGAAGTCGTCAAAAGTCAATGACGAAATACTTCAAAATTCTATTCGTCTAACGGGCATTCAACAGCCACTTATCGTTATAACCCTTGATAGCAGTAGGTACTACCTTATTGATGGCATTCGACGACTCAACGTCGCAAAGTCTCTGGAGATCGATGAAGTGCCGTGCGTGGTCGACCACGGTGTGGATGATGTGAAAGACCGTGTTGAGTATCAGAATCGCATTCGGTTCATTCTTGACGAGCATCGCCAGGATTTGCTTCCGACACAGCGTGCGAAGCTCATCCGGCAATTGCAGAAGACATTCGATATGACATCGCGGCAGGTCGGTCTCTACCTTGGTGTTACTTCTGGTACGATCGCCAACTGGCGGCTGATCGAGAAAGTCATTCCGGAGATGCAGGAGTCAATCGATCGAGGGGAGTTGAAGATTCATACCGCTCGTGCCTTTGCTTCGATGACGGAGAAGGGGCAGAAAGAGGTGTGGGAGAAACACTTTGATGCCGCGACGACAATGAGCGGCGGACGGCTGCACAAGTGGATTCGTGAGACTTATCCACCTGGTACTCGTGCCGATATGTACGTTGCTCCGGAGAAGGTGATCCAGCAACTAAATAGAGACAACCCTGATCGCAAGGGGAAGAAACGAGCCAAGGTTTCCAGCAACAAAAAGGCTTCGTTGGAGAAGGATCTCGAGTCGAAGAAGCTCGAGATTGAGGACAAGAAGGCACAGATCAAATCATTGGAGGAAGACGTAAACGCCGCAATACCGATCATTGAGGCATTGCGTGACGATAAAGAACTGTGGGAGTCTCTTCCTAAGGCCGTTCACGCAGATTTTGAGGAGTTCGCCGATCGATATATTGCGTAGGGTGCGCGGCACCTGTCGCGCCGGCCCGCCGCTCACGCCTCGGGCCGCCAAATCCGCGAGCGGCGAGGAAAGACGCCGGCGGCGGTCGAATCGCAGTATCAGGTCATGCGGTTCGGTGTGGCGTGCCTTCAAGTGCCGAAGTGTCACAATGTCGTCGGTCTTCGGGTCCGGCACCAAAATGTAGGCGTCGTCCGCTCCGAATTCCAACTCCGACGATTCCCGAAAGCTGGCCAGCGAGAGCGAATCGCCGGAGTAGGTTGAACGTCCCT
>JADFKK010000141.1 GCA_022564995.1 Planctomycetota bacterium | reverse complement strand
CCCGACGAGTTGGACTGGCATCGCATCGCCGGCCTGCTCGATCAACAGCCGGCCCTGCGGCGTCGCATGGCAGATTTGAATCGGGATTGTGAGCGGGTGTAGCGTGATCGCTCCGATACGACAATCTGATCCGCCCCGCAAGCGAGCAGGCCGGCGCATGCGTCTCGCTCGGCGCACGGCGGCTGAGGTGCTTTTTTCTGAGCCGGTTCAGCTTCCGTGGGCGAGGCGGATCTGGTGGGTGAAAGTCTGCGCGTGGGTCGTGGCGGTTTGGATGGTGGCGGCGGCGGCGATTATTCTCTTGGCGCGACAGCTTATGTGACGCTGCGGGGCGCGACCACTGGTCGCGGCTTTACAGAAGCTGAGCTATTCTGCCTCAATCACTTCGATCTTCAGACGCCCGAGCACGGTGGCGACGGGCAGGAAGCTGCTTAGGGCCGAGGCGCCTTTGAGGTTTGAGGTGGCCAGTTTAAGGTGCCCGCCGCCGATGCCGCCGCGGCCCAGGGTGGCGTCGAGCGCAGTCCAGCGTCCGCCCACATAAACTTCGTTCCACATGTGATAACCCAGCGATTGTCGGCCTTCCATGTACACCAGCCCCATCACCACCCGCGCCGGAATGCCGCGGGCTCGGGCCATCGCGGCCAGCAGCACGGCGTGCTCGGTGCAATCGCCTTCGAGCGACTCAGCCACTTCGGCCGCCGTTGAAAACGCCTGCGAGAAATTTTTCTCGGTGATCGCCCGATGGACCGATCGCTCCAGCGCGACCGCCAATGTCCAGGTATCTTTTTCGTCGGGCAAAACTTTCGCCGCCAGCGCCCTTACGCGGCGGTCGTCGCTTTGGATCAGGCCGTTGGGTTTTCGGTCCCCGTCACTCGGCGCATCGTCGCGGTCCTTCTCGACTGCTTTATCGTCGGGCCGCAGCGCGATCACCGTCACTTCGGCGGTGTTTTTATCGATCGACTTGACTTGCTGCGAGGGGCCGGAGATGAACGCCGCGGCCGGATCGCCGCCTTCCAGATGCACGCGGTAACGGACCCGCCTGGTCTCGTGTGGCCGGCGAATCGGCCGGGCGAGCTTGACCGTGTTATCGATGCCGAAGTCGATCAGTTTGCCGCCCTTAACCTCCGCCCGGGCGATCTGCCGGCTGGTGCGAAACGACTCTTGCTTGAGCGCCGCCATCGAGATTTTCACGGTTGCGCCGGTTCGGTCGGTCCACATCGTCGTTTGTATCGTCGTTTGTATTTGTCCACCGGTCGGCAGCTTGGTGGTGGCTTCGATGCGCAAGAGTTCGACGGTGCCGTTGAGTGTGCGGGTTTTCTCGTATTGCTTGGCGACCAACTCCGTCGTCACCACTTGATAGAAGATCGGCGCCAGGTTTTTCAGCGTGCGTCGCTCGCCGGGTTTCATCGGCCGCTTGAGCAGCGACTGCTCTTCGGCGAAGAACCCGCCGTACTCCTCTTTCCACGGCAGGCTCACCGTCTGGGTCTTGCCCTTGGTCGTCAAAATAATGACCATTTTGTCGCCCTCGACGCGGCCCCGTGCGGTCATCGGCACGGTGCCCAGTTTGGCGCTGCCCTCGAAGCGAACCACCTTTCCGTCGGCCGTCTCGAAGACGGTGTAGGTCATGCGTTGCGACGAGACTTGACCGAATCGTCGTAGCGACATCTGCAATTCGCCGTCGATTTTTACCAGCAACCGGCCGCCCTCTTTCACCCGGCTGAGCGTCGTGCGGGCGAAGCCAACCTTGCCGCCCTGAAGATAAATCGCGTCCCAAGTTTCCCGCGGGCGCAAGGCCGGCGGGATGTTCTGCTTTTTAGATGCCGGGGCGGCCGAAGCAGTGGGCGCCAACATTCCGGCAAGCATCAACGCAGTAAAGCAACATCGGACCGCGTCGTGAAAATGAACCATCGAATTAGATCCTTGTGCGATTTAGGTGTAGTGGGGCAGGTTTACCAACCTGCCGGAATTCAGTTTGTAGGGTGCATCGGGATGCACCCTACGGCTTGTCATGTTCTGCTTCAGACGGCGGCAGGTTAGGAAACCTACCCCCACAGGACTCGCATTGTACGCGATCGACGGGCGTCGCTATACCCGAAACCACTTCCGACGGATGTCTGGCTATAGACACGGCCCAGCCGTTCCACGAAGATAAACGTATTACCCCCGGGCTAACGCCCTTTTTATTGCTCCGCCGAAATGCGCAAGGCCGCTGCCCCGATGGCTGAAGAAGATTTTGACATCGACGCGCTGGCTGCTTATTTGCACCTGATGCCGGCCCAGGTCTCGCGCATGGCCGAGAGGAGCAAATTGCCCGGGCGAAAAGTGTCGGGCAAATGGCGGTTTTCGCGAGCCGAGATTCATCACTGGCTGGAGCATCGCATCGGGGCCTCCGACTCCGAAGAGTTGGTGCAGATGGAGAAGGTTCTGGATCGAGCCGCGGCGTCCGACTCAGAGGATGTGTCACTCACTCGCGCGCTGCCGAGCGGGGCGATTGCCGCGCCGCTGGCCGCCAAGACCCGCGGCAGGGTCGTCTCGGCGATGGTCGAGTTGGCCGCCGAAACAGGCTGGCTGTGGGATACCGACAAGATGGCCGAGGCGGTGCTGGCCCGCGAGCAAATGCAGCCGACCGCCCTGGACATCGGCGTGGCCCTGCTACACCCCCGCCGTCCGATGCCGGGTATTCTCGGCGAGGCGTTCGTGGCGTTGGGCATCACGCCCACTGGAATTCCCTTTGGCGGTAGCGGCAGCCAAATGACTGATGTCTTCTTTCTCATCCTCTCGACCGACGACCAGTGGCACCTGCGCATGCTCGCCCGCATTAGCCGGCTGCTGAGCAGTTCAGATTTCCTCGACGAGCTTCGCCGTGTTCCCGATGCCGGGGCGGCGCGGGAGTTGATTCAGCGACTTGAGGAAGAGCTGACGTAACGGTGGAAAAACAGGCTCAGCTTCCGCTATCGCGGTTGGCGGCCAGGGCGACGACGGTGATGGCGGAGGTGAGGATGGCGGCGAGCACCCAGGGGTTGGCGAGCAGTTGACCGGCGGGCCCGTAGTATTGGCCTCGCACCACCTCCGGCGTCTCGATGAGAATCGCCCGGCGATGGGCGGTCGGCGGTGCGGTGCCCGCAGCCCAAACGCGGCAAAGCGCTGCGCCGTGCGTCGTGGCAATTCGATAGACGGCGCCGCGCAGCTTGCTGACCGTGAAGCATCCTCGCGAGTCGGTCACGGCACGTCGCGGTGCGGCGCCGTTCGTTTCGATCCATACGCTCGTCTCGGCGCATGGCCGCCCGTCTACGCCGAGCACCATCCCCGCAAGCGATCGGTCGGCCGAGAGCGCCACGTCCTGCACCAGCGGCGCATCATTCACCGCCTGGGATTTTGCCAATTCGCCCGCCCACAGCGACCCCTCTGGTAGCAACATTCCGCTGCACGCTAGCGTCAATACCAGGCGAGTGCCAACACGCATCCTTCCCATCGGCGACGTCCTTTCCTGACAACAAACCGTTGCAAAAGCCCGATACCGAGCACACCACGGGCGAGAAAATAGAGAATTCTCCCGAACGGGGCTAGATCAAATCGCCACTCAGATACACGGTTTTCCGGGAGAAACGCCCGTAATTGGCGTGAATTAAAGGGTGGAGAAAGGGATTGTCACGGGCCCGTCCGCCAATCATGATGGGAATCAGAGGCCGAACCACTTTCCTGCAACTCGATCACCGTTGGCGAGAACCTAATCATGCGTCAGAAAACCATGCGTCTTATTTTTTGGGGAGTTCTCGCTGTCTTATCCAGTTCGCTGCTGGTTGTGGCCGGCATGTGGGTCGGCGAAAAGACCGGCGCCGGTGGCCGAAATCATATCGAGCAAGCCGAAAACGACGGCGACTCTGAATATAAGAACGAGATGTTCGGAGCATTCGCCGCGGCACTCAAAGACGCCGACGACATCGAAAACGACGATCGCGATCAGGCCACGAAGTATCTTCGCGAGGGCGATCTGATTTTCGCCAAGAGCAAGCAGCAGAATCGCGAGGCCATGCGACGCGCAAACCAACATCCTCGGATCGTGCCGCCAAAAAGAAAGGCCAAGCCGCCCGCTCCCGTCAAGACGCCGAAGCAGCCCAAAAGCGATTCGCCCGGCAATAGCGACCAACCCAAATAGCGATCGCTAGCAGCCTGTTGGAAAATCCGGACATCCGATGTAGGAGGCGACTCCCGTCGCCGACAATAGGCTGATGGACGCTAATCAGATGAACCGGGCTGCATTGACTCCAGATAGAATTGATGAAGCGGTGAGGAGAAGCATATTCCAATGTCTTAACAGAAGGACGCGGAGGTCGCAAAGAAAGGAAGAAGGCTGTTACGCCCGGCTGCCGGCTGCGGCAGCCATCGCGACGTTTGTGCTGAGTGCCTTGAGACCGAGCAGGTCGTATTTCTTCATCTTCTTGTAGAGACCGACGCGGCTGATTCCGAGCGCCTCGGCGGTCTTCGTTCGTTTGAAATCGTTCTCGCGCAAGGCCTGTTCGAGGATTCCCTTTTCGTTGTCGGCCACGCGGTCGAATATCGTGCCGGGGCCGACCCGCGTCGAATGGTTGCTGTTCGAACCCCGTCGGACCTCTTCGGTAAGCTGCTCGGGCGTGAGTTCGCCCGTCTTGCAAAACAGCACGGACCGGCGGACGTGGTTTTTCAATTCGCGAATGTTTCCCGGCCAGGCGTACTCGCGGATCGTGGCCAGAAATTCCGGGTGAATACGTTTGATTTCCACCTGGTAGTCGGCGGTGAATTCCTCAATGAAGCTCAGCGTTAAGGGGACGATGTCGAGCTTGCGATGGCGCAGCGGCGGAATCGAAAATTCGAGCACATTGAGCCGGTAGAACAGATCGCTGCGAAAGGCGTTTTCTTTAACCAGCTTGGCCAAGTCGACGTTCGAGGCGGCAATCACCCGAGCGCCGCTGCACATCGTCTCGTTCGAGCCGAGCGGCTCGAATTCGCCCGTTTCGATGACCCGCAGTAGCTTCGCCTGCTGCGAGGCTCCCAAGACGTCGATTTCGTCGAGCAGGATGGTTCCTCGATCGGCCACGGCAAATTTTCCTTCGCGGTCGCGCTCGGCACCCGTGAAGGCGCCGCGCACGTGACCGAACAATTCGCTTTCGATCAAATCGGCCGGCAGCGCGCCACAAGGAACCGTTAGAAAAACCTCTTTGCTGCGCGGCGAGAGTTCGTGAACCAGCCGGGCCATCGTCGACTTCCCCGTGCCGGTCTCGCCGATCAACAGCAACGCGACGTCGTGGCGGGCGATGGAAACCAATTGATCGATCAAGCGGAACATCTCCGGCGTGAACGTGCGAATGGATAGTGATTTCCCCTTGGCTTCGCACGTCTGAGGTGAGACACGTTGTGGAGCCCGGGCGGCCCGGACCAAATCGGCCGTGAGTAGCTTGCGGATGCGGTCGCGGTCCAAAGGCAGGCTCAGGGTGTCGTCCAACGCCCAATGCGCCACGTCGGCCCATTCACGGGCAAAACCCTGCGGTGCGATTCCGACCACGGGAAAGTTTCGTCGGGTTCGCTCCGAAATCATCGCCAACAGTCGGGCCGGACTCTGATTCGAGCGACGACTGCTCAGATCGAGAAACAGCGCGCGAGGTTCGCGCTCGCCGAGCATGCGTTCCGCTTCATCGTAGGTGCGGGCGATCTGCGGCAGGCAGCCAAAATCCTCGCGCAGGCAGACATTCAGCAAGTCGGAAGTATCACGGTCATCGCTGACGATCAGGGCGTGTGGGTTCACGTTGCAAGTCATTGCGTCGTCTATCTGTGAGAGGAGAGCATCATTTAGTGCCGAGGGATTCACGTTAGGTTGCCTCGGCAGACAGCTTCGCGGCCAGTGGTCACTTGTCTTTCTTGTCTTTCTTGCCGTTATTTCCCTTGTTGTCATCATCATCATCGTCGTCATCGTCGTCATCGTCTCCGCCCCCTCCATTGTTGCCGTTGTTTCCATTGCTGTCGCCATCATCGCCGAGCGTGTCACAGATGCGAATCAGTCTCGGCCGGCGCGTTTCGCAGTCATACATGGCGGTGGCTTCGGCGGTGATTTCATAGGGACCGAAATCAATGCCGCAAAAGTTGCAAAACAGGCTGGTCAACTGAACCGTCACGATGGCCCGCACCGCGAACGGCCGCTTCGCTCCGCCCGCCAGTTGCACATACGACTGGCCGTTGTTACTCGCGGCACTCGACGCGGGGCAGGGCAGGTCGGCAGTCAGCGTGGGGTGAACGATCAAGTTGCCGTTGTCGCTATAGAGCGGTGGATCCTGCGGGTGCTTGGGGACACAGTCTTTTTTTTGGTCGGTGTTGTTAAAGAAAACTCCCTCTTCGGGCGTCGCGTTTGAACTGAACAACACGGAGACGCCGACCATGTCTTCCCCGATTCCGTCGCCGTCGTTGGAAGTTTTTCCACTTCCCGGCCCCGTGTCGGCGACCCCGGTCGTGGCTGCCCCGAAGCGAAATCGATCGCCGGGGCGAAAGGCTTCTGCGGTGAAGTTGATGATAAGCAAGTACGGCATCACCGAATCGATGCTGAAGGCGATGTCGCTGTTGGAATAGGTCGTCACGGTGCCCGACGTGCTGGTCGTCAACGCGGTGTCGTCGAGACCGGCGATGTCCGGCTGATCGGCGGACGGGTTCGAGCTGGGACTGACGACCGCATGCGGGGCGACGTTGTCAGAAAGCGTAACCGGTCCAACAAACGATCCGTCCCCGCCCCCGTCTCGCAGGTCGATCACGATCTGTTCGATGTAAAGATTCGGGTCGATGTCTTCCGTGAGCGTAAACGACACTCCCCAGGCGTTATCGGTTCCCATGCCGCCGGAGCCTCCGCCTCCGCCCTGCCCCGTGGCGTCGAACAACACGTCTCCCAAGTCGCAGCCGGGGCGCTGATGGGGATCGAACACCCAGGGCCGGTCTTCCGAGACGATCGCCCCGAAAACGAGACCGTTGGTAATCGTGAGGTTTTCGTTCGGTTCGTTGTTTGGATCGTGATTCGGATCGATGACGACCGAAATCCCGTTGATCGTATTGGCTCCGGCGAACTGGACGCCGACGAAACGAGCCGGCAGCGTCGAGCCGTTGGGGTTTTCCGCCCACTCTTTTACCGCGGCCAGAGCCGCTGCCTCGGCGGCGTTTTCCAACTCGACGCGGGCGAGCCACACGTAGCCGATGTCGGTGACGAAGGCCAGGGTGAGTACGAACAGCGGCAGCACCAGAATGGTCCACAACGTGGCCACGCCATGCCGGCGGTTGCGGCACGCGGCGCGCGACGATGCGAAATTGATTTCGGTCGTTCGTGCGTAGCGATTATCGGTACTCATGCTCTGGTTCTCGTAGCTCACGGGTCGCCGTCGGAGACGCCTCCTACAGTTCATGGCGGAAGACGGTCGACTGTTGGACGGTTTTCTCTTCGACGTCGAAGCCGAAGGTTGCCAGGATGTTGGGCACGAGCTCCGTCATCGGGACACAGACCGTGACGCGAACCGATCCGACGGGCAGCGGCGTATCGGGCGGCTCGCAGTTACATTCGCCGAAGCTGGTGACGAACACCTGTCTGGGTTTTATCGATTGTCCCGGATGCTGCGGATCGTCTACCGTGTTGACGTTATGCTCCAGGATGATCCGGCAGGGCGAGATTTCGGCGCTGCCGAGCTGATCCAACACGGCGCTCAGCACCGACGCGGGCACCGGATCGCCGGCGATGTAGGGCGAGCCCAGCGTCATCTCATTGGGCAGCACGACTTGCGAAGCTTCCTCGACGCCGACGCGGCTGGCCAACGCCAATTGCTGCGCGCCGGAGAAGTAGGTGGCAAACTCGACGACCGCGAACAGTCCGATAAACAGGACCGGCAATGCCAGGATCAGTTCCAGCGCGATCGCCGCGGCGCGCCGGCGATGTTTTCTCTGCGAGCGATAACGATGATTTCGCACGATCGTGGCCTCCCTCGTTGTCCAAGTCTCGTCGACAAACTTCACGACGCTCGGATTGTATTGATGGTGCCGGTTGTTCGGCCTTCTTCCGCCGCCTTGGGCGTCGCTGCTCAAATCGGTGCCCAATTCAGTGCCCAGACCAATTGGCAAACGGCATACCGAGTCTTCTGGCGAGCTTGATTCTCGGGACAAACGGTCAACCGAGAGCCTGCTACATCGAGAGAAACCCGAAAGAAACCCGTGCGCTCGGAGCCGGCGCGTAACACCTGAGGGCTGACGGCGCCGCCGGCACCCTTGTCGTGTTTTTTCACCGGGCGTTGTGTTTCGCGAACAACGCCAGCGGGCTTGGCGAGGTGTCTATCGCGAGTTCGCGGGTAATTTTTAGCGGGTTTTCAGGGCTCCAGCCGCGTTGGGAAGGCGGTGGCACGCCATCTGCGAGTTGGGCCTTCCACGTTGCGGCGGACTGGTCCCATGCGGGTCAGCTTGCCACACTACCGCACTTCCTAAATCCCAACACCATGGTGAACACGATGAACTGGATAATTGCAAAAGCGAGCCGCCTGGGCCGCAAGAGAAAAGGTTCGGTCTTCGTCGAGTATCTGCTGCTGCTGACGCTCGTCGGAATCGGCGTGATCGCCGGCCTGGCAGCCGTTCGCGGTGCTCTGATCAGCGAGCTGTTTGACTTGGCCGACGCGATCAAGGGTATCGAGTGTCCGTAACTCATTCACCGGTTCCACTTCACCGGTTCCACTGGGAGCATCAAGTGCGCCGAAGAGTGTCCAACGCGTTACGTGCTCGCCGCAATACAGCACGGCGAGGGTCGATCACCTTGGAGTTCATCCTGGTGACGCCGATCATCATCGTGCTTACCTGGGCCGTGTTCCAGTACGGAATTTTGCTGCTGGTGAGGCAGTCGGTTACCCACGCCGCCACCGTGGCAGCTCGCGAGGCGGGCAAAGGTGAACCAATCGACGTGATCGGCCGAGTTGTCGACAACGTCCTGATCGTGCATTGCTTGGACATCGCCGACGAAAACGGCGACCCGATCCCCAACTCCGGCATGAGAGTGTTGTTAGAAACGGGCGATCCGCTGGGCGGATCACCGCTGGTGCAATCGTTCGGCGATGCGAGCGTCGTATGCGACGCGCCAGACGGGCCAGACGTTCAGCCGGATGAGGTTCGGGTGACCGTTTGCATCGACCTATCGAAACCGCCGATGTGCAATTTTTTGTTCAACTTCGGACTCACCGAATTGACTTTTGAAGGGAAGCGGTTGGTGATCAGCTCGCTGGTCAAGAAGGAATAAGTCCACCCACAACGAGAAACAACGTGAGCATCGCATCCACCAACACGACGATTTCCCGCCCGGCATCGCTGGAGCCGGTATTGAGTGGCCGTTGGGCCCTCACCTGGCAACAGACGCTGGTGGTCGCAACGCTTTCGTCGCTGTTTCTGGCGTGCAGCTTCCTGCCGCTGGAAACAACCCAACTACCAAGCCACCTGAGCTACGGACAGTCGATTCTCTCTCACGGCAGATTGCCCGCCGCTGAGCTGACGATGCCGCTGGCCGAGGGCATGGGGTCGATCAACAGCAGTTGGCTGGCGCAAGCGGCCCTGGCCAAGATTGAACTGATCGCAGGAATCGAAGGCGTGTCGGTCGGCTGTGCGTTGCTGATGACGGTCGCCCTGGCAGTGCTGTTCGGTGTGTTCTATCGACAGAGCCGGTTGGCGGTGGCTACCGTGATGATGCTGGTCGGCGTGGCGACGTTTGTCATCCAGGGATCGCTCATCGGCGGTCCGGGAGTCTTCGGACTGATGAGTCTTGCCGCGCTGCTTTGGATCTTGGCTTGTTCGCTGCCCTGGCGAAGCTTCACCGCGCCGCCGCGTGGCAACACAAGCGAAGTGCCGCGGTGGGCTTGGCCGGCCATGTTCGCGCTGTTCGCCGTCTGGACGAATCTACACGCCTCATTCCTGGTGGGCCTGGTCATTCTCGCCTGCCATGTTGTGGGACGGGCCTGGCAAGTGGCTTGCAGAGACAAGAGCTTGTTGGCGCCGTTGCGAGATCGGGCCGTGTGGACCTGGGTGTTGCTGCTGGAGGTGGCCTTGTTGGCCACGTTGATCAATCCCTACGGCTGGAACCTGCTGCCGGAAATGGCCCGCACGGCCTTCGGTTCGGAACTGTTCAGTCCGCTGGGCGGAGCGTTGGCTTTAACGAGCCTCGCCGGTTGGCAATTTGTCCTCAGTATCGTATTGCTTGTCGTCTTATTACGTCACAGCCGGCAGCGTGTTTCGGCCGTCGCGGTGGTGCTGCTGCTGAGTGCGGCCTGCGGAGCGATTGCGTCGAGCATGTTGCTGCCATATTTCGCCATCACACTCGCCTTTGTGTTGATGCCGCATGTGCGTGACTGCTGGCTGCGGGCGTTCGGTCGCCAGCCCAACGCCGCGGCCGTCGAGCCAACCGGCGCCTGGGACTTTCGCTTTACGATGTTGAGCGTGCTGATTGTCTGGACGGCCTTCGCGTTCTCGCCGCTGAGCCGTCCGATGTTGGGCGGAGCCGCGAGACCCGTCGCGCAGATGCTCTCGGCTACAACCCCACATTCAACCGTCGATTATTTTCGCCAACAACCTCCGGACACGACCGTTTGGGCGCCGAGTTGGTGGGGCGGATGGCTGACGTGGGCCGGCGGAAACGAAGTCAGCGTGATCGCCACGTCGCAAGTGCATCTGCTGCCCCTATCGACCCAACGAGACTATCTACGTGTCGCCCAGGCTCATAGTGGCTGGCGAGCGACGCTCGACCGGCTCGGCATCTCGACCATCGTGGTCGACCGACGCCAACAGCCCTCGCTCGCTACCGCCGCTCGCAAGGCCAGCGATTGGCGACTGGTTTTCGAGGACGAACAAGCATTGATTTTTCAGCATCACGAAGAGGAAGAGTAGGGGCTGGGGACTGGGGGCTGGGGACTGGGGCGGTTAGCTATTAGCTGTTAGCGGATAGATCCTAACCACGACAGCTAGAAGCTAAACGGCTAACAGTACAGGAACTGGGGACTAGAAAAAAACGGAAGCAAGGAATCACCAGCCCCCAGTCCCCAGCCTCCCAGGCAACCAGCCAGGATACAGACCTTTCAACCTGGTGCGGCAGACTTAGAGAGTGCCATGAGAACAAACACAACACCTCGAACGACCAATCGCAAGGCAATCTTCGCCCTGCTCGCCGTCCAGGCACTGTGCGTCGCGGTGGCGATTGCCGCGGTAACCCAAAACCGCGCGGCTCATGTTGCCCTGGGCGTGTTGCCTAGCGGGCTCGAACAGCCGCTACGGATGTTGCCTCGGTACGATTATCCGCGGGTCGTGTCGGACGATCAACTCCGCCGCGTGCTTTATATCCTGCGGCCCAAGCTGCGCGGCGAACGGCCCAGCATAAACCACGTCGACCATGCGTTGCGGATGTGGGGAGTCGAAGCGACGTTTGCCGACCCCGACTGCCTGTCGGGCGTGGAGATGCGAGCATTGTTGACCGATCACCGAACCTTCGCCCGAGATTGGGGAGCCGACGAAAAGCCGCTGCTTGTGGTCGACGAGCGTGGCATCGCGGTTCGCACCCAGGAAGGCCAGGCCACCGCCAGCCACATCGACCACACCCTGGCCGGGCTGGCGGAAATCGGCACGCCGATCAGCTTTCCGGTGCATACCACCGAGGGCATCTTTACGGTGGGTGAACTGCTGGAGTCGACGCTCCGCTCGTTTCGCCTGAACCAAACCGAGTATGAGTGGTCTACCTTGGCGTTCGCTTTGTATCTTCCACACACCAAGGGCTGGCAATCTTCCGAATCGCAGCAAATCACGTTTGACCGGCTGGCTCGGCGTCTGATGCGAGAGCGGCTGCCGCGAGGCGTGTGCTTTGGCAATCACCGGATGTTCACGCTGGTCGTGCTGCTCAACGTCGACGACGAGCACAACATTCTCGGATCGCCGGCTCGCGGCGAAGTCGAGAAGTTCCTGCTCGACGCCACGGCACAACTGGTCAAAAACCAACACCAAAGCGGTTATTGGAACGGCGATTGGGCGACCGGCCCGACTGACAAAAGCGACGACCGCAAACGAGACTCCCTGGCGAATCGTGTTTTGGCGACCGGCCACGCACTGGAATGGTGGGCCATCGCCCCGAAGCGATTTCATCCGCCGCGGGAATCGCTGGTGCGAGCCGGCCAGTGGCTCTGCCAAACGATCGAAGAGATGGACGAGACAACGGTCCGCAAGAGCTACACGTTTCTGACCCACGCCGGACGAGCGTTGGCGTTGTGGCGTGGCAAGATGCCGGCTGAAGTGGTCAATGCCGAGACCGCGGCGAATGCCAAACGATGAATGACGAATGACGAATGAATGACGAAATCCGAAACCCAGCGCGACCACTGGTCGCGGCTTTACAAATCCCACATCCCACATCCCAAATCCCAAATTCACTGGAGAAACTGCCATGAAAGTTATTCGCAAACTATGGCGCGACGAGCACGGTTTTATCGTCACGACGGACGCTTTGCTGTTCGGCACGATCCTTGTCCTCGGGATGCTGGTGGGGCTGGTCACGCTCCGCGATCAGCTGGTCCAGGAATTGGGAGACGTCGGCGCCGCCCTGGGTAACCTGAATCACAGCTATAGCGTGGAAGGTTACGAGTCTGAATACGGCTCGGTGGCCGGCAGTTCGTTCGCCGACAAGTCTGACATCCACGAGCAGGGCGACGACGAGGGTAGTGACAACGGAGACGAGGCCGGCGCCTCGCCGCTCTGTATTAGCGTCACCGAAGCGGCCAGCGAGGAAGGCTAAGCGGTATTCATCCGGTTCGATCACGACAGGAACAACGATGATGAAACACATAACGAATTTGTGGCGCGACCAGCGCGGCTTCACCTCGGTAATGTCCACGATCATGCTGACCACGATTGTGGCGATTGGGGCCATCGTCGGCCTGGCCACGCTACGCGACCAGTTGGTTCAAGAATTCGGCGACGTGGCGACCGCGCTGGAGAATCTCGACCAGAGCTTCGACGCAGACGGCTACGGATCGTACGTCGATCCCGGGCCGTCGTTCCCGGGCGCCGACGTGGACGAGGCCGGCGAAGCGCCGCATGGACTCAGCGCCAGCATCGCCCCGTAAGGAATCACGACCAGACGCAATCATGTTTCCGGTTGGAAGCGCAAAGCAATCAAAAACGTAAACCGGTGGAAGCAAACCAAGAAGTTTTCAGGGAGGGCAAAACGGTCAGGCCGGCAAAGGCCGCTCAAGGACAGTTTTGTAAGTAGCAATGTCCGATGGACTTACGACAAAGGAGAGAAAGTTTTTTCCAGTCTATCGACAAACGGCGCGGCAATTGCTTCGCCAGATAGGCGAGAATCATGCGAAAAAAGGAGACGGCTCGCCGTCACCAGGTTCGCAAAATTCTCGGCCGAGAGTTGTGGACTTAGAGTCCGTTTCGTTTATTTTCGTGTCCCGTTTTGTTTAGAGGAGAGATGTGATGAAGCTTTTGAATCGTTTTTGGAGTGATGAAGCTGGTTTTGTTGTCTCGACCGAGCTGATCCTGATTGCCACCATCCTGGTGATCGGCATGCTCGTCGGTTTGGTCAGCGTCCGCGACCAGGTCGTCCAGGAATTGGCCGACGTGGCCGAGGCGATCTCGGACATCGACCAGTCGTATGCCTACACCGGCATCCTCGGTCACAATGGCATCTTCACCGCTGGTAGCGACTTCAATGACCTCTTCGACAATTGCGACGTCGAAGGTCAAACCGGCGCGTCGGCTTGTGTGACGATCGACGCCAACGTCCGGTCGGAAGAGGTCGAAGGCTAAGCGTTAGTTCGCAGCAGTCTTTCGTTGCCCGGCGATGGTGCATGACCATCGCCGGGCTTTTTTTATGGATGCTGCCGATCGTGCGGATTATGCGGGCGTGATGCTTCGCGGCGGCATCATCAAGGGGCCACGTTGACAAATTGAATCGGCCAGCGCGCTCTGGTAAGTGCTGCCGAGGCTTCTCGCAATATCGCTAAGTATGGTGTCAATAACAACTTGCGTCTTGCGTGGCGTTCCGATCTCCCCGTTTCGATGCTGCTGGCACGCCGACTGCAATATGTCGGATTCACTCCCTGCCATTCGACGACCCTTGAAGCAAAGGCGAAGCCATGTCGACGATCGAGATCATCAGTGCGGTGCTGGTAGCTGCGTTTACGGCGACGGCCGCGGTGATTGACTTGCGAACCCGCCGGCTGCCGAACTGGCTGACCGCTCCGGCCGTGCTGCTGGGGCTTGCCTTTCACACGGCGACCGGCGGGCTGAGCGGCCTGGGCCTGTCGTTGGCCGGGCTGGCCACGGGATTCGGCATCCTGTTTGTGTTGTGGTTGATCGGCGGCAGCGGAGGAGGCGACGTCAAGCTGATGGCCGCGCTCGGGGCCTGGGTCGGGTTCACTCCGATTCTAATCGTCTTTTTCGTCAGCGCCATCGTCGCCGGACTCGGCGGAACTTTGGTGCTTGGCGTCCGAACGGTCGGCCGCGGATGGTATCGAGTCCGTCCGGTATTTGATCCCTTCAGCAAAAAGAAAACTCGGCGACCGACCGTCGAAGAAAAAACGCGTCGTCGGCTCATGCCGTATGCCGTTCCGGTCGCGCTGAGCACCTGGCTGGTGTTGGCCTGGCAGATTTTGCTCGAAGGAGCCGCACGGTAATTGAAACGAACGAAGATTGAATCAAAGTTTATTGTTTTTTCGGACTGCCGACCGCTGCAAGCCGTGCTGAGCATGGCAAGCACTCCGCGGTCGTCACTCCGGCATCCTCGCATCCTTGGGAGACGCTCATCATGACACGCCTTAGTCCTGGAACCATCATTGTTGTGATTTTCGCAATCCTCTTCGGCCTCGTCGGAGCTTACTCGGTCAAGGCCTACTTGCAGCCGGAGCCGGTCGAAGTCGTCGAAGCCCCGACCGCGGTTGTTGTGCCCCTGGCCAGTATTGACCTAGAGCCGGGCCGCCCGCTGACCATGAGCGACGTGATGCTCGTCCGCTTAACGCGAGAGCAGATTAGCAAACGTGGCCTTCCCAATGAATTCATGTCCAACCCCAAACATATCATCGGTCGCATTCTTCGCGAGCCGCTGGTCAAGGGCGAGTCCTTCGGGCCAACCAACTTTTACCCCGAGGGATTTGGTCCTTCGGTCGCTCAGCGGCTTCGGCCGGGTCTGCGAGCGATAACCGTGGCTCTGCAAGGCACCGGCGCCGTGCATGGATTCGCCTCGGCCGGCTCGACGGTCGACGTTCTGTTTCGTGCCAAGTCCCAGTCTAACAGAGACCTGCCCGAAACGACCGTGACGTTGCTGGAGAACGTGGAAGTGCTGGCCATCGACAACAACTCGGTTCCCGGCAGCCAGACGTCGAAAGACCCCCAAACGGTCACTCTGGCTGTCACGTCGGAGCAGGCCCGCGCATTGAAAATCGCCGAGGGTAACGGCATCTTCTCGCTGTCGCTACGCAGCCAGAACGACCCAACTCGCGACGAAGATGGCGGCGCAACCACGCTGGCTCAACTCTTGAACATCCCACAGACCGTCCCGTTTTCGAGCGAGATTTATCGTGGAGGTGCCCGGCAGAAAGTCACCTTTCGCGACGGTAGCGTGGAGAGTGCTGACCCGGCGACCGTAACCATCAACCGCGATCCGTCCCGAGGCGTCGTGCCCGCGGCCCGGACGCAAGTGTCGAATCAAGCGAACGGTCGATAACCGCTGGCGACGCGCACCTCGCCACGTAACCAACCCATTTTAGATCACCTTCCTCGAAAGCCGTTGTCCGTCATGATTAAGCTACAACGATCAACCGCCGCAGAACCGAGCGAAGTCGAATTCCAATCGCTCAAATCCACGCTTCACGAAGAGCTGGTCGAGGGGATGGATCTCTCGGCCGTGGGAATGCTCGATTCGAGCCAGTTGCAGGATCAGATTCGCGCAGGGGCGGCACAGCTTAGTCGCCAGAGAACGCGAAGCTGGCCTGAAGACATGCAGAAGCGCATGCAGAAGGAACTCCTCGACGAGGTGTTCGGCCTGGGGCCGCTCGAACCGCTCTTGAAGGACTCGACGATCACCGATATTCTCGTCAACAACGCTCAGGAAGTTTTCATCGAGCGAGCCGGCAAGCTGGAACCGACCGACATCATCTTTGCCGACGACGACCATTTGATGCGGGTGATTCAGCGAGCGGTGGCCCGCGTCGGTCGGCGAATCGACGAAGTGACGCCGATGGTCGACGCGCGCCTGCCCGATGGATCGCGGCTGAACGCCATTATTCCACCCTTGGCGCTGCGAGGCCCGACGCTGTCGATTCGCCGTTTCGGCAACAAACCGCTCGACTTGCACGACCTGATGGCCAATCGGACGATGCTGCCGGAGTTTGTGCAATTCTTGACGGCCGCCGTGCAAGCGCGCATCAGTTTTCTGATTTCCGGCGGAACCGGCTCGGGAAAGACGACGATGCTCAACGCGCTGTCGGCCTGTGTTCCTGCGGAAGAGCGTTTGATTTCGATCGAAGATTCGGCCGAACTCCAACTGCAACATCGCCACGTAATCCAATTAGAAACCCGAAACGCCAACACCGAAGGCCGCGGCGAAGTCAGCCAGCGAGATCTGCTGCGTAATAGCCTGCGGATGCGGCCCGACCGAATTCTGATCGGCGAAGTTCGCGGAGCCGAAGCGCTCGACATGTTACAGGCGATGAACACGGGTCACGAGGGCTCGTTGACCACGATCCACGCCAACGACACGGCCGATGCCTTGGCACGGCTGGAGATGATGGTCGCCATGACCGGCTTCGAGTTGCCGGTCCACGTGGTCCGTCGTTACATCGCCGCCGGGATCAAATTGGTGGTCCACGTGGCCCGGCTTAAAGGCGGAGCCCGTCGGATGACGCGGATTTCCGAGATCGTCGGCGTCCGCGACGGCGAACTGCATCTGGAAGACATCTTTGGCTTCGAGCAAACCGGCATCGACGAAGAAGGCATGGCGACCGGCGAATTTTTCGCGACCGGCTATGTGCCGCAGTGCCTGAAGAGGCTGTGTGCCTCGGGCGCGGCCGTGTCGGAGTCGCTGTTTACGGCCCAGCGTGTCGACTGCAAAAGCTCTTTTGATCTGCCTCAGCTTGCGGCGGACGAGAATGCTGTTGGATAATCGGCCGAGCCAACTCTGACCCTACTCCTATCGAACCGACGTGAGGCCCATCGTGGAAATTCAAATCATCACAATCGTCTGCTTCGTTGGTGGTTCGCTGCTGGCAACCGCCGTCGGAATGCTGGTTCGCAACGCGATGCTCCGCACGGCACAGGCACACGGCGGCGGCAACGCAGAGGTGCCCGCCAGTTGGTCACCGGCCCGAAAACTAGCGCCCGCCACTTCGCTGGTAGGTCGAATCGATCAGGCCCTAACGCAAGTGGTCGACCAAAGCGGCCTCGGCTGGGGCATCTGGAGCGTCGTGTTACTGATGGTGGCCTGTGGCGGCGCGGCTGCCGCGGTGGCCTTGTTGTGGACCGACGACCTGGTAATCACCTGCCTGGCGATGGGGCTGGGAATGATCGCCCTCGTGCCGATGTTCATCGTTCGCCGCGCCAAGCGTATCGCCCTGTTTCAAAAGCAACTGCCCGACGTGCTCGATTTGCTCGCCCGGGCCGTGCGTGCCGGCGAAAGCCTCGAACAGGCCGTGGCGATGGTCGGCGACAATTCCGCGGAGCCGATGGCCGGCGAATTTCGCCGCTGCTCAAAACAATTGGAAATGGGCTTGGCGATTCCCGCCGTGATGCGTTCGCTGGCCGGGCGCGTGCCGCTTACCGAAGTGAAAATCTTCGGGGCCACGCTAACCGTTCATCGACAGACGGGCGGTAATCTGGCCGCCATGCTCGAGAGGCTTTCCATCGTTGTGCGAGATCGTCTGAATTACCGTCGTCAACTGCGGGCAGTAACCGCGGCCGGCAGAATGTCTGCCACGCTGGTTGCCGCGGCCGGTCCGATGCTGTTTTTCTACCTGATGGTGTTCGAGCCGGAGTATTTCGGCCGGCTGACCGCCACCTCGATGGGACAAATGCTGCTGGCGACCGCCGTCGTGCTCGAGACCGTCGGGCTGATATGGATCTGGCGGATGCTAAGCCAGTCGAAGTAGTCCGACTCAATCAACAGAACCATCGACCACATTTCGATAGAGGCCCTGTAACATGAACACTTTTCTTGCTCTGGTAACATTCGTCGGCGTGGTATTCGTCGTCCTTCTGGCCGCCGCGGCTGCCCGACGGCTGGCTCGCGGCAAGGTGTCGTTCGGAGACGATCGGCCGCTGGCGTTCGGGTCGCTGACCGTGCCGTTGGCGTACATGTTCTGCATCTCGCGATCTTCTTACGCCAAGCTGGAGAAGGAACTCAAGCAGGCCGGTAACTACGCTCCGCACGCCCTCGAACAGTTTCTGGCGATTCGTAACGTGCTGGTCGCCGGCTGGATTGTGTTCGTTACATTTGCCGTGTTCAGTGCCAGCCGCAGCGACGGTGCTCCCTTGGCCTTGTTTATCGGCGGGACGGCCGTGTTGGCCGTGTTGTTCGCCCTACCGCGACTGATGCTTCAATCGAAAGCCGGCCGACGTGTGCGGCAGATTCAGACGCAATTGCCCGACGCCTTGGACATGATGTCGATGTGCCTCAGCGGCGGCCTTCCGCTCCAGCAAGCCATGCTGCGAGTATCGAGCGAGTTGGAGACTTCACATCCCCAGCTTGCCCAGGAATTGGCCATCGTGCAGCATCAAGCCGATACCCATTCGCTGAGCCATGCCCTACAGCAATTCGCCGAACGTATCGACGCCGACGAATTGCGTTCGCTCTCGGCGTTGGTCACCCAGACCGAAAGGTTAGGAACGAACGTGGCGAGCGCTTTGAGTGACTATGCCGATAGCATTCGCCGCGCCTTCCGCCAGAGGGCCGAGGAACAAGGCAACAAGACATCGGTCAAGATGCTACTGCCGATTTCGTTGTGCCTGGCCCCGCCCGTCTACATCCTCTTGTTGGCGCCCGCCCTGCTAGAGCTTCGCGAATTCGTCTCGCGAGAAACCAGGCCCGGCGGAGCCCTCAGCCAGGCGTCCGAAAACGTAGGCCAGTTCCAACAGATTCAAGGCGACGACGATCGCCGCGGCCGGTAGGCGTCAGCAAAAAGTTCCCGACACCCGCTCGCCCCCATAAAGCCGCGACCGCTGGTCGCGCCAGCTCCACGAGCCCGCGCCCGCTCTCTCACACGACGCAAGCCGTGTGAATGCGTCGTTTGTGCGCGACAACTCCACCCGGCCACCCGCCACATCCCCTTCCAGCAGACGAGAGTCCACGATTGCCGGCTTCAGCCGGCTCCCCGTCAGCCGCCGGCTTTAGCCGGTGTTCCACGAGTCAGCACCCCATTCTTCGTCAGCCGGCTTTAGCCGGCTTCTCGGAGGAAGAGGAAAAGGAAAAGGACAGGCATCTTTCGGTCCTGTCAAAGGAATCGCGGATTCGCGCCAGATCGCTATTGCTATGCGAGACTGTAGAACCCTGAAAAGAGGAAAAGAGGAAAAGGATAGGCATCTTTCGGTCCATCGCAAATGCCAAGGGATTTATGCCTGTCCTTCTCCTTTCCCCCCCCTTTTTTTCCGTCGGTAGTCTCTCCTGTACTGCCGGCGTTGCCGCCCTTTTCTATGCCTGTCGCAATCGTCGCCCCGATTAGTTACAATCGGGTGTGTTGGGTGATGTTGGCGTGAGCCCTGTACACCGGGAAGCTCGCCCTGCCGCAATCTATAGACAAGGATTAAACGAAGGAGCCAGACCGCGATGAGTCACCAACTGAAGCCATTCCGATTGACTGTTTGCGTGGCAATCTTGGGTTCTTTGCCATTTGTTTCGGGTTGCGAGACCGACAAGCTGGTCTTCTTTGAAGATGGCCTGGTGACAGGAAAAGAAATGAAACCGTTCCTTGGGAAATACGCAGTCGAGAGGTATTTGGACACGCAAGGTCCAAAGACCATACTCGTAAAGGAAGAGGATGGGAGGTATTTCTTTTCGGGGGCTACGCGCAGGGATGACGTGAAAAAATATGCTTTCCTACTCTCAAAAATCCCCAACTCTAAGCTCGGTCTACATCTCCTCTCGCTTCCGCCGTCGAAGGAAATCCATCGCAAAATGTTCGCGATTGGTCGAGTCCACGAAGGAAAGACGTATCTGTGGGTCGTCTTCGACAAGGATCCCGTTGCGAAAGGTAGAATTGCGTATAAGGATGGAAAGTTTCGCTCCGAAGATGTCAAAGCGTTCTTAGAGAAATTTGCTGACGCATACGTTTTGGCGAACGATCCCGTAATTGTGCTCAAGAAGTCGAAATAAAGTTCTTTTGGACGCCGAGTTTCTGCCCAACCGGCGCAACCAAAGCCACCCGTGGTAGCCGACGCAAGCAAGTGCAGGACTGACCGATGAATAGGACAAAGGACAGGCATCTTTCGGTCCATCGCAAATGCCAAGGGATTTATGCCTGTCCTTTTCCTGCTTTTTTTTGTGCGCCAGATTTGCCTCACCCGGCTTTTTCGAGTATCGCCTGCGCTTCCTCGGCGGCTCGCGTGTCGGGGAAGTTCTTGATGATACCTTTGAGTCGCCGGGGCACGCGTTTGCGTATAC
>JADFKK010000140.1 GCA_022564995.1 Planctomycetota bacterium | reverse complement strand
CGATGCTACACCCGCGACGTTACCATCACCAGCGTACGGTTCGAGGCCAGAGCGACTGGCTAAGCCTTCTCTGTAGGACTCTTTCATTCCCAATCCCAAGCCGGTTTATCCCGGCGCTTTCCCTGACTCCTAGTTCCTCCCCATCGCGCCGCGGCAAGCCGGCGGCCTACGGGATTACGCCGCGGCTGTCCAACGAGAACCGGACGCTAGCGCGTCGCGGCTGATTTATCCAACGCGCGAACGCTTGGCTTTGACGCAGCACTAGGTCGCTGGTGTCGCTTGGGTTTCGCCTGATCCGAAGGTGGAGATGTCGCCAAAGATTCGGTTGCGCAGCGCTAGAACCGCTGGCGCCTGAGATTGTAGGTCAGGGCTCAAGTTGACCGTTTCGAATCGCTCGGGTTCGACAAACAGCCGCCCGGGGTGTTCGAGTCGCTGCCAGACGGCGAGTTGTTTGAGCATGCGTCGGCTTGGTCGATCGAGGTCGTGAACCTTGGCGAGGCTGCGAAACAATGCCCAGGGATTGTTCATCCGCTGGCCTTTGTCCTGCCGCGCGGCGATTCGGGCGAGCATCCAGATGCCGAGAACGATCGCGACCATGACTGCTGAGGCGATCAACATGTCGGATGTTTCCCAGCGGGCACGACGGCCGTGCAGCTTGCTTCCCATGTCGCCGTAGCCGCCCTGTTGTGCAAGGATCTGCCCCAGCAGCATCAATCTCATCATGGCGTTGCCTCCTCAACTGGGGCCTCTTCAACTGGGGCCTCTTCAACTGGGGCCTCTTCAACTGGGGCCTCCTCGACTTCGGAGCCGTCCGCGGGCGCCGGCGCTACGGGGCGGTCGACAGGTGGTGAATTGACGAGTATTTGCAGGCTGGCCTCCGCGGCCTCTTGAACGATGACGCTACGGTCGAGCAGCGCCTCGCGAAGTGCCCGCTGAGTGGCTGCCGTATTGCACGCGGCCAACACTTGGGCGGCCATAACCCGAATCATGTGATCCGAGTCGCCCAGTTGTTGAAGAATCGACGACTCTAGCTCAGCCACGACGTCGAGCGCTTCGGCGACCTCCATCGCGCGCAGCCGCCGCGAGCGGGCAGGCGCATCAAGTTCGTTGACGAGCGTCGGCACGGTTTGCGGATCGATTTTCTTGACCAGCGCCCCGGTGCTTTGCCGCACGTCGTCTTCGAGCATGTCGAAGGCGCCCAGGAATCGCTTGAAGCTGAATTCATCGAGATTGTCGCGAACCGCCTGACGAACCTCTTCAAACGGGCTGTCGATCATCTCCAGCAGCGTGGTGAGCGCCCCGGGAATCCCTCGAGGGCGGAGTTGGCTGACCGCCGCGGCCTGAACTTGGGCGTCAGGATCGGCGAGCAATTGCTTCGCCAAGGCGTTGGCATCGGCCCCGCTGAAATCGGCAAGGGCCTTGGCGGCGGCTCGCCTTCCACCGACGTTTCCATGGTTCAAGAGCAGCTCGATGAATTCGAATTTTTCGAATTGTCCTAATCCCGAGAGCATGACGAGCCCTACCGCGGCGAATTGAGCGGCGTCGTCAAACGTGGCTAACGCCCGGTGCCCGGTGGTGGCCCAGGCGATCTGCTTGATACGCTTGAGGTTCGTCAGGTGGTGCGCTGACGGTTGATCGCCGACGTGCTCCACCAGGCACTTAATGAACTTGACGTCGTTGCGATGGGCCAGCGCGTTGAGCGCGGCATGGGGCGAATCGGGATCGTCCATGAAATTCAGCAACAGGCTCATCACCCCTGGTTGAGCGTTGTGCGTAAGTACGTCGACCACCGTGAGAAAGCTGGCGTTGTAGGGATCGGCGAGGATTTTTCTGAGCTGGGAATTGCTGCTCTTGGCCAGAACCAGGAATGACTCGACGATTTCGCGGCAGCGGTGCTTGTCGAATCGCAAGATCGACGCTTCGATGGTCGTGACGACGTGCTTTCTCACGACTTGGGGATCGCGACGTTCTTTGTAGTCGCGAGGCCCAGCCAGCTCTTCGTACAGCATCTGCGCCAAGTCCCGCAGCGTTTGTGCCGCAAGGCCGGCCTGCGGATTGGCCGGGTCTTCGGCAGAATTGATCAGCGCCGGCACGAGATCGTATTCACGGAACCAAAGGATCGCCTGGCAAGCGTTCTTATATTGCTGGTCGTCCGTCCCCAGAATCGCGTCGCGCAAGACAGCCGTCATGCGGCCACGCCGCGCGCTGATGATATTCTTCCACCGCTCGTCCATTGAGGGCAGGCGGCGTAATAGCTCGCGCGTGCCACGCGGGCTGCGGCGGTCGAGTAGCGCTCGTACGGCCGCTTCGGCGATGTTCGGATGGGGAGATTCCAGCAGCGGAAACAACACGGCAATCGCCGCGTCATTCCGGCTCTTGGAGAGAATCGCAAAAGTGGTGTTAAGTGACTCGCTCACAGCGCGCAATCGCCCTTGATATTGGGGAACATCGACCCATATTGGCCTTCGACCGGAGCCAATCGGAAACTTCAACGCAATCGGAAGATGTTACCGAAATTGCGTAGTTTTTCGGCCTTCGCAAGCACGGACCGACGGGTGACTTGATTTTGCGTTCTCCGGCAGTGAAACTATATGTTATAGAATCGCCTGTTACGTCCCGTTTTTTGGGGGTTGCCCGCCATTCGCGTGGCGCCGTCCCGAAAGATCACGCCGCCCAGCCTTCCACAGGATACGATTATGCCGATTCCGTTGGATGCACCGGAAGTGCTCGACCGCGAGTTCCTTTTGGTTCGTGCCAAGCTGCTCGAGATCGCCGCCTCGCTAGACCGCATCGGCCGCGCCGAGGGCCAGGTCGAGGGCGACCGTCGCTTGCAGTTGATCCACGACGCGCTCGACGTGTTGCGACAAGGCGAGAGCGATCGAGCAGAGCAGATTCAGATGATTTGTTCGCTCAGCTACGATGAACAGTGGCAAGAGAAGTTTGATTTGCTGCCGCGTTGAGGCGACCGGAAGAAAATAAGGATCATCCGGCTGAAGCGCATTGGAGTGGGGCTTGAGGAGTGAGGCTTGAGGGGTTGAGGAGTTGAGGAGTTGAGGAAGAAAAGTGGACAGGAAGATGGTGTTCGCTGATCCGTGTCAGTCCTGTTGAGGCTTGTCCAACTTTTTCTTCCTCGAACCTCAAGCCTCAACCCCTCAAGCCGCACTTTACGGAAAGCTACGCCTGCGCCGGATGAACGAAAACAAATTACCGATAGTAACCTGACGCGTAAGCGAGGAACCATGTACTACATCGATCCGCACATCCACATGGTCTCGCGGACCACGGATGACTACGAAACGCTGGCCCGCATGGGCTGTGTTGCCATGAGCGAGCCGGCCTTTTGGGCCGGGTTCGACCGCGGCAGCGCCGAGAGTTTTCACGATTATTTTCGCCAACTGACCGACTTCGAGCGGCAGCGGGCCGGCCAGTTCGGCCTGCAGCATTACACCTGGCTGTGCATCAACGCCAAGGAAGCGGAAAACGTGAGCCTCTCGCGAGAAGTCATCGCCATGATCCCCGAATTTCTCGACACGCCGGGCGTGCTGGGGATCGGCGAGATCGGGCTGAATAAGAACACCAAGAACGAGGCGACCATCTTCCTGGAGCACCTCGAACTGGCAGTCAAGTACGATCAACAGATTCTGATCCACACGCCGCACCTGGAAGACAAGTACACCGGCACGCGAATGATTCTGGACATGCTTTGCGACGACACCAGGCTCGATCGCAGCCGGGTGCTGGTCGATCACGTCGAGGAGCACACGATTCGTAGCGTGCTGGAGGAAGGCTTCTGGGCCGGCATGACACTGTATCCGGTCTCGAAATGTACGCCCGAGCGGGCCGTCGACATGATCGAGATGCACGGCGCCGAGCGGCTGCTGGTCAACTCGGCCGGCGATTGGGGCCCCTCGAAGCCGACCGCCGTGCCCGACTTCATCATCGCCATGCGTCGCCGCGGCCACCCGGAGAGCCTGATTCGCAAGGTGGTTTACGACAATCCCCGCGAGTTTTTCAGCCAAAGTGAAAATTTCGACTTCGCGCCGCCCGAATTGGACGAAGCCGAGGCGAATCTGTAGGAGGCGTCTGGGACGGCGACAATCGGCTGCGGGAGGAAAGTGCTCGCAATCGTCCGGCAAACCGCTATGATATGGTGAGAGTTCGTGGGTCGCGTTAATGAGCGGTGAGTACATCCAAATGTCCGACAACAAACGACATATATCTAATGACCAATAACATCTCTTAGTTCATTGATTATTTGTGATTAGGTATGCCGCTAATACCCGACCCCGACATGGGAGGCTACCATGATGAGACCTAACCCACCGACCATTGCTGCTCTTCTCATCCTGACGACAGCCAACGCGATTGCGCTGACCGTCAGCGCCGACGCGGAGGAACCACCAAGCCAGAAGAGTGATGAGAGGGCGATTGCCGCGAAACCGATTGACCCGGTGATCAGCTTCCTGCCCAGGGCTGTTGTGCGGACTTACCAAGCCTTATTTCCTGGTCATCGAGTCTGGCGGAGTTCGGAAACTGGAAAAGGAAATGCGAGACAGTATGAATTGATTATCTTCCAGCCAAACTCTTCTGGGGCTCATTTACAGCGCGTAGGCTCCGCCATTGTATGCAGCCTGCTAAACTATAAACTGATCCTTAGCAGCACCGGAAAAGTCATTCGCGAGCAATCGCACCCAATCTCCGAAGACACCGTTCCGAAGGCGGTCCGGGAGGCCTTTGACAAATGGAGACGTCCGTTTCCTCGTCGCTTTCTCTTGTTCGAATGGAGGGCCTATCAAGAGGTAGGTGCGGAACGCCTCTATTTTGTGCGGGTTGGTCTGAACGCCATCGAAGCCTATGAGGCGACTCTCAAAGCGGACGGCACATTCGTGAAAAAGTCCACGCATTTTAACAAAGATCGTTCTTCACGACGTGATAAATAATGCACTATCGCGGCATAACTTGGTCGTTATTCGTCATTTGTCATTTGACCCACAGCAAATCCAGAAACCTGCTGAATCAGAAAGGCCACCGATGAGAAAACTGTCTTCCGCCAGGATGCTCCGAATCTTCACTGCCGCGCTGGCGTGCTTGCTGCTCTCGCTCGGCTTCGCCTCCGCCCTCACGGCTGCCGAAAAGGCCAAGAAGAAAATTATCTTCATCGCCGGGCGGCGCAGCCACGGGTTTGGCGCGCACGAACACAAGGCCGGCTGTATGTTGTTGGCCAAGGCGCTGCAACAGGGCATGCCCGGCTATAAGTGCGAAGTCTACTTCGAGGGCTGGCCGAAAGATGACGCCTTTGACGGCGCCGACGCGATCGTCATGTATTCCGACGGCGGCGGCGGACACTTCGCCAATCGGCATCTCGACCAGGTGAGCAAGCTTTCGGATCAGGGCGTCGGCGTGATGTGCATTCACTATGCTGTCGAAACGGTCAAAGGCAAGGCCGGTGAGTCGTTTCTGAATTGGATCGGCGGTTACTTCGAGGCCCACTGGTCGGTTAATCCGCACTGGACCGCCAATTTCAAAAAACTGCCCAAGCACCCGATCACCCGCGGGGTGAAGCCGTTCGCGATCAACGACGAATGGTATTATCACATGCGTTTCCGCAAGGACATGAAAGGCGTTACGCCGATTCTCAGCGATCTGCCGTCCAAAGACACGTTGCGTCGCCGAGACGGCGCCCACAGCGGAAATCCGCATGTGCGGGCGGCCGTCGCTCGCGGCGAATTGCAACACGTCGGTTGGGCCTCGGAGCGCGAAGGGGCAGGCCGGGGCTTTGGCTTCACCGGCGGCCACTTCCACTGGAACTGGGGTAACGACGATTTCCGCAAGGTGGCGCTGAACGCCATCGTGTGGGTTGCCAATGGTGAGGTGCCCAGCGGCGGGGTCGTTTCCAAGTCGCTCAGCGTCGACGACCTGCTGGCCAATCAGGACGCTCCGACGCCGAAGAATTTCGATCGCGGGCGAATCCAGAAAATGTTGGACGGATGGAATAAGAAGGGGGCGAAGTAGGGCGTGAGATATCTTCGGGCGCGACCACTGGTCGCGGCTTTACATAACGAGAAATGAATTGACACGAGGAATGACACAATTATGAAACTTACCAGAATCACTGCCGGAATGTTGTCGCTGTGTTTTGTGCTGGCCGCCGGTTCGCTGGCCACGGCGGAAGAGAAAGAGCAGGGCTTCAAGGCGATCTTTGACGGCAAGACGCTCAAGGGCTGGGAGGGCAATCCCAAGCTGTGGTCCGTCAAGGACGGCACGATTAGCGGGCAGACGACGAAGGATAATCCGACCCGCGGAAACACGTTCCTTATCTGGAGAGAGAGCGACGTGGCCGATTTTGAACTGCGGCTCAGTTTTCGCATCGTCGGCGGAAATTCCGGCATTCAGTATCGCAGCAAGGAAGTGTCCAAGTGGGTCATTGGCGGCTATCAGGCCGACTTCGACGCCCCCGGCGGCTGGACCGGATCGTTGTACGAAGAAAAGGGACGCGGCATGTTGGCCAAACGCGGTAGCAAGGTCGTCATCTCGAGCGATGGCAAGAAACTGAATGCCGGCACCACCACGCCCGAAAAGGACATCGTGGCGACGATCAAGAAAGAAGGTTGGAACAGCTACACCATCATCGCCAAGGGCAATCACCTGATCCAGAAGGTCAACGGAAACGTCACGATCGATTTGGTCGACAATCAAGAGTCGAAGCGGGCGATGAAGGGCTTGCTGGCCCTGCAATTGCACGCCGGCCCGCCGATGTTGGTGCAGTTCAAAAACATCCGCATCAAGATGCTGGATAAGTAACGCGGCTCACCAAACGCCTTTTTCCGGATCGTAACCCAACTTGTCGCCGTGGGCCAAATCGGCCTTGGCCTGCTGCGGGTTTTCGAGCTTCTCGTGGATCAGGCCGCGGTGGTGATAGAAAACGGCCAGGGCCTGGTCCAGGGGTCGTAACAGAAACGTCCGTTCGCCCGCTTCGACAGGCGAATCTTCCCATCCAAGAATCGTCGCTTGCCGGTGTCGTTCGGCCAAGACGATCGTCTTGTTCATGTCGTCCAGCGCCGGTTCATACTGCTCCAGCAGATAAAACAAATAGCCGCGGGTGTCGAGTGACGCGGCTGATCGCCCGCCGTCGAGGCGGATCGACTCCTGCACGTCATCGAGCGCCTCTTTCAAATCGATCTTCCCCAACGCCCGTACGTACGCCCGGTTGTTCAGTTGCATTGCCGTAGCGGGTGGTGCGAGGTCGATGGCACGATCAATTTCCTCGATTGCCTCACGATATCGACCGAGCCTTTGCAAAACGCGGCTGCGAAACTCATAAAAAAGAGGCTGCCGCGGCTCCAGCTCAATTGCCCGATTGATGTCGTCCAGACTCATCTGCGCGTGATCCGCCCTCGTGTAGTCGTCGAGCCGATACTGACTCCGCAGGTAATACGACACGGCATCGTCCGACCGCAGAGAGATCGCCGTTTCGATGTCTTCGAGCGCGCCCGGCAAATCGTCCGAATGATACCGCTGCTCGGATCGCTGTTGGTGCCAACGGGCCCAAATCGCCGTGCCAGCCTCTTTGAGCAGCGGAAACGTCGCCGCGCCAAGCATCAACAACGCGATGAGCACGGCTGCCCAGCGCCGCGCCTTTTGCGAAGGCGGCGTCCGCGGGCGGCGGGGCTGCGGCCGCGCATCGCGACCGTCGAAGTCCTTGGGGATCGGAAACCCGTGTTCGTCGGTGGTGGATTCTGGCGGAGGCATCTGGCGGAGTCATTCGGCTGGCATCAACGGGCGAGGAATCGATTCCCATGCGATTGTACCGCATCAGCGGCTGGATGACGACTCGGCTTGGGAGGCTTGAGGGGGTGAGGGGTGAGCCTTCGTTGACGGGCGACGGGGCCTCATGCCAGCTAGGACTGGACCAACTGACAGCACCGAAAAAGTCACCGACGAGCGACGTAAGTCGAATCAACAGAACCAATTGCGGGAAGAACACCGCCGGCACGCAAAAAAAATCGCCGGCCGAGGGGGTGGGTGAATGTTGACGGAATCGCCGACAGGGCATAATATCAGCCTTAACACATCTTCGCGAAACAAGGAGGAGCCGGATCATGCCGCTATTCGAGGTCGAGACCGAGTCTCACATTATCATCACCTGGGCCGACGATCAGGACGCCGCGACCGCGGTCGCCAACGACGCCTATCCCGACGAGCGCGTCTTGCGTCTTACGCAACGCCCTCGAGACTGTTGGGTGATATCGAAAAACGTGCTGGGAATTTCCGGCAAGAGCGATCCCTGCGACGTCGCCCGCGATTGCCTGGCCAAGTCTTCCGGCGATAAAGTTCACGCCATCCGACTATACATGCAAGAAACCGGCACCGATTTGGAAAGCGCCCGCAAGGCCGTCGAATCGAACATGGTGATGGGCTGGTAATGTCTTTTTCTCTCAACGGACACGTCGCGCTCGTCACCGGCAGCAGCACCGGGTTGGGTCGGGTGATTGCGCTCACGCTGGCCCGCGCCGGGGCGAAGGTGGCGATCAATTACCTGAACAACCAACAGCGCGGCGAGGCGGCGCTCGATGATTTGCGGTCGCAAGGCAGCACCGGCATGTTGGTCCGGGCCGATGCTTCAAGCGAGCAGGGCGTCGATGCGATGTTCACCGCGATCGAAGACGAACTTGGGCCGGTCGACCTGGTGGTCGTTAACGCCACGCCCGATCAGCCGCACAAGCCGATCGAAGAGTACGACTGGGAATTCTATCAGCAGATGCTTGATTTTTTCGTTAAGAGTCCTTACCTGCTTGCGCGTCGCTGCCTGCCCAACATGAAGCAAAACAAGTGGGGGCGGATCGTCAATATCACCAGCGAAGTCTATCACCGCAGCGTGGCGCCGTTCAGCGCTTATGTCGCCGCCAAGGGCGGACAAATCGGCTGGTCGCGCAGCATGTCGCGGGAATTGGCGCCGCATGGCATCACCGTCAACACGGTCGCCCCCGGCTGGGTTCCGGTCGAGCGGCACGAAAAAGATCCGCAGGAAGAGAAAGACGCCTATCTCGCCGAGATTCCGATGGGCCGCTGGGGTGTGCCGCAGGACGTGGCCAACGCGGTGCTCTACTTCGCCAGCCAAGAGGCCGGATTCGTGACCGGCCAAACATTGTGCGTCAACGGCGGAATGACGCCCTGGTAACGCGCCGCGGCCGTGCGAACCGTTTCAATCGGAAAATGACGTAGGAACCGCGTGTCTATCAGCCCCCGGTTCTTATCGCAATCTGCACGAACCGGGGGCTGATGAACAATCTGGGTTTATTCACGCCGATCCGCCTGCGCCAGTCAAGAGTAACCTATATTTTCGTAGAGACCTTGGTCTCAGGCGTCACCGTTTGCCCCGATCACGGTGGTCATTACATTTCGTTCCGTGAAACTTGCGAGGAGGGCATCATGAAATTTCGTGCCAAAGACATCATGACGACGGCGGTCGTTACCGTTCCGCCCGAGGCCAAGATCGACAAGGTGCTCGGCCTGCTGCTGCGTCACCACATCAGCGGTTTGCTCGTGGTCGATGATGACAAGCATCTGCGAGGCATCATTTCCGAGCTGGATCTACTGCGGCTGCTGTACGATACCCAGGCCAAGCAGGACGGCGTCGGGCAATACTGTAGCCACGACATCGTCAGTGTCCGCATCGACGATCCTTTGCACGAAGTGACCGAGATCTTCCTCGAAAACACCTTTCGGCGGGTGCCCGTGCTGGACGACGAAGATCGGGTCGTGGGCGTAATCAGTCGGCGAGATCTGGTGCGATACATCCACGAGGTTCGCCAGCGGATCGCCGCCGTGATGGACAACCGCAAAAACAGCCGTCGAGAAAAACGGCCCGAATTGGCCGCGGTTTAACTCACGCTCGCCGCGGCCTACGGCTTCTTCGGCCGCGGTGATTTCGTCCCGGTTTTCAGGTCGGCGAGCGTCTTGGCTAGCAGCCGAGCAACGTAGCCGTTGTAGCGGCCGTGGGGCGAGGTGCCGCCGCTGCGTGGAAACGCCTCGATCGTCTCGACCATGTGGGCCGCCTTGCCGTCGAGCTTGTCCAGCGCGTTGAGCGCGGCCATCGACACGAACACGTCGCGCGGCCCGGACCACGGCGCCGACTCAACGAGGCTGTCGACCGCCCGCCGCTGATCGGCTTTGTCGCCGAATTTTCCCAGCGCCAGCGCCGCGGCGATGCGGACGTAATACGAATCGTCCTTCAGCCCGGCGAGCAACTCGCGCTGCGACCGGCCGACCGCCTTCGCCCCCCGATTGAGAATGCCAATCGTGCCCCAGTATCGCACGGCGCTATCGGAATCGGTCAGCAATTTTTTTAACGCCGGCAGATCATCCGCGCCGCGCATCGTCGCCAGATCGGCCGCTGCGAAGATCCGATCGTATGGATACTTGCTCTCGTCGTGGCCCATCTCGTAAGGCGTGGTGCCTTTAGCCCGGCTGTGAATCTCGCCCTCGGGCAAAAACCCCAAGTCGCGAATACTCCGGCACCAGTCTTGCTGGGCCTTGCGCAGCTCCTTGAGCTTGGCCGCGTGCTGGGGCGATGCGACCAGATTGTGTACCTCGTCCGGATCGGCCCGCAGGTCGTACAGCTCCTCCGGCGGCTTGAGTTTCCAAAAGTGCGACTGGGCCGCGTTCAACTTGCCGGCGTCGTAGTCCCGCTTCCAGGCCGAGGTCGACGGCGTGACGAAGTTATAGCCGACATACTGTCCATAAATAAAGTGCGGGTTGTAATTGCGAATGTAGTGATACCGGCCGTCGGTCACCGTGCGGATGAAATCGTATCGCTCGTCCATCCGATCGCGAAATCCGAACATGTACTTGGGCGGCGCCGTTTGGTGCTTGCCGGCGAAGGCGTGGCCCTGCATCCACTCGGGCGGCTTCACCCCGGCCAGACTCAACAGCGTCGGCGCCAAATCGACGAAGTTGACCAACCGGTCGCTCTTGCCGCCGGCCTTGTATTCCTTCGGCGCCAGGTGTCTCCACTTCTCCGGAAAGAAAACGACCATCGGCACCGACAAACCCGAGTTATACGTCCAGCGCTTGCCCCGGGCCATGCCCGAGCCGTGATCGCCGTAATAAAACACGATCGTCTCGTCCGTCAGCCCGGCCTTGTCCAGCTCCGCCAGTTGACGGCCCGCAATCGCATCGGCCCGCGAGACGACGTCGTAATACTGCGCCCAATCCTGTCGCGACTCGGCGTTGTCGGGATGATAGGCCGGGATGCGGACCTTGGCCGGATCGAGCACTTGCTTGTGTGGCCGCGAGCGGATGCGGCTCTCGTGACTGACCGTCGAGTTAAAGATCGCGAAGAACGGCTGGCCCGACTTGCGGTTCTTATAGTGGGCTTTCCTAGACGATTCACTCCAGCCAGACGGGCCAGCCGTCGAGACGTTGTAGTCGGTCTTCGAGTTGTTCGTGCAGTAATATCCGCGCTCGCGCAGATACGTCGGATAGAACCGCATCTTCTTCGGCAGCCGCACCATGCTCCGCATGTGCTGCCCGCCCGTCGAAGGCGGATAGACCCCGCTGATAATCGTCGTGCGGGCCGGCGCACAGACCGGAGCGCACGACCAAGCGAGTTTGAACAGCATGCCCTTCTTAGCCAACGCGTCGACATTGGGCGTGACCGCCAGACGGTCGCCATAACAGCCCATCTCCGGCCCGTGGTCCTCGGCCGTAATCCAGAGGATGTTCGGCAAGCCGGCGACCTTCTCCTCGGCGGCAGGGCACTTCGGTGTCGCGGCGCCCAGGCCGGCGGCAATTGAGCAAAACAAGAATAGCGGTAAGTGTCGTTTCGTGTGTGCGTTCATCATGTTCGTGATATCCGGGCAAGAGGGATTCTTGGAGCCATCTGGGTGAAGCATCAACCATTGTGCCCGGTTTGCTCGTGCATTTCCAGCAAGGCCGGCAAGACCAGCCTGACCGCGCGCTGCACGAAGAATGTCGGCGAGGGCCGTGATAAAGCTCAAGGCCGTGACGCTGCGCCCCACGAGCGAAGGCAAATCGCCCAGCGTGCAAGCCGCCGACGTCATGGACCGACAGCGAGATCGTCGAGCTTCTCTCGAATCTGTGAAACCTCACGCGACATCTCGGCCTGCTCGTACAAGTCGCGAGCGCGAGACCAGAACTCGCGAGCAGCAGCACGATTGTCGCGCGCTGCCGCAAGGCGTCCTAGGCCATCGCATGTGTTCGCGATTTCGACGTGATGGCCGAGCTTTTCGAAAACACGCAGCGCTTTGTGAAACATTTCCTCCGCTCGTTCTAAGTCGCCACGCTTTGCGTACACCGCGCCGATATTCCCGTAAGAGGCCGCCATTCCGTCGAGCCGCCCGAATTCTTCATTGATCGCCAGGGCTTTGCGATGCATGTCCTCCGCGCCTTCCAGGTTTTCCCTGTCAAAGTAGATAATGCCGAGGTTGCCGTAATCATTCGCCATTTCTTTCTTACGACCGAATTTCTCACAAATTTTCAGGGATTTCGTGTGCATTTCTGCCGCCCGGTCCAAGTTGCCACGCTCATGCCAGATGAGTCCCAGGTTGCCATAATTGGAGGCCGTATGCTCTTCGTCGCCGAGTCTTTCGTGAATAGCTATCGCTTTGCAATGCATCTCCTCTGCGCGTTTCAAATCGCCCTGGTCAAGGTAGACAATGCCAAGGTGACCGTACTGAATCCCCACATAGCGCTGCCAGCCGTACCGCTCACCGACCCTCAACGACTCAGAGATCGTAGCCTCGGCATCGTCTAGCCTCCCGCAGAACCAATATAGAAAGCCAAGTTCAGCCAGCCATACAAACACGTGGCGGGCCAACTTTTCGTCCACCTCGCTGCCCGCGTCTGCGACCCGCTCCTCGAGTTCGGCGATACGAAACTGCTTTTCCTCAGCAGATAGGTTCGCCGCCAATGAGAGACTGCCCGCGAAACTGTCACTTGTCCCGGCCATCGCCGTGGCCTGCTCCGAGACAAACTCGAAGCGGTGACTTCGGTATCGCCAGAAATCGCGGGCTGCGGTCGACATGAGCGTGGCCGCATACTCGGGCAGCCAGAAAACTATCGGACACTGATATCGCCGCTCCCACAGTTCGCGCGAGGCGTTGAGTGATCGCAGGGCCGGTTGATCTTCTTGAGACGAGTCGATGCTGCCTTCCAGGTCAACGACAAACAGCGCCTCGGTGGCGGCATCAGCGCACTGACCGTCGACGTATCCGAACACGTCGACCGTCTCACGGGGAACTGAAACCACGGTGAGTTGCGGCTTTGCGCCTTTGATCTCACCGATTAAATAATCCCGCAGTGCGGGACTATTGCATATCGAGATACTCAGCGAAAAGCTGCCTTGCGACAATTCGAGCATCCGATTCAGCGCCGCCTTTTCGGCCGCCTGCTGAGCGGAATCGGGCGTTGAGGGCGAGGCGGCCATCGGGGCAATCACTCATCGTTTGAGGACGCGGCGGGCGGCTGGAGCGCCGCGACCATCGGGTTCAGGCCGTACCATTCCTCGTCGTTCACATATTGCAGGATGGCCCGGCTGTCGAGCAATTCGCGAAAGGCCGACTCGCTCTGTCGGGTCCGCGTGTAGGTGCCGTCGTTGCGCACGTCCTCGATGATCGGCCAGTGGTCGCTGCGCAGTTGGCGGGCGTATTCCCGTTGGCCCTCCCTGCGCGCCCGCCGTAGCGACTCACCATCGATCGGCAAGCCGTGGGCAATGATCGCTTCGCGCACCAGCGTCATCAACTCGGTCGGCTGACCGCCGCTCAGCTTGATGAGTTCATTACGCACGCGGGCCGAACAAAGGTCGTCGTGCGTGGCGCCGACCGATTGCAACCGCTTCTCGATGATCTGCTGAAACTTCGTGTAGCCGCGCGAGTATCGTTTCGATTCAGGCGGCCTCGTCGCGATCTTGGTCATCGGCACCACCGGCACGTGGCCGCCAAAGCTCGACTTGATCGTCTGCTCGTGGTGTGAATAGGCCAGCGATAGCGGCAGTGTGTAGATGACGTGGCAAGAAAAATCGGTCAACTGACCGGAGCGATGTACGAAAAGATACTCATCCGTGGTGCAGCCGGCCTCGTGGTGCGGCCGGACAACCATTTTGTCCAAGTCGTCGACCAAGATCACGAGGCCGTCGTAGTTTTTCTTGCCCAATTCCAGGACGGCCTCGCCAATTACGTCATTGGCTGCGATGAGCCAATTGCCCGTATCCGGTTCTAGCAGCTTGCGGATCTCCAGGCGTGCATCAGGGCTGCTCTTGATCGCAACGGCGATTTTCGCCATGCCGGCTTCGAGTCCGAGTGAGTCGATTTCGAGGTCACCGAGCACTTTTTTCAGACAGTCCCAGCGATCCCGAAAGTAGCCCGGTTTGAGTTCGATGTCTGCCCGCTCTTTGAGCTGCGCCGCCATTTGCCGAATGATCGCGATCAGCACGTCCGGGAAGTCGACGTCGTTGCGATCGATGTCTTCGTCTGCCGTGCAGAAGACAACGAAGAACCGGGGCGATCCGCGTTCCAATTCGCGGCGGAGACGGTACAGCTCGGTCGACTTGCCGCTGCCGCGATGTCCCGCGAGGACCTGGCAGGTCGGCGTGCCCTGGGCGAGGCGAATGGTTTCGCCTAAACGATGCACGATGTCTCCGCTGCCACGAACGTCATCCAGCGAAACGTACAGATCCGGATCTTCATCAGCCTTCAGCGGAACCGGCGAGAACGCACTGTATATTTTCTGTGCTAGTTCGTTCATGTTCAGACAGACGCGGGACCGCGCAGGAGCAATAGACGCTGAACGATCCATTCTACCCGGTTTTTGGCCACGCGCAAGGCCAATCGACGGTCATCGGTGCTACGGGTCGTCGGGCGAATTCGACAACGAGTGGCATGTGTCGAACCGACCGGGCAAGGGCAGGCAAGCTGCCCATGGCACACTTCGGCCACCTACTTCTTCGGAATGTAGTTCAGCGTGTAATACCCGACGTTGTGCAACAGCGGCAGGGCGTCTTTCGATCGCACGCCGGGCATGTGCAGTTCGTGGATGTGGCCGGGTTGCAGCTTGCTGAGATAGAGCCGGACCGTCTTGCCGTCTGGCCCGAGCACCACGCGGTCGATGGTCGGCGTGGTGTGATCGACTTCGGGGCTGCCGTAGCTCGATTGGAAGATGTAGGTGTACGTGCCCATCTTGTACGACGCCGGGTCGCCGGCCGTCTGGGGATCGACCGGCTTGGTGAAGGTTAGCTCGAAGCCGTCACTCTTGGCTCGCATCTCGTGAACCTCGAAGGGCAGCTTGCCGGTCCATTGCATTCGTTCCAGGGCGAACGGCTGCCGGCCGGTCGAGCCCCAGCCGCGATTGGTGCCGCCGACGAACATACTGCCATCCTTGGTGAGCATGATCGGCAGGTTTCCGCTGCTGAAGCCGCGGCGGAACATGAAGCAGGCGCCTTGGTAACGGCCGTTCACTTTTTCCAGAAAACAACGCATGATCGTGCTGTGGCTTTGGTCGGCGACAAACGTCTGGCCTGCGAAGGGGCCGAATTTTCCGCCGCTGCGATCGGCCGTGATGCCCGAGGCCGATTTGCCCATCTTGTTGTAGGGCAGCAGGATGGCCGGCGGCATATACTGGGGAATCTTCGCCGCCTCGGTCATGATGCGGCTGCCCGACTTGGGATCCTTGGGCCGCGGGCCCATCGCCGCGACCACGCCCGGCTCGTCGTACCATTTGTTGCCGATCGGGTGACCTTGGAACGAACCCGGCTTGAGATGTTTCAGGCTGCAGGTGCCGTTCCAGGGGCCTTGGTTATCGGTGAAGAACACGTCGCCCTCATAATTCATGCCGATGCCGCCGGGCGAGCGGATGCCGGAGCAGGTGGGGATCATCTTGCCGTTTTCGTCGAACCGCAAGCACCAGCCGCGGAACTTCGTGTTGCTGGTGAACGAGCCGGTCAGACAGAGCACGGTCCACAGATGGCCGTTTTTGTCGAACCGCGATCCGAAGGCGTATTCGTGATAGTCGCCGCTGATCTCCCAGCCGTCGCTGACCGTCTCGAACAGATCGGCCCGCCCGTCGCCGTCGCTGTCTTTCATGCGGGTTAGCTCGCAGCGCTGCACGCAATACAGCCAACCGTTGCGTTGGGCCAGCCCGAGCACTTCGTGTAGGCCCTGGGCCCAGAGCGTGAACTTCGACTCTTCGGCCGGGTTCTCGGCGAAGGGGTCGGAGATCATGTAGATGTCGCCGCGGCGGGAACAAACGGCCAGCTTGCCGTCGGGCATGAGTTCCAGCCCGCCGGCTTCAAGCACGACACCCTCGGGGATTTTGAACTTGAGAATCTTGTAGTAATCGGCCTCGGTCGGCAGCGGGTCGGCGGCCGGCGACAACGATGCGAATCCGGTGAAGATCGCGAAAGCTGCGAGTGTAACACGGAGAGTCATATTTCGATTCCTGCGATTGAGATGGAGAGTTTTTCGATGAACTTGCGGAAAGTCGGTGGCCGGCTAAACCGGCAAGCGGTGAGCGTTGGTTGTTGATCTACGGCTACCAATCAAACTCTTGCACGATGACGGCCTTGCCGTTGCCAAATTTGACCGGCACGAGGAGCTGACCGTCACGAATAACCGGCTTGCCGGCGGCGGTGATTTTCATCTTGAGCGCGCCGTCGATGGTGTACGTTCCGTCTTTGCCGGCCTGGATGTTTCCGCTCACCGCCGCTTGAAACCACAAATTGTCGACCGGTTTCTCGCTGCTGAGCGTTAAAGTTCGCCGCAGCGTGGGGTAATCTTCGCTGTCGACCGCCATCGGGAAGTCTTCAATGTGAATCGCGCCGTAGTCGTACAAGAACGTCGGGCGGCGATCCTTGTCGAGTCGATAGCCGCGGAACTTATAGCCGAGTTTCTTGGCCGCCTCGGCGGGCCAAGGGCTCTTGTCATTCTCCAGCACGGCGAAGCTCGCCCCGCCCCTCAGCGCGACGACGTTGTCTCCCAGCGGGCCTTGGAAGCCGGCCCCGCGGCCGTTCCAGTGTTTCGCGGCGTCGATGAAGCCGCCCTGCCAGATCATCGCCAGCCGAATCGCGTTGGCGTCGAAGGCCAAATTGATGCCCTCGGGATACGCCACGCCGATTCCTCGCGTGCCGGCTCCTTGGATAAAGTTGCGATACATGATCGCTTCGTCGTCGGCCACCAATTCCAATGAAGCCCGTGACAGGCCGAAGGGCATCTTCGCGCGGCGTCCGTCGGCCAGATAAACCCAGATGGCTTCGATTTGCTTGTTGGCGTCGCCATCCAGGATGTCTTTGAGCAGCGTCTGCCCGTCGGGGAACGAGGCCGGCATTCGCGTGCCGGGACGAAAGGCCGCTGGGTTGACCATATATCGGTGGAACCAATCGTGCTTGAGCCGCTTGGGCATCAGCGTGATGTCCATCGCATTGATGCCGGTGCTCTTGATGTCCTTGAAATTGTGACACTTGGTGCAAGACAGCGCCCGGTTGCCGACCAGGTGCCAACCGGCGGCCTTGACCGATTTGGGCTTGCGGCTGAAGGCCGGCGTCTTGACCGGCTCGATTTTATCGACCGCCCCAAAGGCCGCGACCAAGTGGCCGACGTTGGCCACGCCAAAACGCGGCATGCGGGTCTGCATGTACGGCCGGTCTTTGGCCCCGCGGTCGAAGAGTTGTTTCATCCAGGCGGCGGTCAATTTCGCCCCCACGCCCGTCAAAGGCGGCGGGATGCGCCCCTCGTCGCCCATCTCCGGCACGCTGCCCAGGAACAACGCATTGCGAACCTGTTCCACTCCGCCGAGTTTGTTCCGCTCGTGACAAGCGTAACAATTAAATCGCGTCAGCGTCTGTGCGATCAAATCTTCCGCTTGTGGCGCAGCAGACCCTGCCGCGATTTTCTTAATCCCCGCAGCGATCGCCACCCGCTGTGGCCCACTCAGCGCGAAATGCGGAGCCCCCTTCACCGGCGCCGCGCTCATGCAGCCACCTGCTCCGGTTAGCTTCGCCAGCGACGTCTTCGCGCCAGCCGGGGTTTCCTGTCCTTTCATCTGATGACACGACGCACAGCCAATGCTGGCAAACAGCTTTTTGCCCTGCTTGGCCAAATCGGCGTTGAGCACGAACGGCCCCGCATCGGGATCTTTCTTGTCGGTCTTCGGCTTGGGCGGCTCTTTGGTAAGCGACATCACGTCGCCCAGGTCTTGCCGCTTGATGCCCGGCCCTTCGAACTCGACACGTAGCACAAACGGCCCGCCGGCGTTGAAGTAATCAACAGTCACTTGCCGCATTCCGGCCGCCAGCCGCGTCTTGCCGGACTTGCTGGTGCCGGCGTGTGTGCCGTCGTTGTCGACGATCAGCTTGCCGTCGATGTACAGCTTGCTGCCGTCGTCGGAGTGAAGCAGAAAGGTGTAATCGCCTTCGCTGACGACGCGGAAGAATCCCTCAAATCGCACGCCAGACTGCTGCGCCCGGGGCCGCACCGAAATGTCGAAGCCGTCGCCCGTGCCGGTCGCGCTCGGTTTCATCGTGTTGAAGTCAGGCAATTTGCCCCAGCTTCCCAGATAA
Source organism: Planctomycetota bacterium (assembly GCA_022564995.1). Lineage (GTDB taxonomy): Bacteria > Planctomycetota > Planctomycetia > Pirellulales > JADFKK01 > JADFKK01. Next base: position 2,134 of record JADFKK010000140.1, on the reverse strand, counting down.
ATTTTGAAGTTGACGTTGGCCGCCGCCAAATCGCCGCCGGCCAGATAATGGGCCACGTCGCGGGCCTGCGTGCCGACCAGTCGCAAGTCGGGCATGCGGCCGGCGGGGCGAACTTTGAGCGGATTGGCGAGAAAGTCGGCTAAGCCGCCCAGCGTATATTTGCGTTCTAAATCGCCCAGCGGGACGGAGGTGGCCAGCGGCGGCGCGTCGGTTCCCACCGACCCGTGACAGGCCGTGCAGCCGACCTGATGAAACAGCCCCTGTCCGCGGGCGGCCGCCTTGCGATTGGCCGACTCGTGAGCCGGCTTGGCGGTCGACGCCAGATAGTGGACCAACGCCTCGACCGTTTGCTTCCGTTCGGCTGCCGGCAACGCGGCAAACAAATTCGGCATCGTCGTGCCGGGCTTCACGGCTTGGGGATCGGCCAGAAACCGCCGCAAGTATTGTGGACGCACGCGAGCCCCGACCGCGTCCAACACGGGTGCTTGCTTGTTTTGAATGAGCGCCGCAGCGGCCGCATCGGCCTTGTGACACGAGGTGCAATTCAATTCGCCCAACAGCAACTGTCCGCCGAGGGCCGCATCGCCCTTGCCAGCGGCGTGAAAACGCTCGAAGCCGGGCACGACGCTGTGTGTTGGGGCGGCCTGACTCACAACAGAAGAAAGAACGAACAGCCCGAACAAGGTCGCCAGAAAAACGAGACGGTGCATGTATGGGATCTCCCATGACTCAGATGAAAAACTAGAGCGAACGGCAACGATCCGATTCGCCGTGCGGAAACTTGATGGCCAGGTGGGGCACTTCGCGATTGGCCAGTTGGGTGGGTCTCTATTAACCAGCGGTGCGTTTCTTTCCGTGTCCGTTGTTTGATCACAGACGCACACCGGGGAGTCGACCGTGCGGCCAACTCCTGCGTATCGTTGATCCGTGGTCCGGCCAGGCAGTGTACCATCATAGTTACCCCGATCCCACCGTGCCAATTTCCCCAGTTCAATCTGGTTCGAGCTTGTTGGCGGGTCGAAATATCTTCACGCGCCCACGATAGCCCGGAATATTCATCAGCCGCGGGGCGTTCATGGATAACCCGCGATAGGGGATACCGGCCGACGTTTGTGCGAAAATGGGAGACCTACAGCCAGTTGGCGGATTTTTCCGAAAAAATAGTCCAGGCAGGCGGTTTTGGCTTGAGATACCTCATCGAGCGGACGATGAGTTAGACGGATCGCGATCGGTCGCTTTCCATTGGGGCAAGCGCCGTCCAACTGGCACCGTGTGCCAGTAAGGCGGTGTCGCTGCCGTCTCCCCCTTGGGCAGTTTTGCAATCACTTATTGGATAGGAAGATCATGAAATCACTACGTTCGATCCGTAGCGCCCTGGTGGCTCTCGCCGCCGTGGGCATGTTGACGCCACACACCGTGTTGGCTGCGCCGGTCGGAGCCCCCGAGATTGCCGACGTCCAGCTTCGCGATGGCGGTGTGCTGGTTGGCCAGCTCGTCGACGCGCAGGGTGCCCCGGTGCAGGGCATGCCGGTGTCGTTGCGGCAGAACGATCGGGAGGTGGCCAACACGCTCACCGATGCGAGCGGCTATTACACCGTCAGCAACCTGCAAGGCGGAATCTACCAGGTCGCCAGCCCCAACGGATCGGCCGCCTATCGTCTGTGGTCGCCCGGCACCGCTCCGCCCGCCGCCCAGCAAGGCGCCTTGCTCGTGGTCGGTGACGAAGTCGTTCGCGGTCAGTATGGCATGTGGGGATTCCTCACCAATCCATGGGTGGTCGCCGGCCTGATCGCCGCCGCCATCGCCATTCCGATCGCCGTGAGCAACAACGGAAGCTAACGCCAGAGCCAGAATTGAAGTTACGCGAATTCCAACCGGAGTCGGCCCGAGCGCCGCCTCCGGTTTTTTCGTAGGCCGCCGGCTTGCCGCGGCGCATTTTCCTGGATTATCCACGGGTGCCATGGGCAGCTTGCCTGCCCTGGCTCGCTTTGCGTGCCCTACCGAGCAAGGGCAGCGCGATCGCCCGCTTTATTCTCGGGCAAATGGTGCTGCATGTTCTGCGAAAGGATCCGGCGATGCGGGCTTGGTATGCTCGCATCAAGAAACGCCGCGGCGCGAGGCCAGTCTGAGGTGC
>JADFKK010000139.1 GCA_022564995.1 Planctomycetota bacterium | reverse complement strand
CATGATCGAACCCGAAACCCGAACCGAATAAACGGCTTCCCCAAAAGCCGCCGGACAGCCTGCGCCCCGAAAACCAAGCTCGAAAAAACAAAATCAAGCGAACCGGCTTCGCTTGTTTAAGGACTAGCGCTCTTGCGTGTCCCCAGATAACGGAGAAAAACGATGGCATCTTTTACGGCTCGGCGAGTTTTGGCGGCTTTCCTGTTAATCTGTCTGTTGGTGAGCGCCGCGACCGTGCGGGCCGACACGAATTGGCCGGGCTTCCGCGGGCCTTTGGGCACCGGTCATAGCATCGGCGGGTCGCTGCCGACCAAGTGGGATGCCAAGAATGTTACCTGGAAAGTCAAGCTGCCCGGCCGCGGCCAGTCGTCGCCGAGCATCTGGGGCGAGCGGATTTTTCTCACCTCGGCGGCCAAGACCGACGCGGGAGCCGTCGAGCGATACGTCTATTGCGTCGACCGTAGCACCGGAAAGACGCTCTGGAAAGACACCGCCAGCAGCGGACCGGCCGAGTCGCTGCACAAGATGAACATGTGGGCCACCTCGACCTGCGCGACCGACGGCGAGCACGTGCTGGCCTTCTTCGGCGACGGCGGACTGCACTGTTATACGCTCGATGGCAAGAAGGTCTGGTCCCGCGAATTGGGAAAATTCCCGGGATCCTGGGGCACAGCCGCCTCGCCGGTCATCCTCGGCGACATGGTCGTGCAGAACTGCGACGCCGAGGGCAAGACGTATCTGTTGGCGGTCGAAAAGAAAACCGGCAAGCAAATCTGGCGTACCGAACGGCGAAATCTTCCCAAGGGCGGTTGGAGCACGCCGATTTTGATCGACACCGGTAAACGCAAGGAGCTGATTCTCAACGGCGAGTACGGCGTGCAGAGTTACAACCCGACCAACGGCGAAGAGTACTGGTTCTGCAAGGGCTTCAACGGCCGCGGCACGCCGATGCCGGCCGTGGGCCACGGGCTGGTGTTTGTCGTCAACGGCAAGCCGGGCGACATTTACGCCGTGCGGCCCGGCGGCAAAGGCGACGTAACCAAGACGCGGATGGCCTGGCACACGCGGCGCGGCGGCGGCCGCGATTTGCCCTCGCCGATTCTCGTTGGCGATTACGTGTTCACGGTCAACATGGGCGGCATCGGCACCTGTTACGACGCGGTCAGCGGCAAGGAGCTGTGGCAGGAACGCCTGGGCGGCAAGTTTTCCGCCTCGCCAATCGCCGTCGGCGGTTTGATCTACTCGCAGAGCGAAACGGGCGAAATGCTGGTCATCAAGCCGGGCAAGAAATACCAACTCATCGCTAGAAATTCGCTGGGCGAAGCGGACGACGTGTTCCGCGCCTCCCCGGCCGCCAGCGACGGCCAACTCTTCCTGCGTTCCGGCAACGCACTCTACTGCATCGGAAAACGCACGCCGAGGGCCGCGGAGTAAGCGATCGGGCGCTAGCCCTCGGTAAGATTCGTCGCAACACTCACCGGCGGCTAGCGCCTTGCCGCTCACATGCGACGGTCTCATCCCGCCGGCAGCAGTTCGTCGGCCCAAAGAAGTTCGTCGATCAACCCCTGCATGTCGCTCGCGGCCAGGTGCATCCGCGTCAGCCACAGAGATCGGGCGATACCCGAGGCGTGAAACTCTGCGTCGTGAAGCACCGTCGCAGGAAAACAGGCCAGCACTGCCTGGCTTATTTTTTCGGTCAACTCGACGTTAGCCACCGGTCGGTCGAGGTCGTGCCGAAAGGCGGCCCGCAGCGCCGCCAGCGTCACCTGCCAGCCTTGCTGAGCGACGCCATGTCGCTGTTCGTGTTTCAGGTCGGCGGCAAATTCCCGGGCACGCTGGGGATCGGCGGCCAGTTGGCTGACGTCGGCGCTCGTGGCCAGATAACCGACCAACAGATCGGTCCAGCGCTCCGTGCGGCGCCGCAGTTGATTGAGGGCCACCGCCTCAGCCGCACCAACTCCCGGGCCATGCACCATCAATTGCAGCGCTCGGTTGCGGGCTTCCATTTGACTCATCAGAATGCTGTCGGCGACCGGCCCCGATTCGCGCACTCCGCTGGCCAAATCGCAAGCCCTGGTCACGGCGCTCCAAACCCGCGTGAGCATCTCGGCGACCAAGATTTCTTCAATCACCGGGCGAACGTCGCGAAAGGTTTGAATCGATCTCGTTTGATACCCGCCGGGCCGAGTCGGATCGGCGGCGTGGTCGCGGTATTCTTTGAGCGCGCTGGCCCAGCGATCGAATCGGAACTTCGAGACCGACCAATACTGGCCCATTCCCGCCGGCGAAAGCGGTCGCTCCTCGGCCACCAGCCCCGGACCATGCGAAGCCACCGTCGCGGCCAATTCAGCAAGTTCACAAAGATGCATGATGCGGGCGACCGCCAAAGGCAAACCAAAGAAAAGACCGGCACGGAAGAGCCCGAGGGGACAAGGGCTCTCCCGCAACCGGCCGTAAGCTACGAAGGCAAAGATGCAAAGTCGATACCAGTGGCCGGGAAACCTCCCGTGCGGGACCGAGCGAATGCTCGCAAACGGAGAGCTGACAACTGCTTGCGGCGATCCGAAGGCACCCACTGGCAGCAAGTCTCAGTTGGCAGCCGTGATGTCTTTTCGCAACACGCCCTCGACATCCGACGCGGCGATGCACCCTACGCCGCAAACTCGCTCGGGAAGTTGTGCGAGAGGTTATTCTGGCAGGTAGCTGAATTCGCAAGAATTCGGCCCACCCAGGAAACACTGAATTCTTGCGAATTCAGCTACTGCCGAAATTGCCGGAAAAACTTGCCACACACTCCGGACGCTACCGCTTGTACTGGGCGTACAGATCGTCGAGGTTTTCGGCGAGGTATTCGTCGATGAGGCGAATGTCTTCTTGGCTAAGATACTCCCGATAACCGGCGACCTTGCCTTGGCGAATCTTGTAGCTCTCGGGGTCGCCGTCTTTCGGTTTGGAAAGATACTGATTATTTTCTTCCATGCGCTTCATCTTGTCGAACTGACAAAACACCACGGATTCCGCGATGCGTCCGTCGTCGATGGCGGGAATGCCGAGGAATTCGAGAGACGACTTCAAGGTTTCCTCGGCGTTCTGATGCAGCAATTCGTAGCTGACCAATTTGAACGCCCTGGGAACATGGCGGTTGTCGGCCCACACGTTGTAGAAGGCAACGATGTTCGGCAGGCCGCCCAGCGGATGAAAGACAAATTCAGATAGCGAGCCGTCGAACTCGTCATCGTTCGCAATCGCCTTGCTGTCGCGCCGCGTGTATTCAAAATAATAGGAAACCACAACGTCTCTCGGGTCTCTCACCAAAAACAGGACGCTCTTGTCGCGGTAACTCAACTTATTGCGATAGAGGTCCGACAGCGGTTTCCAATGAGGATAGTCGTCGTGCGAAACGTCAATCGTCGGAAGCGAGGGATCGTCGGCCGTCAGCTCCCTTATGCCCAGGTAATTTATGCCGGGCGTCGTGCCGCCAAGATAGTGCCCGATCAGCATCCTCAGCCAGGTCCGTCCACATTTGGGATACGAGATGATGTACCCGCTGATGTCGACCATGCGACGAAAAACATCGAGCCTCGTTTCCTGGAGGGTGATCCAGTCGGCGTTGTTCTGTTGTTTCAGCAGGCCGGCCAAATGATGATAATCGGCCAACGACGGATTCAACTGTTCGGCCTGTCGGATGAAATGTTTCGCCTGTTGCATCTGCTCCTTGCGGTAACACAGCAGCCCCTGCACATAAAACACCATAAAGTGTCGGGCACCTTGAGCCAGAGACTGCTTGCAGATGGCCGACGCCTGAGAGTAGCTCGCCTGCGAGTAGAGTTCCGGCAAGCGACGGACGATTTCGTCCAAGCTAAGTTCAATCATCTCAGTCGGCCAGACGTGCCTCTCCAAATACCGGAGGGAAAATGTTTGTCATTTGGGGGCGACGATCTACAAACGGGCGGCGGTCCTCGCTGACGCTTCGGCAGGAAGTAATGTGGTGCAGCGGCGATGCACCCTACGGGCCGACGAAAGAGACCCGCGTGTCGCTGCGGGCCAGGACGGCGTCGTTTGGGTTGACGCCGGGGGCGATTTCTCCGCGGGCGTTTAGATAGATGTGATCTTCGCAGCCGGCGGCCGTGCAGATGCAGGTGAGGATGTAAAGAACGCGACAGTCCTTGAGCAGCACGTTTTGGCCGCAGCCGCCGTGGCTGGCGCTGATGTGGACCGGCCCTTCTTCGCTCGGCCCGTCGAGATTCGGCACGTCGGCCAACAGCGCGTAGTCGGCTCGTTGGCGGTTATTGGCGGGGTGATACTTGTTGGCGGCGTCGCGGTAGCCTAATGAAAAGGCGTAGCTGCCGCCCATCGTGCGTTGCATCTGTGCCAACTGATCGGCGCCGGCCCGCAAGAGTTTTTTGACCGAGGGCACCCTGAACGCGTTGCGCTGCTCGACCAACTCCGAAGCGGGACAAATGAAGACCCGGTCGTTTTCGATCCGTCGCCCGCTGACCAACTTCGGCGCGTAGACGCCGGCAACCGACAGCGGCTCTCGGGCCTCGATGCTCGGGAACTCACCGCCGTTGTCGTCGCTGTAGGAGACCAGCGCGGCGCCGAGTTGCCGCAGGTTATCTTCGCAGCCGGCCCGACGGGCCATCGCCCTGGCGTGGTTCACGGCGGGAAAAAAAATAGCTGCAGCCGTTAGTATTACGCCAACCGCCACGGCCACGTCGATCAAGGCCCAACGCCGAGGCGTGTGGGCAAAAGACGTATCGAGCACCACCGGCGCGCGGCGCGCCTCGACCGCCGCGCAGGTTCGTTGGGCCAAACCAGCCGGCGGCTCGTGGTGACCCGCGACCGACTCTAAAGGCTTCAAGCCGCCGGAGAGGAGTTCCAACTCTTGCTGCGCTTGCGGGTCGCGTTGGAGACGTTCTTCAATTTGTCGATGCTCGGAGTCGTCGAGGGCTCCGAGAAGATAGCCGAGCAACTGCTCACGCATAGGGTCGTTCACTTCCGCGGTGTGTGGCCGCCGTCGCCGTGATGATCTTCGGGGCGGCTATCGGTGGGGCTATTGTTCCAGGCCTCATTCAAACTTAAAACGGCCGCGTGCATGCGGCTCTTGACCGTGCCAACCGGGATGTCGAGCACATCGGCCGCCTCGCGGTATTTCATTCCTTGATAGTATACCAGCGAAACCGCGCTGCGAAGATGGTCGGGCAATTGGTCGGTCGCCTCGTGAACCCAAGCTCGTCGTTCCTCCATCTCCAACTCGTCGACCGGACCGGGCTGGTTGCTGGCGAGCAATCGGGCCAGCGAGGTCATGTCGTTTTGGTCTCCGGCAGGGCCAGCCGAATCGAGGCTGACCATCCGATGTCGCTTGTTTCGCCGTTGGGCGTCGATCGCCTGATTGGTGGCGATTGTGTACAGCCAAGGGCGAAATTTTCGTCCTCGGTCGAATTGGTCGCACTTCAGGTGAACCTGCAAAAATGTCAGTTGAAAAACATCCTCGGCCAACGCCGCATTGCCCAAGTAACGACGCAGGTAGCTGTACAGCTCCCGTTCGTAACGATGGACCAATTCGTCGAACGAATCTCGATCCCCGGTCGTTCGGTAATCGAGCAACAATTGCTCGTCGCTCATGTCAGAATCAGAACCGGTCCTGGCGGGGTTAGTTCGGTCAAATTCAAGGGTATTAGCCATAGTTACGCACCGTGCGAGAGAAGAGTTCGTGTGGGGAAAGAAAAGTTCCGATGGGAGGTGACAAATTGACAGATCCACAGGAAGCGGATTAGACTCACATTCGATATATCCGCTGTCATTGCAACTGCTGTGCCGGAGAGAACGATTTTGGCCAATTCTCGCTACCGCTGGGCTGCCCCGGGCGACGTAAACGCCTTTTTCGGCTTGATGTTAGACAATGTGGCCGATTTGCTGCTAGCAGTCGGCCTGTTGGTCGGAGTTTTTGGCTTTCCTACAAATTTTGCCCTGCGTTACATGGTGCCCGGCACCGCCGTGGGCGTGTTGGTGGGCGATCTGCTGTTCTTCTGGATGGCCTTTCGGCTGGCCCGGCGCACCGGACGTAACACCATTACTGCCATGCCTTTAGGGCTCGATACGCCGAGCACCTTCGGAATGGTGTTTTTTGTGCTGGGACCGGCGTTTTTGGCGGCCAAAAACGCTGGAATGGACGAAACGGCCGCCGCCCGAGCAGCCTGGCACATCGGAATCTGTGCAATTTTCATCAGCGGAGTGTTCAAACTTGCTTGTGCGACGGGCTCTTCTTGGATTCGCCGGGTTGTGCCGAGGGCCGGGCTGTTGGGATCGTTGGCGGCCATTGCCCTGGTCTTGATCAGCTTTTTGCCCCTGATCGAGGTTCTGCACTATCCGGTCGTCGGATTGGTCGCCCTTGCCATCATTCTGACGACACTCATCGCTCGTGTGTCGCTGCCCTGGCATGTGCCGGGGGCGCTGGGGGCGCTGCTGGTTTCCGGGACCATCTACTTTCTGATGTGGGGTTTCGACTTGCTGCCCGCTTCGGCCGCGACCGTGCCATTCAACGCCCGCGAGGCCCTGTGGCCATACGAATGGCTCGAAGTGTTTCGCTTCGAGTGGTTCGCCGCCATGGGCGACACGCTTCAATACTTGCCGATGGTGATTCCCTTTGCCCTGGGCACGGTCGTTGGCGGAATCGACTGCACCGAGAGCGCCGCGGCGGCCGGCGATGAATATCACACCGGCCGGGTGATCGCCGTCGAGGGCTTCGCCACGCTGGTGGCCAGCGTCTGCGGCGGAGTCATTCAAACCACGCCCTACATCGGCCACGCCGCCTACAAGGCGATGGGCGGTCGGGCGGCTTACACACTAGCCACCGCACTGTTCGTCGGCAGCGCCGGCATCTTCGGTTATTTCGGTTATTTCTATCTGTTCATTCCCAAGGCGACGATCTTCCCGATCCTGATCTTCATCGGGCTGGAGATTACGGCCCAGAGCTTTCAGGCCACGCCAAAGCGACACTACGCCGCAATCGCGCTGGCTTGCGTGCCGGCGATGGCGGCGCTGGTGATGATCTTTGTCGATAAGATCTTCGGCGAGTTGGGATTTGGGCAGATGGCCAAGCTAAGCGAGTCGCTGCAAGCCGAGTTGCTCACGGTCCGCATCCTCTCGGCTGGCTTCATCGTGACCAGCCTGCTGTGGGCTTCGACGCTGGCCTCGCTGATCGATCATCGGCTGAAGCTCGCCGCGGTATTCCTCACGGTCGCCGCAGCGTGTAGCCTGTTCGGAGTGATGCACTCGCCGCTGCCCGGCAGCCCGATCGGCTTGCCGTGGGATTTGCCGGCGGACGTGCGCGAGTTGCCATATCGCTTTGCCGGCGGATACTTGGTGTCGGCGATGATTATCGGCGCGTGGGGATGGCTTCGAGGCGATGGCGAAGACGACGTATCCGATGAATGACGATGGCCGCAACCGTGGTGAGCCGCAAGGCGCTAGCCACGGGTTTTGTGTGGTGAGCCGCAAGGCGCTAGCCACGGGTTTTGTGTGGTGAGCCGCAAGGCGCTAGCCGCGAGTTTTGTGAGGTGAGCCGCAAGGCGCTAGCCGCGGGTATTGTGAGGGAAGACATAACGTAGATTTACCGGCGGCTAGCGCCTTGCCGCTCACAGTAAGTGCCACGGGGAATCGTAAACCATGACGTTACAACGCGTGCTCGAACCGGAGGTGATGGACACGATCGAAGAGGCCGTCGACTATAACGCGATGGACCATGCGGCGGTCAATCAGTTGTTCGTCGACGATCTGCTCGCAGTCCTTGCGCCTGACGGCGGCGCGGCGTTCGATGGCGAGGTGCTCGATTTGGGCACCGGCACGGCCTTGATCCCGATCGAATTGTGCCGCCGCGACGAAAACTTTCGCGTGTTGGGCGTCGATCTGGCGGCCAACATGCTCGACATCGCCAAGATCAACATCGACCTGGCCGGCCTGCGGGAGCGGGTTATGCTCGACTTGGTCGACGCCAAGGGGCTGCCGCTGGAAGACGAGCGGTTTGCCGTGGTGATGTCGAACAGCATCATTCATCATGTCCCGGAGCCGGCGGCCGTGCTGCGCGAGGCCGTTCGCCTAACGGCCCCCGGTGGCCTGCTGTTTTTCCGCGATTTGCTCCGGCCCGAGGACGACGAGGAAGTCGCCCGGCTTGTCGAGACCTACGCCGGCGGAGAAAGCGACCACGCACGGCAGATGTTCGAGGATTCCCTGCGCGCGGCGTTAAGTCTGGACGAAATCCGCGCTCTCGTGCAAGAATTGGGTTTCGACGTCCAGACGGTTCAGGCCACCAGCGACCGGCATTGGACGTGGAGTGCGCGGAAAACGTCGTGAGGAAGCTATGCTTTGGGAGACGCCAAGGACGGAGTTGGCGGGGCGCAGATCGACGGGGGACTGGGGTTCGCGGGCCGTAGACGCTAGGGCGGCCGATTTGTTATTTGTCAATTGTCATTGGTCATTGGTCATTTACAACGAAGCTCACGCCTAAAGTGGCGTTGTCCAACTAGATAAACCAAAGGTACTGAGTATTCCGTACTGAGTACCGAGCACTAAAACATTCTAAGACGATTGACCGCCTTAACTCGCCGAATGGCCGGCTACACACATGAACACACTCGCTCTCATCAGCGCCATGCTACTTTCCGCGCCGGCCGATCGCACTCAGACGGTGATCGTTGTGGTCGGCGCGGCGGGCGAGAAGCAATATGCCGAGAAGTTCGACACCTGGGCGGATCGCTGGGAAGCGGCGGCCGAGAAAGCCGGCGCGAAGTTCGTTCACATCGGCAGCGACGAGAAAACGTCGACCGCCGACCGCGACGCATTAAAACAACATCTCGACCAGGCCGCAAAGCAGCCGCCGCAGGCGTTGTGGCTGGTGCTCATCGGCCACGGCACGTTCGACGGTCGCAAGGCCAAGCTGAACCTTCGCGGACCGGACGTCACGGCCGAAGAATTGGCCGGCTGGCTCAAGCCGGTCTCGGCGCCGACCGCCGTGATCAACTGCACCTCGGCCAGCGGGCCGTTCATCAATCGCCTCTCCGGCCCCAATCGCGTCATCGTCACCGCCACCAAGAGCGGCTACGAACACAACTACGCCCGCTTCGGCGACTACATGTCGGCCGCCATCGCGGGCACGCAGCACGACCTCGACAAAGACGGACAAACCTCGCTGTTGGAAGCCTATCTGGCCGCTTCGGCCGGCGTGGCGGAGTTTTACCGGCAGGAAGCCCGCCTGGCCACCGAACACGCCTTGCTCGACGACAACGGCGACGCCCTCGGCACGCCCGCCGACTGGTTCCGCGGCTATCGCGCCGTTCGCACCGCCAAAGACGGCGCCCAACCCGACGGCCTGCGCGCCAACCAATTCGTCCTCATCCGCAGTGGCACTGAAGCCGCCATGCCCGCGAGGGTCCGACAGCGCCGCGACGAGCTCGAACGCGAAGTCGCCAATCTTCGGCAAACCAAGAGCAAGCTCGCCGAAGACGAATACTACCAGCGCCTCGAACCGCTGATGGCGGAGTTAGGTCGGCTCTATCTGGACCTAGAGTCAGCGGGTGACGGCACGCCGTGATTTGAAGTAACGTTCAACGCCCCGCCCCGCGTTCAGAAGCGGCGTCCGGTCCGGATCATACTACGATTCCACCACCGCCGCGCCCGTCTCTTTCCGCCGCAACCAGCCCGGCAGATAGAAACTTAGGACGAAAACCGCGGCGCTGGCAATCGTGACAGCCCAGGCCAATATCTCCAGATGCAATTCAAACGGCCACCAGATCCTCGGATGCGATCGACCGATCTCCATCGATATGAAAGGCAGCGACAAGAGCACGAAACTACTGAAGATGTTGCCGTAGACGATATAGCGCCAACGCAACTGCCCGCCCTCGGTAGCGCGCAGGCGACAATACCATCCCTCGGAGAGAATCGACAGGCCAATGGCGACGAGCCACCATAGCGGACCAACCACATAAAGCGCAGCACCTCCGACCGGCAAGGTTATATATCCGATGGCAAGACTAACGGCGTTCGCTTGCAAAGAGAACAGCATCGTATGTCGAGAAACTCCGGCGTGGGTCAGGAACGGGCGTTCCAACACGGCGGCCAGTATCGACGCGGGTATCGCCAATGCAAAGTTCGCGTGGACCATGCCCGGCCAGACGGAGATCGTCGGCGCAATGACGTTGGCCAGCGCCGGCTGCGCGAATCCAAGCAGAAAGACAGCGGGAAGCAGTACGATAAAGATGCGACTGGCGTTCATGCGACCTCGCTTCGGGTGGGCCGAATCTCGATCAGATGGGAACCCGCTTCGCATGATACCAGAGCTTCACGGGGGAAGTCCATACTCACCGTGCGATCCACCGCGGCAGTTCCGGTCGCCCGGGACGATCGGTAACTTTCGTCGATTGCCGATGACTTTTATCGTCTGCTCCCGCACCTGCCGATTTGACAACCCCCGTTTCATAACCTATTCATCGATAGGGACTTTTCTTTCCGTTGGCTCCTCCAGCGTGGCGCAATCTTTCCTTTTCACTCTCGTCGTCTTATTTCGCGCGTGGATCACGGCGCATGCCCCAAACAGCGCTGAGCATTCCTGCGACGAAGATGCCGTAATACACCGGAGGAAGATATTTTGGGGTCAAATCGCCAGCCTGTCGGCGCCGCCAGTTCGGCCGCCGAAAACCGTCGCGGGGCGATCGTGGTGCTCGCCGCGTTTTTGTTGATCGTGTTCTGTTGCTTCGTTTCCTTCGCGGTCGACGTCGGCTACCTGTGCGTCGTTCGTACCGAATTGCAACGATCGGCCGATTCCGCGGCATTGGCGGGTATCGGCGTGTTGGTCGACGAAGACGGCACGCTCAACCTTTCCGCTGCCGGACTGACCGCTCAGCAATTCGGCGGCATGAACGGCTCGGCGGGCGGCGTCGTGCTGACGCTCATTGATGCCGACATCAAGGTGGGAGTTTACGACGCGCTCACCCATCAGGTTATCGAAACGCCCGGTGAGGCCAATGCCATCGAAGTGATCGCTTGGCGCAGCGCCGATCGCGGAACCGCCGTGCAGTTATTCTTCGCCCCCGCGCTGGGCATTCAACAAGCCGACGTCAGCGCGCGGGCCATCGCCATTCTCGACGGAGTGTCGGCGGCGAATGTTTTGCCCATGGCGCTGCGAGACGGCAACTTCGGCACCATCGACCCGAAAGTGAGCGACGCAAATCCTGGAAAGGACGGCCCTTCGGCGCCGGCCAACGGCGAGACGTTCGAGGTCGACGAAGTGGTCATCCTCTACATCTACGGCAAGGGCAAACAATCGCCCGTCCATCTGACACTCGACATCAACTCGCCGGGTCCGGGCGCGTCTCAGGCCGACGTAAAGAAAGTGCTCAAGGGTGCCCTGGACCCGGTCGTGATGAAAGCCGGCTGGGATTACTACGTCTTCAACGAAGGCACCGGCAGCGGCGGCTTCGGATCGGCCATCGACGATAGATTAAGAACGGCCGTCGACGATCCGCTCCGAGACGTGGTCGTTCCCATCGTGTCAATCTTGCCCGGCAGTAGGAATGAGGACGATCAACTTAGCGGGAAGATCCGAGTCGTCGACTTCGCCGCGGTGCATCTCGACGGAACGGTCGAAGAAGACGTGGTCGATCCGAATAATCCGAGTCAGACGATTACCGTGAAGTATCTGGTCGGTACGATATCGCGGCGGATCATCTCATACGTTGGCGGCGCGCCGCAGAGCGCCAATGGTGTCGGAGGAGACACCGTGGTAACGACCCACCTGGCGTGGTAGGCAATCGCCGTTTGACAGGCCCCCGATTGTGACCTAAATACACCTAGAGACCCTTTTGCGCGTGGCCGGCTGCCGGGCGGCGTAACTTACCACTTTTCGCCTCGCGCGATGACATTCTGCCAAGGTGACCCGATGAGATCGAACGCAACTTATACCGACGACGTGACGCCGCCGGAGCGTCGTGCCGCATTCTCGAAAGCCGTGTCAAGAATACGTCGATTGAGTCGCCGTAGCGGGGTTGCCGCGGTTGAATTCGCGATCGTCGCGCCGGTCTTTTTCGTGCTGGTGTTCGGCATGATCGAGTTCGGCCGGATGGTGATGGTCCAGCAAATTTTGACCAACGCCTCGCGCGAGGGCGCCCGCCGGGCCGTGCTCGACGCCGCCACGACCGACAATGTTACCACGGTCGTCAACGATTATCTGACCAGTGCTGCGATCAACGGCGCCACCGTCAGCGTCACCCCCGGTCCGCCCAGCAGCGCCGCTTTTGGCGATCCGGTGACCGTCAACGTGAGCGTGCCATTCAGCAGCGTCAGTTGGATGCCGTCGCCCTGGTTTCTCTCCTCAACCACCCTCAGCGCCACCACGGTGATGCGCCGCGAAGGCGGGATTTAGGCTCTGTCTCAAAACTCTTGTCGGCGGGCAGTGCCCACCCTACAATCAATCCCCAGCCCTGGCCGGGAGGCCAGGGTTCCGCCACTCTCAACGCCGCTGACGAAGGAAATATATCCGCTTAGGCGCGATTAAAATCCCGCCCGGCAGGCGGGATCTACTTGGGCCTCACTGCCTTTCGCACGGCTTGCCACGTCTCGGGCGACACGCTCGCGTGATGCCAGAAACCGAAGCCGGCGAGGCGGAGCTTTTGGTAGGTCTCGAGATGGGCCGCCGTGCTCTTGGCGTCGGAGGCGTAGAACACCCGGGCGCGGCCGGTGGAGTCTTCGTAGCGATAGACGTGGATGCGCTCGAAGGGGCGCCAAAATCGCTCGACTTTGCCCCCTTTGGGCACTTCCGGGCTCGGGCGATCAACTTGCCGCCCCCGTTGACCGGGACGGAGATCGTAATCGTTGGAATAGGCCGGCATGCCCATCACCAGCTTTTCTCGCGGGATGTGGGCGAGCCAGAATTGCATCGCCCGGCGGGCCCACGGCGCCGTGCTGGTTGGGCCGTGGCCGGGGCTGCTGGCGAAGTGCTTGTCGTAACACATCACGCGGACCAGATCACAACTCGCGGCAATCGTCTTAAGATCGTAAAACCCGACGTCGGCCGGCTCTTGCTGCATCGCGGGAGTATAGGCCACGCAGATGCTCAGCTTCTTGCCCTCGGCGTGCAATCGCTTGGAAAGCTCGCCGATAAACGCGGCGTAGATGCGGCGATGCTTGGCCGGCAGCCCCTCGTAGTCGAGATCGATTCCGTCCAGGCCCAGCTTGCGGCAATCTGCCAGATACTTGTCGATCGTCGCGCGGGCATGTTCGGGCGTATCGAACGCCGTCGCTCGTCCGCTGACCAGCCGATACGTTTGCACTCCCAGCTTGCGACACTTCCCGACAAACTCCCGCGTCGGCTCGCCGAACAAACTCACCGAGGCGATCAAGTCGGCGTGCGGCTTGAGCTGCTCGATCGCGCGGTCGTTGCAATGTAGCCACGTATGAATCGGCTTGGTTTTCTCGGCGGCCCGTGCGTGTCGTGAGTCGAGACATCCAACCGACAGCAGAGCGATCGCACACAGTAACCCGACACACCGTAACCCGAAGCGTAAGCGAGGAAATAGCAACCCGAAGCGTAAGCGAGGATACGATGGTCTCATCGCTCCACCGTCAATCCTGGCAGCGTTGCTTCCAGACTCTCGGCCCCGTCGGCGGTCACTTTGGTGCCGGCCAGATAGAGCTTTTCCAGTTTGACCAGCCACTTGAGGTGCGCGATGCCGGCGTCGGAGATGCTCGTATTTTTCAGGCCCAGCACGTGCAGCTTGCTCAAATCCTTAAGGCAAACCATGCCGGCGTCGGTGATCGGGCAGTCTTCCAGATCGAGCAGCCGCAGGTGTGTCATGTGTTTGATGTGCTGCAATCCGGCGTCGGTAATTTTGCACCCGGCCAGACAGAGATGGTCGAGTTGGCGCATGCGCGCCAAGCTGGCCACTCCGTCATCGTCGATTTTCGCCCGTTGCAGTTCCAGCCGGTGCAGGTGCTTGAGTTTGTTCAGATGACCCAAGCCGGCGTTGGTGATTGGCACATTGCGCAGCGTGACCCGTTGCAGTTTTTCCAGGCCTTCGAGGTGTGCCAGGGCGTCGTCGCGAATCATCGCGTCGTCCGCCTTGAGCGTCTTCAGATTCACAAGACCTGCCAGATGAGCGATCCCCTCATCACCAATTCCGCGCGGAAGGCTCAATCGCTTGATGCTCGTCAGACCGCGCACGTGCGCCAGCCCGGCGTCGGTGATCTGGCTGCCGCGCAAGACGAGCCGCACCAGCCCGTGCAGACCCTGCAGGTGAACCATGTCGTCGTCGGTGGCCTGAGTGCCGCGCAGGTCGGCATCGGTGACGTTGCCCTCGTCGTCTCGCGTCAGCTTGACCCCCAGCAGCGTGAGCTTTTGAACGCCGCTGAGACCTCGGGCGACAGGCTTCTTCTTGCCACGAAAGATCGACGACACGGCCTCGGCAAAACGATTCATCGGTCCCTCCCAACGATCGAGGAAGCTGCTGATAAAACGCACGGATTGGCTGCGATACCAGTGTAACAGACCTCGCATCGCGGCGCAACAAAAATCGGGCCGATTCCTTGGCAATAATTTCCAAGAGGCCCCAAAAGCTGGGGAAGCCGGGAGGGTTCGGGTGAGCGGGCGAGGCTTGACTCTATCTCAAAACAAAGTAGAAGCGGCGTCCCGTCGCTTTCCGGGGATTTCGCGAAGCAAATCCCGCACGACAGATGCCAATTGTCGTCGT
Source organism: Planctomycetota bacterium (assembly GCA_022564995.1). Classification (GTDB taxonomy): domain Bacteria; phylum Planctomycetota; class Planctomycetia; order Pirellulales; family JADFKK01; genus JADFKK01. The sequence continues at coordinate 5,977 of JADFKK010000139.1, read as the reverse complement.
CCTCGTACTCGAATGCCGGCTCGCAACCGTAGCCCCCCGCCTTCGAGTACGAGTAGGAGGACGAGGACGAGCCAAGTTGCGATAGTCCGAATCACCCGCGAATCAGCTTCACTTCAGGAACTTCCGCTTCATCTGCTTGGACTGAATAATCTTCATGGACAGCGTAATCTCTGGAGCATCAGACGAAGGCTTACCCTTGGCGACCAACGTCATCGTCCCCGTATTCTTTTGAGACAGCCTGCGAATCGAGATATCAACAGGAAACTCACCGGAGAACGATAAAGAGAGACTTGACTTCTCGACCGCGAGTCCTGCTGGCAGCGGCGGTGCGATCATGTCCAACGCCATCTTGCCACGGATCAGAAGACACTTTGTGCCGCGGACCAGAACGAGCTTCTCGATCTTCGAACTTCCTTTGATATTCTTCGCGTCCACCTTTAAGCCTTCTGATGCAAGATCCTCGGCTGCCTTCATGCTATGGACAGTCCAACGGTCCCCCACCTTCTTGCGATCTTTTGTGCCGAGGATATCGTCGTCTGTGACCCGAGAATCCTTGAGTGAAAAGAAAAGGTCCAACACCTTCGCGATGTCCTTGCTTGCGACCTTGCCATTGACCAGGAACTCCTTCTTTGAATCCCGCCGCCTGGCTACCACCTGCGTGCCTTTGGGCAACACTTCTTCCTCGATGGCATTCTTGCCCGTTTTCTTGCGAAACTTCGACACCAGCAATCTGACCTCGGATTCCTGCTGCAACTTATCAACTTTCAGGATCGTGAATGTTCCTTCCAACGTCGCCGACAAGTAGGACTTGGTCTCCTGCACAACGCGCCCTTCCAAAGATATTGTCATCTGCTCCGACTTCTCCGCCGACATGGTCACTTCATACTTTTGCCCCAACTTGGCCGGCCGGGTCAAGCGGATCTCGTAGTCCTGTGCCAATACCGGGGAGCCTGCGAGAACGGCAACGGCACAGATCAGGACTCTATGGAAATTCATGGATTACACCTTTCAAAAGGCATCGCGATTGATGATCGAGCAATACGAGAATGCGCATGGGACGCGTTGCCGCCCAATTACGTTTCCGCTTGGTGACGGTGATTGTATCACGCAGGCCGCGGGGGTGCCATTCTTGTCGTCCTCGTCCTCCTACTCGTACTCCTACTCGTACTCGTACTCGAAAACCGGCATTTACGGTTGCGCGCCGGCATTCGAGTACGAGTACGAGTACGAGTACGAGTACGAGTAGGAGGACGAGTCTTGGTGGAGAATCAACGCGGAATTGCGTCCTCAATCCAGCGCCACCGTCACCGTCTTCGACTCCAAATACGCGTCCAACCCGCGCTCGCCGAGCTCTCGGCCCATGCCGGACATCTTGAATCCGCCGAAGGGGGCGGCGGCATCGAACACATCGTAACAATTGATCCACACGGTGCCGGCCTTGACCTTGGCAGCCACGTGATGCGCCTTGCCGATGTCGCGGGTCCAGACGGCCGCGGCCAAGCCGTAGGGCGTGTTGTTGGCCCGGTCGATGACCTCGCCGACGTCCTTGAACTTGAGCACGCTGAGCACGGGTCCGAAGATTTCATCGGTGGCGATCTTCATCTCGTCGGTGACGCCGGTGAACAAGGTCGGCTCGATGTAATAGCCTTGCTCGCCCCAACGTGCTCCGCCCGAGACACACTGGGCGCCTTCGTTGTTGCCGATGTCGATGTACTTGAGAATCTTGTCGAACTGGGCTTGATCGACCTGCGGACCTTGCTCGGTTGCGGGATCGAGCGGATCGCCGAGCTTGCGGCTTTGGTTCATGGCGATCAGCCGCTCGACGAACTCGTCGTGGATCGACTCTTCGACGAACAGCCGACTGCCGGCGCAGCAACATTGGCCTTGATTGAAATACAGCGCGAAGTGCGAACCCGCGGCGGCCGCTTCGAGATCGGCGTCGGCGAACACGATGTTCGGGCTCTTGCCGCCCAACTCGAAGGTCAGCCGCTTGAGCGTCTGCGAGGCGTCGGACATGATAATCTGCGCGGTCAGATACTCGCCGGTGAAGGCGATCTTGTCGACGCCGGGATGCTTGACGAGCGACGCGCCGGCGGTCGGACCGTAACCCGGGATGATGTTAATCACGCCGTCGGGAATGCCGGCCTTTTGGGCGAGCCGCCCCATCCGTAGACACGTCAGCGGCGTTTGCTCGGCCGGCTTCATGACGATCGTGCAGCCGGCGGCCAGCGCGGGGCCCCATTTCCAGGCGGCCATCAGAATCGGAAAATTCCAGGGGATAATCTGGCCGACCACGCCGACCGGCTCGCGGCGGGTGTAGGTGAAATAATTGCCGCGAATCGGAATCGTCTGCCCGTGCAGCTTGTCGGCATACCCGGCGTAGTAACGCAGGCAATCGATCGCCAGCGGCAAATCGGCCGCCTTGGCGTCGCTGATCGGCTTACCGTTGTCGAGCGACTCGAGCGCCGCCAACTCATCCAACTCCTCTTCCATCAGATCGGCCAGCCGGTGCATTAGCGCCCCTCGATCACGGGCGTCGATCCGCGACCACTCGCCGTTTTCCAGCGCGTTACGCGCCGCCTCGACCGCCAGATTCACGTCGGCCGCATCGCCTTCGGCCACCTGAGCGATCGGCTCCTCAGTGGCCGGGTTGATCGTATCGAACGTCTTGCCGCTCTGCGCCGGCACCCACTGCCCGCCGATGAAACATTGGGTCTGGCGGACGGTCGGCGGAGCGATGGTGGGGGATGCGGTGGCCATGGTTTTGTCTCCGTGAAATGTGCGGGAAAAGGGATGGTGGTTTGGGGAGCGGGATGCCCGTAGAGATTCTAACGCTTAAGAGTCCTCGTCGACAAGCTGTTTCACGAACGCCGGCTATCGCCAAGCTAGGAACGATTTATGCCGCACGGCAGTTCAGCGAGTTCTCGAATCCCGCCCAGCTATTGCCCCCGCACGCCCTGGGCTGAATAATGGAAGGGTCGAGCGCGAACCACCCTACTCGTTGACACTCAAGCCGCTCGGACTCTGTTGGACGAGCCACAGTGAACGACCCCTACCCGCACGACATTGAAATCGAAATTGATCGCGCCGCGTTGTGCCGATATTTGAGACTTCTGCCGATTCTCTTGTTGACAGGGTGTTTAGGCTCCTTTGGTTCCACGTGCGGATTGTTATTCACAACCGGCAAAGATAACCGGGCCAACCTCAACTCCGTCGCCGAGTACGTTCAATGGGTTTTCATCGGCGCGGGTCTGGGCGCTCTGACCGGCCTGCTGCTGGCCTTTCTCATTTACTTGATTGTCTATCACTTTCCGTCCAAGAAGATCGCCGCTGCGCTCCACGTTTCGGTCGAGGGTCAGTTCCTTCGAGTGACCGAAGGGTTCTTACATCGTCGCGATCGTAAACTGCATTTCCGCGCGATCGTGGATTACACCTGTTACCAAGGCCCGCTCATGCGTTACTGCGGCATTACCGGGATCGCCATGACCACGACCGCCGGTGGACAGGGTGCCTCGCTCAACGTACTTGCCGTGCAGGACGCGACCAAGATCCGAGACCTATTGAGTGAGATTGACCGACTCCGGGAAGACGAGAAACCAGCCTAGCCACGCGGGCGCTTCATCATGTTCATGCGGTGCGAATGCCAAAGCCGAAACGTCTACGATCCGCAGCTGGTATGCTGCCCCGCCTGTGGTCGTTGCCCGAACTGTGGGCAACGTCGCATCAAGCATGACCGGCCATGCCCCGAGTGCGATCTTCCGTACTGCCCGTGCTGCGGTCGATGTCCGGGGTGTGACCACTTGCGGTACGTCGATGAAGTCGAGCCGTGTGCGTGCGGGCATCCGACGGATTCTGATCTTGAACGGATCGTAGCCATATTTCCGGTAAGAAAACATCGCACGCGGCCGTGGTGGGAATTCTGGTAAATGGGGCGGAAATACCGGCGGCGCTGCGGCGCTGCGCAACGATGAGCCAGTGTGCAACGAGGAGAACGAAGACGTTTCAGGAGGTGTCGGCAAATCACCCAAATAATCCGACACGGTGATTCTCCTTGCGATCGCCCCCGGGGACAGCTACGATGTCGGTATGCGGTGGTTTTATTTCCGATGGCTCTCGATCGAAGGAGCACGATATGAAACGGCGACGAATGTGGCTGCTACTGGCCGGCCTTCTGCTGGTCGTGGCGACCCCGGTCTCAGCACGCAAGTGGACCAGCACAAGCGGAAAGTTTTCGGTTGAGGCGGAGTTGCTGGAGGTCAAGGACGGCAGCGTCCGGCTCAAGAAGCGGGACGGCAAGATCGTCACCGTTCCGCTGGCCAAGCTGAGCAAGGCGGACCGAGACCATGTGGCGGCGCTGACCAAGGCCAAACCTCTAAAGCCCGTGTCAACACGCGAGGAGGCGATTGCCGCGTTTAGGAAACTGGGAGGATTCGTCTATCTCAACCGAAAAAAGGACGTGGTGGGAGTCCGGCTCATCAACAATCCCAACGTCACCGATGCCGACCTGAAACACTTGAGGGTGCTAGACAAACTCGAATTACTCGAGATTCATGGCCCAGAATTCAGCGACGCAGGGTTGGCGAACCTGATAGGGCTTGTCAACCTCGAACACCTAGGTCTCTACACCAAGAATACCGCCGCTGGCCTCAAACACATCACGGCGTTGCCGAAGCTCACGATCCTGGAGCTCTCTGGCAAGGGCATTACAGACGCCCGCCTCGTACATCTTGCAGGGATGACGAACCTCGAAATCCTGAGACTTGACGGCGCAGCCGTCACGGGCGCTGGGCTGAAGCACATCAAAGGGCTGAAGAACCTTAAACTCCTGAGTCTCGACATGACCCCAATCAGGGACGCTAGCCTGAAGCACATCAAAGGCATGACGAACCTCGAGACTCTGCACGTCGGACACAGCAGGATCACCAACGTCGGGCTGACGCACTTGGCGGGGCTGACCAACCTCAAGAGTCTGAGTCTCCACGCGACCAAGATCACGGACAGAGGATTGAGACACGTCAAAGGGCTGACGAAACTCAACTCCCTGTACCTTGGATACACCAAGATCACCGACGCGGGCCTGAAGCACTTGGAAGGTCTGACGAACCTCCGCGAATTACATCTCCAACGCGTAAAGGTCACCAGCGCAGGATTGAAGAGATTGCAACAGGCATTGCCGAACTGCAAGATAAATCGTGCCACGTCGGATTCCCCGGTTGCGATCGGCCCGAAGCGCAAATGGACCAACGATCGGGGGAATTTCTCGTTCGAGGCGAAGTTGATTGAAATCCGGGGCAATACGGTCCTGCTTGAGAAAGAGAGCGGCACGATCGTCTCGTATCCCATTTCCGGACTCAGCAAAACCGACCGGAATTACGTGGCCTCAGTGGCCAAAGCCAAGCGGAGAGTCAAGCCCAAACCCTAACTCGTAGCGGCCAAGCCGCCGACAAAAATTGAAAATAAGGCGGCGATTCAGACTGTTTTATTATACCGAGGACGAGTCAAGTATCGCGGACGAAGGCAATACATAAACACAATGTCCGAAGACAGCACGGTCGTAGGCGTGTATCTTGCCGAGGATAGCAACATCACCGACGCGACCCTGGAACCAAGTGAGGTGGAGAAACGGCGGAAGTGCGAGCGTTTAGGATAGCCAGCCCCTTGGAAAACAGGTATCGATTTTGCTTGCCGGTGCTGTTGCGGCCCGGGACGCGCCGCACCCACCACAGACTCACCTCAGAGAATAGCTCGCCGAACACGTAGCGGAGACGTGCCGGGTCCGCCTTTTTGAGGTTCTCTCGCAATGCCAATAGGGCGCCAATGATGAGATCCGCCTGCGCTTCCGGCGTGAGGGGCCTCACGCCTTCGCTGTGGCCCGCGGCGTCAAGCTGTGCCTTGAGGCTCGTCCGCTCCTCGCGCCATTCTGTGAGCAAGAGAGACGCATCCTGGGCAGCGTCGTCGTCGATCAACAGCAGCCGCT